>JABMNT010000003.1 GCA_013203595.1 Rhodospirillales bacterium
TGGAACGGCATGAAGGCAACACCGGAGGCAACCCGTTCGGTGACCAGGGCCTGAACAAGCACCTTGCCGCCTTCCGGGGAATGCACCCACATGTTCTGACCGTCACGAATACCGACATTATTGGCATCGATTGGGTTGATTTCGCAGAACATGTCCTACTGCAATTCGGCCAGCCACTTGTTGGACCGGCTTTCGTCGCCGCCACCTTCATATTCGACCAGACGACCCGACGTCAGAATTGTCGGAAACTCCTTCGAGAAGTCCTTGTTCTGGATCGATTCGTACATGGTCGGCAGGCGGTAGGACTGCTTGTCCTTGTAGGTTTTGTACTTGGGCAGCAGATCACGCCGTGCCGTATACAGCGGCTCGCGGTGCAACGGTACAGGATCCGGGAAGGTCCAGACCACAACGCGTGCCTTGGCATTACCAAACGGGGCACAGCCATGTTTGATGGCAACCCGCTGGATTCCGCCGGACAAATCCGTCTTCCAGTTGGTTTTATCGCCAGCAACTTTTTCAATGGCTGCTGTTTCTTCCGCCGTCAGATCACCGTCCCAACCGAGTTTTTTGAGCAGGGCCATGGAGAACTCCGGATGACCATCCTGCAGCTCGTTACCGACCGGGTAGGACCCTTCAGCAAGCAAATTGTCGCCCTTGTATTCCACACCAAAGCGGGCACGGAAGTTGAGGCCACCTTCGGCAACCGGTTTCGACGGATCATACAGGATCGGCGTTCCCGGGTGCTTCATTTCTGCAGTTCCCCAGCATGGCCAGGGCAACCCGTAATACTCACCGCTGACAGGACCACCGCGGGCCAGCAGCGTTGTCTTGTCAAACGTATGCTGGTTGGCCATATGCGCTTTCATACGCTCTGGCGACTGACCTGTGTAGCCGATGGTCCACATGCCCGAGTTGAACTCGCGGGTGATGTCCTCGATCAAAGGCTCGTTGTCGTTGACCGTGATTTTCTTGAACATTTCATCCGCAAAACCGAGCTTTTTCGCCAGCAGATACATGATTTCATGATCTGTTTTCGATTCGTAAACCGGCTTGACGACCCGATCGCGCCACTGCAGGGAGCGGTTGGATGCGGTCACCGACCCGTAGGTCTCGAACTGCGAAGCGGCAGGCAGCACGTAAACGCCGTCCTGACGGTCCGGAATGACGGCAGCAAAAGTCGGAACCGGATCGATGATCACCATCAGGTCCAGTTTCTCCATTGCCTTCTTCATTTCCGGCAGACGGGTCTGCGAGTTCACCGCATGGCCCCAAAGAACCATGGCCCGCAGATTGTCCGGCTGGTCGATGTTCTTCTTGTCTTCGAGAACGCCGTCGATCCAGCGACTGACCGGAATACCGGCGGAATTCATCAGCTTCTCTTCGGCGAAACGGCCTTTGATATAATCGTAGCTGACATCCCATACCCGTGCCCAGTGCGCCCAGGAACCTTTTGCCAGGCCATAATATCCGGGCAGCGAGTGCGACAGAATGCACATGTCGGTTGCACCCTGAACGTTGTCGTGGCCGCGGAAAATGTTGGCACCGCCACCGCTGACACCGATATTACCCAGAGCTAATTGCAGGGCACAGTAAGCGCGCGTGTTGTTGTTACCGTTGGTGTGCTGGGTACCACCCATACACCAGATAAAGGTGCCGGGGCGGTTGTTGGCCATGGCCCGGGCAACGCGGCGCAGTTGAGATCCGGGAACTCCGGTGACCAGTTCGGTTTCTTCCGGGGTCCATTTTTTGACCTCGGCTCTGACCTGATCCATACCCCAAACGCGCTGTTTGATGTACTCTTTGTCTTCCCAGCTGTTTTCGAAGATATGCCACATGATGCCCCAGATCAGGGCAACGTCGGTTCCTGGGCGGAACCGGACATATTCGTCGGCATGGGATGCGGTCCGGGTAAAGCGCGGATCACAAACGATCATCACCGCATTGTTCTGCTCTTTTGCCTTCAGAATATGCTGCACCGAAACCGGGTGGGCTTCTGCCGGATTGGAGCCGATCAGGAAGATTGCGCGGCTGTTGTGAATATCGTTATAGGAGTTGGTCATCGCCCCATAACCCCAGGTGTTGGCAACACCTGCGACCGTGGTTGAGTGACAGATCCGGGCCTGGTGATCGCCGTTGTTCGAGCCCCAGAAGGCATAGAACTTGCGGAACAGGTAGGATTGTTCGTTATTGAACTTGGCGGAACCCAGCCAGTAGACCGAATCCGGTCCCGACGTCTTGCGGATATCCAGCATCTTGTCGCCAATTTCGTTGATGGCGTCATCCCAGGATACTTTTTTCCACTTTCCGCCCTCGAGCTTCATGGGATAACGAAGACGACGCTCGTTATGCGCATGCTCACGAACGCTGGCACCTTTTGCACAATGGGCACCCAGGTTAATGGGGCTGTCGAAGCCGGGCTCCTGCCCAACCCAGACACCATTGTCGATTTCAGCTATAACCGTACAGCCAACCGAACAGTGTGTGCAAACGGACTTGACCTTGGTCATGTCCTTGATTGCCGTTGCAGCCTTAGCCGACTTTGCCATGCCAAGAGGCACGGCCGACGCTAATGCGGCACCGCCAGCTGCAATTCCTGATTTTTTCAGGAAGGAGCGCCGGTCCATGGCTCCCCCAATTACACCTGCCAGAGCCTGCTTCAAACGGGGGCCTTGTGTAACCCCGCCGCTCTTTTTCGTGAGCATGTAGATCTCTCCCTTACAGAAATTCGATTAAAATCGTGCCAAATCATAATAGGTTTGGACGTGCTCGGTTTCCTGATAACCAGTACCTCCACTGGTTTTGGAAACTGCAGCCTTGGCTTGCGTTCCTGAAAGCGTTGCCGCAGCAACACCAGCAGCGCCGGTGATTCCGGCCGCCTTCAAAAACTCCCGCCTTGGAAGCGTTTTCTTTTCAGATGTACCCATCGCTATCTCCCTTTTGGTTACTCGCTAAATAGTCATCAGGCTCACAATAACCGAGCCATCTCCACACGTTGCGGCCCGTTCAGGCCGCGATCATCTCGAACGCTTCTTCTTCAAGCGTCATAAACAGTTTACCCAAGGTGCCCACGGGCATGTAAATCTTGGCGTTTTCGGCTTTTTCCAGGTCCTTGAACAGCAGCGTCGCCCAGGGGGCGATATGGCGCATGAAGAAATCCCGTTGCCGTTCGGTATCGGCTCCATCGCCGAATCGTCCGGTGATCAGGCCGTGCATCACTTCCATTAAAAAGCCGATGTGGTCTTCCGGCTCGTCGTTTAAATCCGACGGCTCGATCCCAAGCTCGGTCATATCCCGGCGCAGGTCCGCCAGTGGTTTTTCATAAACAAATCCGGTTAGATAATAGGACGCGTAGGGGTGCAACTCGCCACCCGAGCCCATTCCGTAGAACAGGGCTGAATATTCATCCTCGGCCAGTGCCTGGGGCGTCCGCATTGCCAACTCCCCCAAACCCTTGAGCGCCTTGCTCAGGTCTGTGTCGGCTTCGACGTCATTCAGGCCGCATAGAATGGCCAGCGTTTCAACGCTCATCGGCAACACCAAAACCCGTGACAACAGACCATAAATCTGCGCACGGAACGCATCCTCTTCCGCAATTTCCATTGCGGGACGATGGTTGGGTTGTCCTGTTTCGCTACCAAATTTTTCGGTTTCGCGAGCCGTTTCCGCTTCCACTGTTGTCCTCTTATTTTGCTGCGCTTTTGCGCAGTTATTTCCCGAAATCCAGCAATCCGAATCTCCCAATTCGGTGTCAAACGGGTATCCGCCTGACTATTGCAGAATTACTAGTTCTGTGAGTATCCGCTCCAAACCCGTTGGAAGTCAATTAAATTCCGCCCGGTCCGGGCCGTTCGTACGGATAAAAACAGCAATAAAAACCGCAATCATTTTATGGGTTTACCGGTTATCTCATTATTTGGTTATTGCTGCACTACAGCATAATCAGGTGGGCGACGCACATGCCGGTTACGGCAACCATTTTAAGGATTGGTCGTAGGAGTCGGAATAGCAGGTCATCGGCGTTTAACACCCTCTTTTTAGGGTTTGTCGCCGCCTGTTTTTAGGCATTTACGTAGCATCAGATTGTGTTGCAATGCACATTAAGCCGGATATTCCGGCTTCGAAATCAAGCGAAAATAGATTTTTGCCAAAAATTCACAACAGCTTGTCTCTTTTTTCCGGCTTTCTCACATCACGAATTGATATTGAAGGAGGCTCCGCTTCCCGGGTGGCGATTTTCGGGGCAGATTCATCGTCTGTCTCCTGCGATGAAGAGGCGCTGTTTGCGTCGTCGCCGGCCGGTTCCGGATCACTGTGTGCAGCTGTCGCCGGTTCCGTACTGTCCTCGTCGTCTACACCTGCCTGCAATGGCGCGTCGCTTTCTTGCAACTCCTCCACCGGCGCTTCGGGTTCCTTTTCCATGGCGGCGGCCTGGCCCTTGCCGACCACGTAGGAGGACTGGGTCGCGGCATCGATCAGGGTGTGGATCAGGTTGTAGTCGTCGTCGTAATCGTTAAGGCCATCGCGAAAACCCAGAATCGGATGTGATTGATAGAGCACCCGCAACGCCTTGCGGCGGATGAATTCCGGAACTTTATCGGCCATAAAAGGGGTGAAATCTGATTTTTCCGTCAGCGTTTCCATGGCCGGCAAGCCGGCTACCACTTCCGTCTCCTCCGGGCTCAGTTCGCGCTCTGCCTCCTCATCGGCCTCCGCATCTGCTGGCATGGCGTAGGCAACGGGGCTCTGGTCATGGGCGATGTCGCCACTGACCATGGCGAGCGCCGCAGCCGGCGCCGCCTGGAACGCGTCATCATCCTCTTCGATGCCGCCCAGGGGAGCCATAACCGGGGCGGCGGGGCGTCGGTACGGGTTTACCGAAAAGCTGCCGGTATAGGCCAGTTCATCGGTCGCCTGCGGGGTCTCTGGGCCGCCTGTTGCCGGCAGTGGTTTTTTTGTCTCCGCCGCCTCCTGGGCCGCGTTATTTTCTTCCGGCGAGGCACCACCCTTGCTTTTCAGTGCCGACCAGCGCGAAAACCGTCCGTCCTTAAGTGCCATTTCAGCTATCCTCCCGCTTGTCCTGATCGACTCTGGGGCGCGGCCTCTGACTGCCCTTGCGCGGGTCATAGGCCTTCTTCTGCTTGCGCTTCAAAAACGGTGCATCCACGTGGTGCTTGTCGATAAAGGCCTGGACCCAGCCGATGATTTCCGGCGGCATGTCCACGCCCTCGACAATATTTTCACCACTTTCCGTGTAGCTTTCGCCTTCATAGGGGCAAACCGTTACCATAAAGGGAACGACCTCAGGATCGTCGGCTTCCTCACCCGGGTTCAAAACCACATAGATTCGGGGCGGGTCATTGGACAGGTTTGAGCGGTAGCCCTCGGTTTCACCGCGGAAAAGCTCGATTTCCCGGGACCCGATCAGAAAATGCACCCAGCCGTCGCCTTCCCGCAGTTTTTTCCATTCGCTGCCCGGCTCAATGACAATGCCGGGGATCACATCGACCGGTGTCCATCGATAATCCTGCCACGGGTTGTCAAGTTCTCGCCGTTCAATGACGATACCGACAGAAAGCTTCTCGTGTTTCGCCATAATTAGTTTCCTGACCCGGATTGCGCCAGATAGCGTTCGGCTTCATCCAGGTTTTCTGGCCTGTTGATATTGAAAAACGGATCCATATCCGGATCATCGAAGGCCACATGGGCGGTGCTGTAACGTCCCGTCCACAGGTCGATTTTCCGCATGTCTTCATCAACCATTGCCTGGCGGAGTTCGTTCTTTAAGCGGACCGGCCAGACGGCGATGGGCGGATGGGTTCGGTTGTTTGATGTGGCACAAGCCATATCAGCCCCTTCAGCGGCGACCGCCTGCATCAGTTTTGCAACCAGATTCTCGGGCAAAAAGGGGGCATCGGTGGGAAAGGTGGCAATCCACTGGCAATCGGGCCGGTTGGCACTGGCCCATTCCAGCCCGGTCAGAATGCCCGCCAGCGGACCGGCAAAGCCGTCAATGACATCGCCGACAACGGGCAGGCCGTAGCTGGCAAATCGCCCGGCATCACCGTTGGCATTCAAAATCAGGGTCGAGACCTGGGGGGTCACCCGGGCGATGGTGCGGCTGAGGATCGACTGGCCAGCCAGTTGCAGCAGGTTCTTGTCACCGCCACCCATGCGCCGCGACAGACCACCTGCCAGCAAAACCCCGACCACGTTGATATCTGCATTCATCAGGCTGCCCCTTTGCGGCCCGCGCGGCGGGGCTCGTCGGTGATTTGTGACATATCGGCATCGAACACGATGCGGTCTTCACCGGCGAGCGCGATAAACCGCCTGCCCTTGGCGCGCCCGATCAGGGTTAATCCCACCTGGCGGGCCAGGGCCACACCCCAGGCCGTGAAGCCGGACCGCGAGACCAGAATCGGGATCCCCATCTGCACCGTCTTGATCACCATCTCGGACGTCAGGCGACCGGTGGTATAAAAAATTTTGTTATCGCCGGTGATGCCGTGCTGATACATGTAACCGGCGATTTTATCGACGGCGTTATGACGCCCCACGTCTTCCATATATAACAACGGCCTGTCTTCTTCATAGAGCGCGCAGCCATGGATCGCGCCGGCTTCCAGATACAGGCTGGGGACGGTGTTGATCTGTTTGGTCAGGGCATAGAGCCAGGAGGTTTTGATGACCGAGCCCGACGGCAGCACGGCGCCCTCGAATTTCTCCATGACGTCACCAAAAACCGTGCCCTGGGCACAGCCCGAGGTCAGGGTTTTCTTCTTCAGTTTGTCTTCGAAGTTGGTTTCCGTTGCGGTCCTGACCACCACTGTTTCGATATCTTCGTCATATTCAACGCCCAGTATTTCGTCGGTTTCGCTCAACATGTTCTGGTTCAGCAAATAGCCGACGGCCAGATATTCCGGGTAGTCACAGATCGTCATCATGGTGACAATTTCGCGGCCATTGAGGAAAAGCGTCAGCGGCCGCTCGACGGTTACCGATGTTTCCACCCGCAACCCGTCGTGGGAAATGCCTTCGACGCGCTCGGTCAGGCGCGGATCCTGTGGGTTTGGGACAACGAGGAAATCTTGCGTGTTTGACATCTGTTACGAGGCACCCGTTCTGCACTAAGTTGGTTTGCGTTATATAGGTCGGGAACTATGGCCAGCCAATAGCTGGTCTGCAAGTCCCTGCACCAATGATCTGTATTTCCACAGGTAAATTGCCTCGGACCTGCGGGCTGTGGTTGAAATCCTGCGTCAATCCTGCGACATAGACGCTGGACAACTGTTTTTTGGCAGGGCGTGATCAGGTACCGGCGGCATGGATGATTTTGGCGACGCGATACGGGCCGCATTAAACTTACTGGTTTCGCTGGATGCGGACCTGATGGAAATCGTTGGCCTGTCGCTCTACGTCAGTCTGGTTGCGATTTTTTTCGCCTGTCTCATCGGCCTGCCCCTGGGCGCGGCGATTGCGCTGTTCAAATTTCCCGGTCGCAAGCTTTTTGCGGTTATTCTGAACGCGCTGATGGGGCTGCCGCCGGTCGTGGTTGGCCTGATCGTTTATCTGCTGCTCAGCCGCTCAGGCCCGTTCGGTGTTTTTGGCCTGCTCTATACACCGACGGCAATGATCATTGCCCAGGTGATATTGGTGACGCCGATCATCGCGGCCCTGACCCGCCAGGTGATCGAGGACCTGTGGCTGGAGTACCGGGATCAACTGTTGTCACTGGGCGCCAACACAACAACGGCGCTGCCGACCCTGCTGTGGGACGGGCGGTTCTCGCTGATCACCGCGGTGCTGGCCGGTTTCGGTCGGGCCAGCGCCGAAGTCGGGGCGGTGATGATCGTTGGCGGCAATATCGACCATGTGACCCGGGTCATGACAACCGCCATCGCGCTCGAGGTCTCGAAAGGCGATCTCGCCCTGGCGCTGGGGCTGGGCATTATTCTCCTGTCTTTATCCGTCTCTGTTAACGGCGCCGTCTATGCCATTAAAGACGCCGCGCAAAGGCGGCATGCATGACCACATCACCGCCGCTTTTGCCGCTTCAACTCAGCGACGTCGTCTTTGAAGCCGGCGGCAAGCGCCTGATCAAGGATCTGAACTGCCGGTTCGAGGCGGGGCCGCCCAGCGTCATTATTGGCCCCAACGGGGCCGGCAAGAGTCTGTTCCTTAAACTGTGCCACGGCATGCTCGCGCCGATGCAGGGCCAGGTCACCTGGAACGATCCCGACGCCGTATCGGCGCGGCTCAACCAGGCCATGGTGTTTCAGCGCCCGGTTATGCTCAGGCGTTCGGTCAGTGCAAATATTCACTATCCCCTGAAACTGCGCAAGGTCGGCAAAGCGGAACGGGTGCGGCGCACCGAAGAGGCCCTGGCCCTCGCCGGCCTTGGTCGCCTGCGCGATCATCCGGCCCGGGTCCTGTCCTTTGGCGAGCAGCAGAAACTGGCCGTCGCCCGGGCCTGGGCGTTAAAGCCGCAGGTCCTGTTTCTCGATGAGCCGACCGCCAGCCTCGATCCGGCGGCGACCCACGCCGTTGAAGAACTGATCCGCGCAATCCATGCCCAGGGTGCCAAGATCATCATGACCACCCATGATCTGAGCCAGGCGAAACGCATCGCCGATGAAATTCTGTTCCTGTTTCGCGGCCGCCTGCTGGAACGCGCCCCGGCCGCTCAGTTTTTCGAACAACCGCAGAACGATCTGGCCCAGGCCTTTGTCAAAGGCGAACTGCTGTGGTGGAAACTGGGTAAGGCCAACCGCAAACGGCGGGACTAACAGGGCGGCAACGCAATAGGTGCGGGTCCGCGTTTCATATCAGTGGCCTTGGTGCCCGACTATGCCGGCCGCCCGGGCGATCATGTATCCGCCAGCCGATATATGCGTTGTGCATTATCGTGCAGAACAGCGCGCTGAACCTCTTCAGAATAGCCTTCAAGAGCCGTCCGATGCGCAGTGACCAAAGACCCATAATCTGTCCATAATTTTTCGATAGGAAAGTTAGATCCGAAAATGCACCGCTCAGGGCCAAATAAGGATATCGTTTGATCGACGATATCCTTAATGTGAGTAGCGCTGTTTTTGTGAATAAATGTGCCAAGGCCTGATGTTTTGCTCACAACGTTCGGGCAATCGGCCAGGCGTTTCATCCCTTCTCGCCAAATGTTTCGGCTATCAGGAGAGTCATCTTCAAGCATTCCAGAATGTTGCAGGATAAATGTAATGTTCGGGAAGGCGTTTGCGAGCGCCGCGCCATCTGCCATTTGAGAGGCAAATAACTGCAAATCAAAAGACCAGCCATAGTCCTCAATGATGGCAAGATTTTTCCTGAACAGAGGGTGCTTCATCTGATTCGGTTCAGGCGCAAACCGATACATTTCGTTTTCATGCCAGTGCAATTGCATGCGGATACCGCGCATGCGTGAAAAAGCCGATTGTGCCTTCAGGACGTCGCCCGCGCCTTCGCTAAGTAGATTTGCATAGCCGACGATAGCGGTTGGCCAGCCAGACGCGTCAGCAACGTCATTCACCCATCGCACTTCTTCGACTGCATTTTCTGCGGCCCAATTGACCTGAATATAAACGGAAGCCACGACATTTGATTGTGAAAAATCCTCCTGATATTCTTCGACCAGATAATCTCTTCGAATCGCTTCGTAAGGGCCAAAAATACGTGGCACCATAGGACCAAGCAACCAGGGTAAATCCTGTTGGCGCCAAATGTGATGATGGGCATCAATAATGGGTATCATGAGACCTCCTGATGGGGGTGTTAATTTGTCGATATCGGTCACTCCGGGGGCGATATATTAAGGATCCTGAGCTACGCGCTTATATAAAGCCGGAGTCGAATCTACAATGGCGCAGCGCATATTCAGGCAAACTGAATTTTCCAGCCCGCTGCTGCCGCGAGGTGAATCATTCGATTTAGTCATAAAAATGCGTAACCACAGAGAGCACAGAGCCCCTCCTTCTGTTGCCGCCATATCGATTTAAAGCCCTTCCCGTTGAGGGGGGAGGGTCGCTCAAACTGACTGCCGCTACTTGGACCATTGAGCACGAATTGGTTGCTCATTGGGTTTCAAAAACTGTCTGTCCATCAGGGCTCGGAAATCCACCCCGTACGGCCCCGGCGTTGATATCCCTGAAAAACGGCTGGAAACTCTCGGGCAACGCGTGGCTATTCGGCGGTGAGAACCAGAGACGCAGGAGATGACGTTTTCGTTCTTCCTCTTGGTCGTCCTGGAAAGCTGTCCGCGTGTGCATGGTCAGGTGGTTATTGAGAAATTGCATATCCCCCGGTTCGAACATCATCGTGAGGTTAAAGGCGGGACGCGTGCAAATCTGGTCGATGAAATTAAGCCCCTCGTTCTGCGCGTCGGTCAGCGTCGGGGTTATGCCTCCCAGTTCCGCCGTTCTGATATGAGTTCGCGTGTAGCGGCCAGCGAACCGGCCGGATTCAACAGCAAATATCGGCTGGGTGTAATAGGGCGATTGTCCTGGTAATTCATTACCCTGTCTGCCCCAATGATATATATCGTACAAAGGCGCCAGCAGCTCCGGTCGCTCAGCGAGGATGGCATTGTGGATGGCCGGGGTGCTGACAATCCGGCTCAACCCGCCTTCCTTCGCGGCTTGCAGGCAAAATAAAGCGGTGACGTCCGCAGCATCCGTGTGGTAACTCAGTTCGCCGTTGCTGGTGTAACCCCGAAAAGCTGGACCATCATGCGGCGTACCGATTGCCCGCACGTCACCCAAAACATCGCCCCGGTTACTTTGTGACACGGCTGTACCACAGTAGAGGCCGACGGCCCAAAACAGGTACCGTAAATCGTCCTTGCTGTATGCCTCGGCTGGAAAACCGCGAAACAGGAAGAGACCCAACCCGTTCTCGATTTCGTCCAGCATCTGCTCTAATCGTGGGCCGAGCCCGGGCAGGGGAAAATCATCGCGTTTCAGTTCCGCCAAGCCAACCCCACGGGATCTGGCCCCCGTCAGGGCCTGATCAAGTTCGGCGATATCGTCTTCGGTTAACCGATAAACCCAGCGCTCTGAATTCTCGATGTCCGCACCAAGCCAGGTGGCGTCACTTATAATTTTTTGATAAGTTGTCATTTTGTCATTCTCCATACCTGAGCTTTTGTCTACAGCCTCGTGAGACTTGAATGCGCGATATTGTTTGGGGTCCACAAGAAACGATTTAGGTCTAAATGATGCTGACATGCAAAAGAATCATTAGGCGAGCAGCAAAAACTGGCCGTCGCCTGGGCCTGGGCGTTAAACCCGCAGGTGTTGTTTCTCGACGAGTCGACCGCCAGCCTCGATCCGGCGGCGACCCACGCCGTCGAAGAACTGATCCGCGCGATCCATGAACAGGGTGCCAAGATCATCATGACCACCCATGATCTGAGCCAGGCGAAACGGACCGCCGATGAAATTCTGTTCCTGTTTCGCGGCCGTCTGCTCGAACGCGCCCCGGCCAAACGGTTTTTCGAACAACCCCAACACGATCTGGCCCAGGCTTTTGTCAAAAGTGAGTTGCTGTGGTGGAAACTGGGCAAGGCCAACCGCAAACGGCGGGAATAGCAGGGCGGCGGTCCTTCCGGTTTTCCGACACATTGAGATAAATGTCCGCAGCACCCCTGGGATCAGCCGGAATCCGGCGGTGCGGTTTTTTGGCAGGGAAGGGCCAAAGGCAGACACTACGGAATTCGCATTTGCATTGTAATGGTTTATGAAGAACTCCAGTATATAGTTCGAATTTGGGGGCGTGATGAGGAGCTGTAGCATGACAAGTTGGCGTACGTTATCTGCTGAGGAAGTGATAACACATGCGCATTTTGGAAATAGCGGCTGGATGATCCTTGTGATAGCTGGGCTCATCTCAGGTGCGGCGAGTGCAGCATCTGAGGCCATAGTCTCCAACCTAAACGGGCTGAAACTATTTGAGACAGCGATTCATATCGGATTCGCAGTCTACTTTGTCGTTTGCTTTTTTCTCGCCTTAGGGAAGCATCGAAGGTTTCCCACCGTCGCCATCCTAGGCCTAAGCCTAAGCATCGCCTGGCAATTATTCTTGCTAGCGCTCTATTACTTATTTTATTCAGATAACTTAAATTGGCAGGGCTTTTCCATCGTCTCAGTGGCTGTGGAACTCCTATTTACTGTCGCGCTGATCGGATACCTGTTACGTTCCGAGCGGGTTAATGTGACGTATCGCTCTAGAGTCCGCGTCTAATTGGGATTGAGTCCCCTTTGGGTCACCTGGCGCCGATCCGCTGGCCGCAGAAACCCGTCCGTTATCAGTACCTCAGTGGACAATAATTTCAAGAATTACGTTTGTGACCCCCAAATGTCCGCTCTATCCTTGATCTATAGACGGAATCTGCGAGAGCGGTATGGTGCTGAGAAGGGCCAGAAGGGGTCACTACCAGTTAGTTTCCTCCCCCCTTGTGGGGGAGGATTAAGGTGGGGGGAGAAGCGATGTCTAGCGCCAGCACAACCTTTGTGCGCACCCCCATCCTAGCCTTCCCCCATCAAGGGGGAAGGGATCGTATGATATCCGCTCCGGGCTCAGAGCGTCCCTTGCCTATTGGCAAAAGCGATCTGTGTTAACA
>JABMNT010000146.1 GCA_013203595.1 Rhodospirillales bacterium
GCCGCCACCTGGGTCGAGGACATTCACACCTGGCCGGCGCCAAGACCCGACGATGACGGTATTTCACTGCTGCAGGGCGTCATCGCAGCATTGCCCCGGCGCTTCGCCAGGCTGGGTGTACCGCTCGGCCATGAAAGCCATCTGCGCATGCCCGCCGGTGACTTTCAGAGGCTGATCAGGGGATTGCCGGGCCTTGAGGTGGTTGATGTCTCTTTGCTGTTGCACCAGTTGCGTTATGTGAAGTCGGCGGCGGAAATTGAAAAAATCCAGTTTGTCTGTGAGCTGACCTCCGATGCCTTTGAAGCCCTGCCGGCGGCGCTGTCGATCGGTGAAAGTGAACGTGAAATTTGCCGTCGCCTGCGCATCGATCTGCTGCAGCGCGGTGCCGATGGCAGCCCCTACCTGATCGCCGGCTCCGGGCCGGGTGGATATGACAGCATTATCATGGGGCCGACGGACCGCCCTGTCGGCGATGGCGACGTTTTGATTATTGATACGGGCACCACCTTCGATGGCTATTTCTGCGATTTTGACCGCAACTTTGCCTTTGCTTCGGCCAGCGATGAAGCGCGCCGTGCCTACGCCGTGGTTTATGCGGCAACCGATGCCGGCTTTGCCGCAGCCCGGCCGGGGGCGACGACCAGCGACGTCTGGGCGGCCATGTGGCGGGTCCTCGAAGCCGGTGGTGCGTTGGGAAACAGCGTCGGTCGCATGGGCCACGGGCTTGGCATGGAGCTGACCGAATGGCCTTCCAACCGGGCCAGCGACGGGGTGCTGCTTGAGCCCGGCGTTGTGCTGACTCTGGAGCCGGGCATGGAGTTCGCCCCCGGCAAACAGATGGTTCATGAGGAAGATATCGTGATCACCGAAACCGGTGCCCGCCTGTTAAGCCGTCGCGCCCTGGCTGAACTGGTGGTGATCCGATGAGCGGTATTGACGTCACTTATGAACTGGAAGATATCGCGCCGGACGGCCGCATCGGCCTGCTTGCCCTGGCGACCGATTACAACATCGAAACAGATCTGCGGCGGATGTTGCCGGCGGGGGTTGATCTGTTCACCAACCGGGTACTCAACGCCAACCCGCTGACCATCGAAAATTTACGGACCATGGTCGGCGATATCACCCGCGCCGCCAGCGGCATCCTGCCCGGTCTGGGCGCTGATGTGATGATCTACGGCTGCACCTCGGGCACCGCAGCCATTGGCGAAGCCGAACTGCAGCGGCTCATCCAGCTGGCCCAGCCGGGCGTGCCCTGCACCAATCCCGTCGCCGCCGCCACCGCCGCTCTCAGAGCCCTGGACGCTGAAAAAATTTCCGTGCTGACCCCCTACATCCAGTCCGTCAACCATGCGGTCGCCGCCCAGTTCCGGGACCGGGGTTTCCATATCCTCAATATCGACGGGTTCGAGATGGAGAACGATACTGCGATGACCGGGGTGCCGCTGGCGGCCATAGCTGAGGCCGCCCGCCAGGTTTGTGATCCGGCGGCGGATGCCCTGTTCATTTCCTGCACCTCGCTGCGGGCCGCAGGCCTTGTCGAAGAACTGGAACAGGCGCTCGGCAAACCGGTGATCACCAGTAACCAGACCCTGGTCTGGCATTGCCTGCAACTGATGCACAACACAAGCCCGGTCACCGGCTTTGGCCGGCTGTTCGGATTGCCGGCAAAAGATTAGTCTGGGTTGGCCCGGCGGGTCGGTCAGTTGCCGGGCGGTACCCAGATGATCGGGTCTTTCTGATTGCGGTCGATGACAACGAACTGGTTGGCGAACAACCGTTGCCAGGGTCCCCATTTGCCGTCGGGCCAGCGCACCCGGACGGTTGCCCGGTCGGCGACGCCCATGCCGAAGTGGACCCAGTCGTGGGTGCCCCCGGCGTGACCTCCGCCAACCAGAACTTCGCGCGAGACATCGCGGGTACCGACGCGAATGCGGATCTCGGAGCCGATTGCGTTGCGGTTGGCATCCGCCTGACGCAGGCGGATGGCGGCATAATTCCCCATCGGACCGAACGTGCCGGTTTCTGTTTTGCTGCCCTGGTTGCGCCACAGGGCGGCTTTGCCCTCGCGGTTGACGAGGGCGATATCAAGCTGGCCGTCCAGGTTGAAGTCGGCGATGGCGGCGCCGCGTCCCCGGGTGTTTTGTGCCAGCCCGGCCTCCAGCCCGGATTCCGCAAAGGTTCCGTCCCATTGCCCGATCAGCAGGTTATCGGGATCATTTTCGGCAAAGTCCGGCATGGCTTCCACATTGCCCTTGGCAATAAACACATCGGTCCGGGAATCGTTGTTGAAATCCTGAAACTCGATGTGCCATCCCGTCGACGGCCGCTGGTCAGTGCCGGTATAGGGGCGATGGGCCGTGGCTTTCCAGGCAAAGGCCATGTCCTCGAAAACCGGTTCCTGGTCCCGCGGCCGCTGCAGGCGCTGGATTTTGGTGTCGCCCATGCTGGTCAGGCCATACTCCAGGTAGCCGTCGCCATCGATATCCTGTGCGGCGATGCCCATTCCCCAGATCTGCAGCTTCTGCCAGCCATCGGCGCGTTTGTACAGGCGCGCCGGCTGGTCGACCGGGAGGGCAACCAGTTGCTCTTCGCCGCCCCGGTAATAGTGGCGGTCGTTGGTAATGCGAAGCGATGGCGTACCGCTGCGGTCAAAGTCACTGAACAGCATGCCCAGGGTGCAGTAGCCCGGCCGGATTTCCTGGGCGCCTGAATAGTCGGGCCCTGCGGTAGGGCTGCCCGGCCGGTAAATATAGTGCGGTGAACAGGTGCCCCAGGGCGAGCCCGGTGCGTCCCTGTCAACATAGTTGCCGAAAGCCAGGGTCGGAAAGCGGGCACCCTTTTCCCAGGTCGCTGAAAAGGCCGTTGTCCATGCGTGGCCACCATCGAACCGCCATTGCCGATTGGCGTTCTCGAACCGGCAGTCGCCTTGGCCCCGCAGCAGGACATTCTCGCCAAGGCGCATGACGGCCAGATCCAGGATGCCGTCGCTGTCGATATCGAGCGCATAGGCGCCGATGACGTTTTTCAGGATTTTTTCGTTAACGCCGGAATCGGCGGGCCTGAAGGACAGGCCGCCGCCGGTCTTTGATGTGTTGCGGTACAACTGGGCGCTGTTCTCGCCACCGGCCAGCAGCAGGTCGGCTTTCAAATCACCGTCACAATCAAAGGCCGTGGCCCCGCCGCCCACATAGAATTCCCAGGGTCCGCCATAGATATGCGATACCCCGGCGGGCGCAGCGTCATTGCTGAAAACAGGTGTGTCGGGAGCCGCCATGGCGGGCAGGGCGAGGACGCAGACCAGCAGGGTCTGAAAGATGAGCTTCATTGGATCACCAGTGTCTGCAGAAAGGCGATGAGCGCTTTTTGGTCAGGTGGCGGCAGGGCCTGGAACCCGTTCCGTGCGGCATGGCCTTCGCCGCCATGGGCCTGAATGGCTTCACGCAGGGTTGTCAGATCGCCGCGGTGGCCCCACGGGCCGGTTGAGCCGACACCCCACAGACGTCCGCTCAGAAACTGGTCACGGTCGGCAAACCGCTGACCCAGCAATTCATTGCGATAATGCCCGATGTCGCCATCGGATATGGTGTGGCGCTTCAGGTCACTGAACAGGGGCACCAGATAGCGGCCCTCTTCATCGCGTTTCAACGCGGCAAATCCCGGCAGTTTTTTCAGATCAATAGTCACCGGCGTGGTTTCTGAAGCGCGCAGGTTGCCGGCCCCGTTAAACGGGCCAGGCTCCGAGAAAACCAGGTTATTCAGGGGCAGGGACCGGCGATGGCAGGATGAACAGTCCAACTGGTCAAACAGCTGTTCGCCCCGGTCAGCCGCCGCCTGCCAGTCGGGCGAAAGGTCGGCTGTGCGGGTCGGTGCCGGCAGAGCCGCCTGAAAGGCGACCATGGCGGTCATATCGCCTTCGCTCAGCTCGGCGGTGCGACCATCGGCGTCGTGGTCGGTCTCGCCGGTCCAGCGCGAACCAAAGCGTTCAACCGCCTGCATGCCGTGGTGATGGTTGCTGGCATTGACGCTGAATTCCCGCAGCGAGACAAATACCCCCTTTTGACTGAACGGGCGCAGCACCAGATCCGGATCAATGCCGGCAACTTGTGAGATATCCAGAAAGCCCCCGGCGGAAACGGTAAGGCGGCCAAAAGATACGCCTTTGGTTAGCAGATCAATGGTCACCGATTTGCCGGTCTTGCGGGCGGTTTGTGCGGCCTGGTCGCGCAGCCGATGCAGATCAACGGTCATTTCACGGGCCAACAATTCGACAAGTCCGCTGCCAAACAGATGGGTGGTGCCGCGTTCGTTGGAGAACTGCGGGTCCATGGAATCAAAATCGGCATCGACAAAACCGTCGGTGGTGAACACGTTCAGGGCGAAATCGCCGGCTCCCCCCGGCAGCGGCTGCATGTGGCAGGAGATACAGCCGTTGGAATCGGGCCCCGAGGTTCTAAAGAAGGCCCTGGACGGGTCAATCCGGCGTTTGGTCGGCACAGCCGCCTGTGTTGCGGCTGGTCGTCCGGCACCATCGGCTGAGGTGAAGCGGGCAATAAACAGCATTTTGCCCTGCGCGATCAGGGCTTCGGCAGGCTTGTCGACGACCGACAGATGGTCTCCAAAATGCCCGGTAATCGCGTTCTCGTCGCCGGGCGCGGCGGTGGCCGTATGTGACAGGCCAGTGACCAGACCGGCGAGCAGGTACCGGCAAAGAGTGTGGAACAGGGAACGGGGAGCGGTGTTGTGCGGCATCAGGATACGACCTCCGGTATGGATCCGAAATCGGCGATCTGTTCATCATGGGCAAGCAGTGCGCTGATCATGCAGCCCTCACGGACCAGTGGGTATTCATCTGTAAAACAGTCTATGGGAATATTTTCGACCTGTTTGCCGGCCACGTTGGCGCGCAGGGCGCGGCGAATGGAGCCCTCCATTAAATCGAAGGCAACGACGCCGCTGCCAACCATGATGATGGGAAAGGGATCAACCAGCGCGTAAATGTTGGCAAGGCCGGTGCCGATGGCATCACCGGCGGTTTCAATGGCAATGCGCGACTGCCTGTCGCCGTTGCGAGCGGCGTTGGCGATGGCATCAATATTGTACGCACCCTGTGGTTCCGGCGGCAACTGGTCTTCATGGCCACCGGTTGCCCGGCGATCGATGGCGTAGGCGCTGGCATAGGCTTCGATACAGCCAAAACTGCCGCAGCGGCACAGCGCGCCCCCCGGAAGGTAGGTCATATGGCCAAATTCGGTGCCCGATGAGCGGGTGCCATTGATCATCTGACCACGCAGAAGCAAGCCCATGCCGACACCGTCCGCCAACAACACGGCAGCGAAATTTCTGCCGTAGCGGAGCGGGTCCCGCCAGTTCAGAGCCCTTGCTATCATGTCACAGTCGTTCGAGACATGGGTGGGGGCGGCAAAATGATCTTCCAGCCATTGCTTGATAGGCAAATCGGTTTGTCTGGAGATCGGCGACCAAAGCATAATGGCGCCGTCGATATCGATGACTCCCTGAATGCCAATCGAGATCCGCTGCAGGTGAACAGACGCCCGCCCGGTTCGTTGAATGGCCTGCTCCATACAGCGGCACAGCGCCAGCCGAAGCTCCTTAGGCGATGCTTCGGCAGTCACAATCTCTATGGTTTCCTCGCCGACGGTTTGTCCGGCATAATTGGTGACCGCCGCCGAAATGATGTTGTGGCGAAATATCAGGGTGCCGACGAGGGCTGTGTCCGGGTTCAGGGCCAGGGCGACTTTTGGCCGGCCACGACCAGCACCCGCAGACCGTTTTGTGTCGGGATAGATAAGCACACCTTCGGCGATTAAATTGGATGTAATTGCGGAAACGGTGGCCGCACTTAATCCGGTCTTGCGCTGGATATCGGTGCGTGACAACCCATCCTGGCGGCGCACCGCACCGAGGACACGGCGTCGATTGCTTTTACGCACATCATCTGAGCGCATCACCGATGTCATCTGTTCCCACCTTTTTTACAAGGAGCCCGTTGCCTGTCGTGAGCCACTGGACTGTACCGTTTATAATTAAATTATTTCCCTGACTTATTTTGATGTTGACTCATGTGAGCGATCAAGTCACTATTTTTTTCATGCCTCGAATTAAATGAGGCTAAGGATCGTTTGAGTTTCGTCAAATTATGAAATCAAGTTGGTACTGGGAGGTACAAAAATGAAAAAATTATCACTCGCCCTCATGGGCGCAGTCTTTGTTGCATCATTTACCGGACAGGCAATTGCCGCCGGTAAAACCATCGGCGTGTCCTGGAAGGTTTTTCAGGAAGAGCGCTGGAAGCGCGATGAAGCTGTTATCAAACAAATTGTTGAAGCCAATGGCGACAAATATATTTCTGCCGATGCCCAGGGCTCTGCGGCCAAGCAGTTAACAGATGTTGAATCGCTGATCGCTCAGGGCGCAGACGTTCTGATGATTGTTCCTTTTGATTCAGAAGCAATTCTGCCCGCTGTTGATAAAGCTGCCGCCGAAGGCATTCCGATGATCGCCTATGACGTGCAGATCGAGCACAAAGATTCACTCTACATCACTTTTGACAACGTCGGTGTCGGCCGCTTGATGGCCAAAGAGATGCTGAAAGTCAAAGATGCCGGCAATTTTGCCTTCATCAAAGGTGACCAGGGCGATCCCAACGCCACCTTCCTGTTCCAGGGCATTATGGAAGTGCTCAAGCCGAACATGGACGCCGGCAAAATCAAGAACGTTGGTGAAGCCTTCACCGATGGCTGGAAGCCAGAAAATGCACAGCGCAACATGGAGCAAATCCTGACTGCCAATAACAATAATGTTGATGCCGTTATCTCCGAAAACGACGGTATGGCCGGTGGTGTTGTTGCCGCTTTGAGCGCGCAGGGCATGGCCGGTTCGGTTCCCGTAACCGGACAGGACGGCGACCTGGCGGCGATCAACCGTGTTGCCCTTGGCACACAGCTGGTTTCCGTATGGAAAGACTCCCGCGCATTGGGCAAGGTTGCTGCGGAAGCCGCATTGATGCTGGCTGCTGGTAAAAAAATGACGGACGTTCCCGGAACCGCTCCGTTCTCCGGTGGCAAGCGTGGCGTTACGGTGACCTCCATCCTGCTCGAGCCGACACCGGTTACGACAAATACGCTGGCTGATGTTATTGCAGCGGGCTGGATCGACAAGGCGACGGCATGCAAGGGCGTAAAAGCCGGTATGGTTGCCGCCTGTAACTAGAGTATCGATGGCATTTATTTGAGAATGAATGCTTGATCGTTAAATTATCATGGGCCATGTCGCGGTAACAGGCGGCATGGCCTTTGTTGATTAAATTCATAATCTGATAAATACTATACGTGAGCGCAGGCGCCTGAATGGCCGCGTCGTGCGATAATATTGGGGAGGGAATGCCATGTCTGAAGAAGCCCTGGGGGACCAAAAGTCCGTTGATAAACTGGAAAATCCGATTGTCCGGTTTCTGCGCATAACCGAGGTCGATACGCGCATGCTGGGCATGATCGGCGCCCTGTTGCTGATCTGGATCGGGTTTCATTACTATGGTCTTTTTGCCAATGGCTATGGGGCATTTCTGACACCGCGAAATCTCTGGAACCTGTCTGTTCAGACTTCGTCGATTGCTGTCATGGCGACGGGCATGGTGTTGATTATCGTGACCCGTCATATTGACCTCTCGGTTGGCTCGTTGCTCGGTGTAACCGCCATGCTGATGGGTGTGGTCCAGGTTTGGGTGCTGCCCAATCTGCTTGGCTTCGAGCATCCGCTGATCTGGGTCATTACCGTGATCGTCGGCATTACCTTTGGCGCGATCATCGGTGCCTTTCACGGCTTTCTGGTCGCTTATCTGGGAATTCCGGCATTTATTGTAACGCTCGGCGGCCTGTTGTTCTGGCGCGGTTCGGCCTGGTGGGTGGCGCGTGGCGAAACCATTGCCCCTGTCGACAGCACCTTTGCCTTGATTGGCGGCGGACCCTACGGAACCATCGGTGCGACCGGAAGCTGGATTGTCGGTATTCTGGTTTGTATCGGCATTGTCTGGTTACTTATTTCAGGGCGCCGCGAGCGTGTCCGCTTTGGCTTTCCGCTGCGTCCCATGTGGGCGGAGTTGCTGATCGGCGGCGTCGGTTCTGCATTAACGATCGGCGCGGTGATGGTCATGAATGCCTATCCCTGGCCGAAGGGGATCGTCAAGCAATACGCGGCCGCCAACAATATTGAGGTTCCCGAAGGCGGACTGTTTATCTCGCACGGTTTTGCCATTCCTGTTCTGATCGCTCTGGCTGTCGGTATAGTTATGACCTTTGTCGCAACGCGAACCCGCTTTGGACGTTACGTTTTTGCTATCGGTGGTAATCCGGAAGCAGCCGAACTGGCTGGCATCAATACCAAATGGATGACCCTTAAAATTTTCTCTGTGATGGGTGCGCTTGTCGGTATTTCCGCCGTCATCGCCAGTGCGCGTCTTAATTCAGCGACTAATGCGCTGGGCCAACTGGACGAGCTTTATGTGATCGCAGCAGCGGTTATCGGCGGCACCTCGTTCGCTGGCGGTATTGGTACGATCTACGGAGCGATGCTGGGTGCCCTTGTCATGCAGTCGTTGCAGTCGGGCATGGTTCTGGTTGGTTTTGACGCCGCCGTCCAGCAAATGGTTGTCGGTGGCGTTTTGGTCACAGCCGTTTGGCTGGATACGCTTTATCGCCGCAAATCGGTATAGGGAGCAGAAAAATGAATACTCAGACAGACGTATCAACAAGTGAAGCTCCGCTCGTCGAAATGCGCGATATATCCATCGCCTTTGGCGGTATCAAGGCCGTTGACCACGCCTCGGTTGATCTGCGGCCTGGCGAAGTCGTCGGCCTGCTCGGTCACAATGGTGCCGGTAAATCGACCCTGATCAAGATTTTGTCGGGTGCTTATATGCGCGATCATGGTCAGATTTTTATCAATGGCGAGGAAGCCCAAATCAGCAATCCGCGGGATGCCAAGAACTACGGGATCGAAACCATCTATCAGACCTTGGCGTTGGCGGACAATGTGGATGCCGCGGCAAACCTGTTTCTCGGCCGGGAAATCCTGACCCGCTGGGGAACCCTTGATGATGCGGCCATGGAAGCCGAGGCGCGCGCGGTGATGGGACGCCTCAATCCCAACTTCCAACGCTTCAAAGATCCGGTCAAAGCCTTGTCTGGCGGCCAGCGTCAGTCCGTGGCGATCGCCCGGGCAATTCACTTTAACGCACGCATACTGATCATGGACGAGCCGACCGCAGCCCTGGGTCCCCAGGAAACCGAACAGGTCGGAGAATTGATCAAGTTGTTGAAGAAGGACGGTATTGGGATTTTTCTGATCAGCCATGACATCCATGATGTCTTTGATCTGGCGGATCGTGTGACCGTTATGAAGAACGGGGCAGTGGTCGGGTCGGCCAGCACCCAGGACGTTTCCAAAGACGAAGTACTGGGCATGATCATCCTTGGCAAATGCCCGCCCGGGGCAACACCGGGGCCGGGGGCGCTTACGACCTGAAAGTGATGGCCGGCTTTTTATGACGGGCCGGATCAGTACCAGTTGCTTGTCAAACAAGCGGGTTAATAACAGGAGCAACCTGAACCCAAATGCGCTTAATCGCCTGATACAGGGGGGGTGAGCGGCAATCAGGTGGGCAATTGCATGTTATTTAAGTAAAATAAGTTGACAAGTTACTGGAAAATTGATCAGCTTGTCTTACAAGATGATTTAGGCGGAAAAGCTACTAATATCGCCATATATTTTGTGCCTTAAAATAAAACGCATGCATGAGCATGCCTTGATAGGGAGTTATCAAATGAGTAATTTTAAGAAAGTCGCACTGTCGATTGCGGCATCTGCAGTTGTTGTCGGAATGTCTGTATCCGCCCAGGCCGTTGAGTGGCGTGGCTGGAATATTCACGTTCCCGGTTACCCAAACACCGTGGCTATGGATAAATTCGCTAAACTGGTCGAAGCCAAAACTGAAGGCCGCGTGACCTTGAAGATGTTCCATTCCGGCGTGCTCGGCAACCAGCCGGACGCAATCGAACAGGTACGAATTGGCGGTCTGGCCGTGGGTAACTTCAACCTCGGCCCGATCGGTCCGATGGCTCCGGAAGCCAATGTGGTATCGCTGCCGTTCATCTTCAAGGATATGGGACATATGCACCGCGCCCTGGACGGTGCTGCCGGTGACCAAATCAGTGCGGGTATGGCGAAGATCGGTTTGATATCGCTGGCCTGGTACGATTCGGGCGCACGTTCTTTTTATAACTCGAAGAAGCCGATTATGACACCGGCTGACGTTGCCGGTATGAAAGTCCGGGTCATGAACAACGATCTGTATTCCGGTATGATTTCGGCTTTGGGTGGCAACCCGTCACCAATGGCTTTCTCTGAAGTTTACCAGTCCCTGAAAACCGGTGTCGTTGACGGTGCCGAAAACAACTGGCCCTCCTACGAATCAACAGGCCACTTCGAAGTTGCCGGCTATTATTCCCTGTCGCAGCATCTGATCATTCCCGAGTGCGTTTGCGTCAATGCAAAAGCCTACGGCGATTTGTCGGCGGCTGATCAGGCAGCGGTTAAGGATGCCGCTCGTGAGTCTGCTGTCCTGCAGCGCGAGCTTTGGGATGCACGGGCGATTTCAAGCCGTGAAAAAGTGATGAAAGCCGGCGTCAAATTCAATGAAATCCCGAATAAAGAGGAATTCATGTCAGCCATGGAGCCAGTGCATGCAAAATATCTGGCGGCTAACCCAGCTCTGGTGCCTTTGGTCGAGCTGATCAAAAACACCAAATAGTATCCTCCCTGAATGGCCATCGACTGCGCTCCATGAGCAAAATGTCGGTGGCCATTTTTTTCCTTTGACCTCAAGATTCTCTCATCTTCGATAGGGAAAATGGCATGTCAGCAGAACCCGCCTCACACGAAAAATCGCTTTACGATAAATTTCTCGACTTCATTTGCGATATCAGCATTGCCGTTGCCGGCGTGGCCATGGTGTTTATGACCGTTATCTTCGGCTGGCTGGTCTATGGACGCTACGTGCTCAACGCCACACCGACCTGGGTCGAGCAGGTATCGTTGTTGCTGGTTGTCTTTATCGGGTTCATCGGTGCCTCTATCGGCATCCACAAGAGCACCCATCTGGGTGTGTCGTTTTTTCGCGACATTGCGCCGCGCCCGGTAAAGCGTGCGTTCGAGTTTATATCGCACGTTGTCCTGGTAATTTTTGGCTGGGTTATGATGGTTAACAGTTACGATCTGGTGCTGTTCAAATGGACCACCCAAATCCCATTGATTCACCTGCCGGAAGGCCTGCGCGCCATACCCATCATGTTGTGCGGTGGGTTTACAGTTTTATATTCGATCGGTCACCTCATTCGTTTCTTCAAGGGCATTGAAGAAGTGGTTGATATTACCGAATAAGCACAGGGTGTTATTCAATGGGACTATTGATTTTAATGGGGGTATTTGCCGGCGGTGTCATTATTGGCATCCCTGTCGCCTTTGCCCTGGGTATTGCCGCCGTATCGGCATTTGCCTTTGAAGGTCTGCCGCTGATCATCGCCTTTCAGCGCATCATATCGGGAATAAACGTGTTTTCCCTGATGGCGATTCCTTTCTTTATTTTTGCCGGCGAGCTGATGTTCCATGGCGGCATCGCCATCCGGCTGGTCCGCTTTGCCTCCTCGGCGGTTGGCGCCATGCGTGGCGGGCTGGGTATTGTAAATGTCTTCTCTTCCATGTTGTTTGGCGGAATTTCCGGCTCTGCCGTTGCTGATATTTCCGCCCTGGGTTCGATTCTGATCCCGGTCATGAAGGAAAAAGGCTACGATGATGATTATGCGGTCAACGTAACGGTTACCTCGTCGATCGCCGGTATAATGATCCCGCCCAGTCACAATATGATCCTCTATGCGGTCGCCACGGGCGGCGGTGTATCCATTTCCAAGTTGTTTCTGTCCGGTGTGGTGCCAGGCGTTGTCATGTGCCTGTGTCTGGCCGTTGCGGCTTACGTGATTGCCGTCAAACGGGGCTACAAGTCAGAGGTGTTCCCCGGGTTCACGGCCCTGTTTATGCACTTTATTGCGGCTTTACCCGGCTTGTTTACGGCCGTCATTATTGTTGGTGGGGTGCTGAGCGGTATTTTCACGGTTACTGAATCGGGTGCCTTTGGAACCATTTATGCTTTTCTTGTAACCATTTTTGTCTATCGGGCGCTGAGTTGGGAGGGCTTTCGAACCGCCGTTGTCAGTTCGGTCCGGACAACTTCAATGGTGATGATCCTGGTCGCCAGCGCCGCCGCTTTCGCCTATATGCTGACCTACTATCAGGTGCCGACGCGGATGACCGAGTTTATGAACGGGGTTTCTGACAATCCGATCGTTATCCTGCTGATGATCAACCTCATGCTGCTGATCCTCGGCATGATCATGGATATGGCAGCGCTTATCCTTATCTGTACACCGATCTTTTTACCTGTGGCTGTTGCCATTGGTGTTGATCCGTTGCAGTTTGGCATGATCCTGATGATGAACCTGGGGCTGGGGTTATGTACGCCACCGGTCGGGGCCTGTCTGTTTGTCGGTTGTGCGGTTGGCAAAGTGCCCATAGAGAAGGCGGTTAAAACAATTTGGCCTTTTTACGCGGCGATTTTGATAGCCCTGATGATGACAACCTTTATCCCGGCAATCTCGTTGACACTGCCAAACCTGATATAGGGACACGTGCGCATGGTAGGCCTGCAACTCAATATTCGAAAAGGCGAGCGACTGGCCGACCAGCTGTATGGGCAACTGCTTGAAAAAATCATCGCGGGGGAATTGCAGGAAGGTGAAAAATTACCTTCGGAAAATGAGATTTCCAGGGCTTTCAGCGTGTCGCGCCCGGTTATCCGCGAAGCCCTGTTGCGGCTCCAGGCCGATGGTCTGGTCTATTCCCGTCAGGGTGTCGGCTCCTTTGTAAAGGCGCGCCCGCCCGAGGGACTGATCCAGTTTGCCGAGCCGTCGGATGTGGCCGGCCTGCTCCGTTGTTTCGAAGCGCGGTTGCCCTTTGAAGGGGCGGCCGCCGGCTTGGCGGCCATTCGCGCCTCTGCGGAAGATGTGGAAAATATCGAGGCGACGCTGATTGCACTGGAAGCGGCCATGGAAGGTGAGGGCCTGGCCGATAAGGCTGACTTCGATTTTCATCTGGCTGTGGCCAAGGCGACAGGAAATGATTTTTACGTGAGCATCCTGGGCTCGTTAAATTCAGCCATCAAATCCGGCATGCAGGTGGCACTGCAAATCACCAAAGGTGGCACACGCGAACGCATTCAGCGGATTCGTGAAGAGCACCGGGCGATTTATGATGCGATTGCCATTGGCGACGCGGCGGCGGCGGATCTGGCGATGCGTTATCATATCCACCGGGCACGGACCCGCGTCACCGATCATATGAGGGATCGATGATTACGGCCGATGTTGCCTGCGTGCTGGATTTTTCGGCGAAAACCGGCGAGGGGGCGATCTGGTCGGTTGCCGAGCAGGCCTTGTACTGGGTAGATATTCCGGCCGGCCTGTTCTGCCGTTTTGATCCGTCAACGGGTGAAAACAAAGTCTGGGACATGGGCTGTCCGATCGGCTGTTTTGCCCTGAAACGCAGCGGCGGCGCAATTGTCGCCCTGACCGGCGGGTTCTTCGATTTCGATTTTGAAAAACAGGCGCTTTCCCTGATTGTCGATACCGAAGCCGATGTCCCGTCAAACCGCTTCAATGACGGGACAGTCGATTTGCGTGGACGCTTGCTTGCCGGAACCATGCCCATAAGCGGCCCGGATCCGGACGGATTGCCGAGGGGCACGCTCTATTGCCTGGATAAGGAACGTGCCGTCACCACTATTAACGACGGCTACTTCGTCATCAATGGTCTGGCCTTTTCGCCCGATGGCCGGACCGCCTATGTGTCTGACAGCGCCGCCTGGGTGCAAACCATCTGGGCCTATGACTATGATCTCGACGACGGGGCCTGGACAAACAAACGCACCTTCTTCGACTGCAGCGCAGTGCCGGGACGTCCGGACGGCGGTGCGATTGATGCCGATGGGTGTTACTGGATGGCTGGCGTGTCCGGATGGCAACTGGTCCGCATTACGCCTGATGGAAAGGTGGATATGGAAATCCGCATGCCCGTCGAAAAACCAACCCGGATTGCCTTTGGTGGCGAAAATCTGGACACCCTCTATGTGACATCAATCGGACCCGGTGGCATATCGCCGGGAACCGAAGCCCAGCAACCGCAGGCCGGCGGATTGTTCGCCTTGCGGGTACCGGGCGTTCAGGGCGTCGAATTTCCGATGTTTGACGGATAGGCGACAGCGTGATTCTAAGCCCAATGGGTTTTTAAAGTCCTGTTACTTTTTCAGCAGGCGCGCCAGCTCTCCGGTAAATTCCCGGGCTGCGAACATGCCGCCCTGCAGGGCGTCACCGACCGGGTCATTGGCAAGGATGCCGGCGACTTCATCGCGGTAATCTTCGGCCGTATCCTGGGGCTTGTAGCCAAGCCGCTCGGCGTTTGAATTGTCCCACCAGGTTTTTGGATTATTGGAAACGCCATAAACAATTTCAAACTGGTAGTCGGCGTTCAGGCCCACTTCGCATAACTGGCAGAAATCCCTGAACGACAACCAGGTGCTCAGGGAGCGTTCGTCGAAGGGTTTTGGAAAACACGATCCGATCCTCATATTGAGGCAGCGAATGCCGTGCTTATAGGCATACAAACGGCCTAAATCCTCGCCAAATGCCTTCGACAGGCCATAACGGGTATCGGGGCGGGCTTCGCATGTATGGTCCAGGGTTGTGGCCCGGTCATGCATGCCGATGGCGTGGTTGGAACTGGCGAAAAGGATGCGGTCCGTGCCCGCCTGCAGGGCACCTTCGTACAGGGTGATGGCGCCGATCAGGTTGGAATTGATAATCGTGTCCCAGTCGCCTTCAACGGAAAAACCACCCAAATGGATCACCGCGTCAACATCGGCAAGGAGCTGAAAAGTCTGCTGGCGGTCGGACAGATCGCAGACAATAACTTCTTCGCCGTCCCCGGCCGGATCCATATCGACACGGTCGGAAAGCCGGATATGCGGGTATTTGCCCCGAAAATGCTGGCGCGCCACTTTTCCCAGGTTGCCACCGGCGCCGGTGATGAGCAGTCGATTGATTGACATGGATGTCTCCTTTGGTTTCTTTATTTACAGATCTCGAGCCGTTGTAGTCCGGATAATTGTATCTTCATCTGCCAGCAGCGCCGGGCTTAGCTCCGTACCTAACCCGGGATCTGTCATCGGATAGGCCTGTCCCTGTTTGATTACCGGAAGCTGGGTTACCAGGTCCCGGTAGAAGCCCAGGTAATAGGCACGTACGCTTTCCAGGATCATGGCGGTGGGAAAGGCCATGCTCATATGCAGGTTTGCAATCCATGTGACCGGGCCCGTACAGTCATGGGGACACATCATGCGATTGTGCGCATGGGCTAATCCGGCAATGCGCAAGGCTTCGGTTATGCCGCCAATCCAGGCAATGTCGTAATGCATGTAATCGATGGCGTTGGCGGCCAGCGCATCGCGATACCAGATGGCGGTGCCCAGGGCCTCGCTGCCGGCAACTGGCGCAATGGCTTTGGCGCGGTATTCCGCCAGGTCACTGATTTGTGCCATATTCAGCGGATCTTCGTGCCAGAAAACGTCAAAGGCGTCGACGTGACGGGCTATGTTAAGGGCTGGTGCCATCTGCCACAGGGCGTGGTACTCGAGCATGATATCGATCTTGTCGCCGACAGCCTTGCGAATGCTTTCAAGCCGCCCCAGGGCTTCCTTCATGCGCTCTGCGGAAATCCGCTGACCCCTGGTCTCATAGGCCGCTTCGTCAAAGGGCCAGACCTTCATGGCGGTGATGCCCTCATCAAGCAGGCTCTGTGCCAATTCGCCGGGCCGGTTGATCTGGGCTTCCAGATCATCGGGGACACTCTTGTCGGCCCGGCTTTCGCCTCCGGCTGAGACCAGACGCGACAGGGAACTGGAATTCCAGTTATATCCCTGTCCGGCGCAGGTGTTATAGACAGGGATTGAATCCCGGCACGGGCCACCAAGCATGTCGGCCAGACTGAGGCCGGCCGCCTTCGACTTCAAATCCCAAAGCGCGATATCAATGGCCGAATTTCCCCGAAATTCAACCGACCGCGTCGGGTAGCCGATATAGCGGTTTGATGTCCAGTTGAGCAGATTGTCCGCGTGCTCGTTTATCCGCCCCGGATCCCGTCCGATCAGATAGGGGGCACAGGTCTCGTGGATGTAGGCGACAATGGCTTGTGGGTTGCGAAATGTTTCGCCCAATCCGACCGGACCTTCGTCAGTCAGCAGGCGAACCCACAACAGATTGGAGTAGCGCGGCGTCTGGACCGTCTCGATGCCGGTGATCTTCATTGTCGGTTATCCTTCGAAGACACGCAGACGGGCGTTGTTGATATGAGTCCGCATCTGGTGCTGGGCCTGTTCCGGCTTGCGATCCCGAATGGCGACAAATATCTGGTCGTGTTCCTTTTGTACGCGGATCATCCGCTCCATGGTCTGAATGCGCGACAGGTTCCGGGTCAGGCTCATTCCGAACTGAATCTGGGTTAGCATTGACGCCCGGGTTGAAACAAAAAACTGGTTTGCAGTGGCCTCGGCGATGGCCGCATGAAACTGCTCATCCGCCTCGACTCCAAGTTCACCCGATTCAATGGCGACGGCCATGGCTTTCAGGGCATTTTCAATGTTCACCAGATCAGCCTCGGTCCGGCGTTCAGCGGCCAATGCCGCAGCCGCCCCTTCAACGGCGGCTCGAAACTCGAAACAGCGCTGGATATCGGCGATCGATCCGACCGGCGCAAAGTCCAGCATTTGTGGCGCCGGGCGACGCATCACATAGCTGCCCGAGCCCTGCCGGGATGAAATCACTTCATCCTGACGCAGTCGGGCCAGGGCCTGGCGGAGAACCGGCCGTGATACCTGTAGCTGTTTGGAAAGTTCTATTTCGGTGGGCAGTTTTGAGTTTTCGGGAAACTCGCCATCGACGATTTTTGAAAGAATACGCTCGTATACCTGATCGCTGAGTTTCCAGTCTTTGGATTCTGCCGGTGAGGTCGAAGGAATTACACGCATGAAATCTATCAATTTCGCCTAGCTAATTAAATTCAATGGACAGGCATTTGGAGCGAATATGGTTTTGACCGTAGGAAATTTGTTTTTATTTGTCAATTTTTGTTTTATTCCGGCCGTTATCAGGCAGTGACCGTCTCAAACTCAGCGGGCAGGCAAACTTCAAGAGCCTGAAAATCAGCGGAACAGGCGAGAAACGCATGCCTGATTTCAGAGGGCTGATAAAAGCAGGTTCCGGCATCGACACGGATCGGTTTTTCACCTTCGAACTGGACCTCCGCCCAGCCCTGGAGGACGTAGACAAACTGGTCGTTCAGGACATGAAAATGCCATTCGCCGCTGCCCGCATAGGCCCCGCCTTCGGCACGAATGATATGTGCCAGAATGGCGCCGCCGGTGGCGTCTACGATACCCAGGTCCCGATAGCTCAGGTAGGTCCGTAGACCCTGAACAGCAAAGTCACCCTGCTCAGCGGTCTGCATGGAAAAAGCCTGGGGCAACCGGGTTGACGGGCTGTAGGTCGCCGGATCATCCTCGACGGTGCCGAAATCAGCCGGCGTGCATATTTCCATTGTGATAAAGTCGTCAGAACAGGAAACAAAGGTATGCTTGATATTCGGCGGCATATAGAAACAGGTTCCGGTGGCCAGATGAACTTCGCCGGTGCCTTCAAATTTCATGACCGCGGTGCCCTGCAGGACAAGATTTATCTGATGCGTCAGAACGTGGTGATGCAGTTCGCCTTCTTCAGTCAGTTGATAATTGGCCCGGTTGATCTGGGCAACGATGCGACCGTCTGAGGCGTCGGCAACGCCTAAGTCCCGGTAACTGAAATAATCGCGCAGGCCGCGGTTTTCAAAAAGCGATTCGTCAGCATGCTGGACCATTGCCTGAAGTCGGACCGCTGTCATTTTCGTCTCCTTGCCACTGGTAGAATTGTCACCGGATCTATTCCGATTTTATCTGAGGATAGGTGGCAAACGCACGGGTTTCAATGGTGCACATGCGATGCCATAAAAACCGGTGGTGATTTCGCGTGCCAATCGGCGGGCAAATTGCTACATCCATTGCCCCTATCGTCATTAGAGGAATTTCTAAAATGATCCGCCATTGTGTCTTCCTGAAATTCAAAGCCGATATCACGGATGCTGACAAACAGGCAATTTACAGCCGGTTAAACGGGTTGCGGGATGTAATTTCCGGGATTTCGGATGCGTCCTTCGGCCCCAACATCAGCCCTGAAGGGCGAACTCAGGGGTATGATGACGGGTTTACCATGGATTTTGACGATCTGGCGGTGCGCGATGCCTATCTCGAGAACCCGGATCACCGTGCCGTCGGACAGCAACTGGTCAGTCTGCTGGAAGGGGGGCGGGCGGGATTGCTGGTGTTTGATATGGAGGTTTAATCTTCCGCCCGGTCAAAGACGGCAATGACCTTGTTGCCGTTACCGATATAGGTCAGTATTTTGCAATATTGTACAGATAATGAAATGCCGCGGCCATGTAAGCCTTTGGCTTCCGACAGGTCCTTATCGAGATAGTCTTTCCAGGCAAAACCATCGCCTTCGTCACAGATAAAGACAACGGTTTCGTCATCCATTTCCTTGATTTCAATAGAGGCGGTCCGGTTTTTGTATTTGGGATCCTGCAAACGCCGGGCAATTTCGGTGTACACGGCATCTGTTTTCAGCAAGGCTGATTTCTCCTTATAGGAAATCCCCAGGTTTCCATGTTCGACAGCATTTATCATCATTTCCGAAATTGCCAGTTCCGCATATTCAAGATGCGGAAACTGATTCAAAATGGAGTTGATAACGGAAACAATTTCGTCTGGTGTGCGAAATTCGAAGGTAGTTACTGAAAGAGCAGCCACGTCATCTTCCCGGATTAATGAGCAGGTATTGTAAGCGGTAATGTATCATATATTCCCACAAGTGTATCTATCGGTGGCGACCCATCGCGTTATGAATTGTCAATCAATGCCCGCTGGAAAACAATCGATCATCGCGGCTTTCTGTTTGGGCCTGGATTTGCCCTGCCGGGCCCATCTATCGAAAAATCGGAAACCCCGGATTCAGGGTTGTTTGCCGATTTGCGGCTTTTTCGAGCCTGGGCGATAGATTACCGTGACTGTCGTGCATTGAGCCGTTAGCCTCAGGCAACTCGCAAAGGGTTGCAAGAAAGTTGCGCAATGGATGTTTATCAACAGATTAAAGATTCCCTGAATTCATCGACCCTATTAATTGTCGATGACGATGAAATGATCCGCCATTATCTGGCCGCCTATCTGGAACAGGCCGGTTTTACGAATATTGTGTTCGCCGAAAATGGGGTTGAGGCGCTGGAGAAAATTTCCCAGCACCGTCCGGCCTGCGTCGTGCTGGATATTCACATGCCGGTCATGGACGGCAACGCGGTTTTGCAGCGTATCCGAGGCCAGGAGGAGACAAAGAGCCTGCCGGTTCTTGTGGTCACCAGCCATGACAGTCGTGACGAAAGAAATAATATATTGCGCGCCGGCGCGACCAATCTGATTTCGAAGCCGATCGAGGGCGATGTCCTTGTCGAACGGGTAACAAACATGATCGAGCGCGAGCTGTTGTTTGGGCAACTGGCGGAGTTTCATGCACGTCTGTCGACCGAGTTGTCCTATGCGGCGGAAATGCAGCTGGATTTGCTGCCAACGGCTGCCGATTGCTCGGCTATCGAAACCCGCTACGGCGTGGGGCTGGCCAACCACTCACGGCCGTCCTCGGAACTTGGCGGCGACTCATGGGCCCTGCAGGTTATTGATGATGATCGATTTGGCATCATGATCGTCGATTTTTCCGGGCACGGCGTATCGGCGGCCCTCAATACCTTTCGCCTGCATACGGTGATCAATCGCATCGGTTTCGTCGGAGGATCGCCTGCCAGATATATCGAATCGATAAATGAGGAAATTGCCGACGTCATGCCGGTCGGGCAATATTGCACGATCCTTTGTGCGGTGGTTGATATTAAGGCCGATACGCTGACCTATTCGGGTGCGGCGGCGCCATCTCCCCTGATCGGGCGCAACGACGGATCCACTATCGTCGTCGGCGATGGCAGCGGGCTGCCGGTCGGGATCAGGCGCCATTCCACCTATGAGGATCATGTGGTGGATTTTCCTGCCGGTTCATTTCTTTTTCTGTATAGCGATGCCCTGTTCGAGACGGAGATGGGCAATGGAGCGGTGCTGGAGACGACGGGTGTGGCCTCGCTCGTGGAACGGTGTAAAAATGCCGACGCGTCGGCATCGTTAAACCAACTGCTCGCGGTTTTCTATGAAGATGCGCCGGAGCCCTTGCCCGATGACCTGACCGCCCTGTGGATGAGCCGTTGACGGCCTTGTCTAATGGGACATCAGCAGGGGGATCGGCATCTGATCGAGGAGCTGTCGGGTAACACCACCCAGGATCAGTTCGCGCCAGCGTGCATGCCCATAGGCACCGGAAACCAGAAGGTCGGCGCCCATGTCGGCCGCGCGGGCAAGCAACTGATCGCCAACCCCCATGTCCGTACTGGTGATATGATCCGCTTCCACATGGACATCGTGTCGGGCCAGATGGTGGGCAATGTCTACAGCCGGCAATTTACTGCCGTCATCCTGGCTGTCATCGCGGTTGACGATCAGAACCGAGACCTGATCGGCTTTTTGCAATAAAGGGATGGCGTCATGAATGGCGCGCGTTGCCCGTTGTCCGCGGTCCCAGCCAACGATCACCCGTTTTCCAATGGTGCCGCCTGCGTAGTTTTTCGGAATAACCAGAACGGGGCGACCAGCGGAAAGGATGATATGATCGGGAATCTCTTCAAGCGCGGGGCCACCAATGGAGTCCGGGTCGCGTTGGCCGACAACAATCAGATCGGCGTAATGCCCGTGATCCAGAACCAGGTCGGCTGCAAAGCCTTTCTGGCAGCGCCATTCCGCGGCCAGTCCGGCCAGATCGGTTGCCTGCTTGAATTTTTCTTCGACGGTCTGCGCCGTTGCAATCAGTCGATCTTCCAGGGTTTGAAGGATATCAGCGGGAATCTGAACATCAATATAGCCGGGTATAGAGGAGTGCGGCATGATATAAAGTCCGGTCAGGTGGGCCTGATGCGTCTGGGCCAGTTGGATGGCAGCATCAAGCCGGCCTGCGCAACTTGCTCCGTCGTCCAGATGGACGAGAATATCCCTGATTGTCATTAGTGTGTCTCCTGTCTCTGATGGAAGGGCTTGAAATCCCCCGATGCGAACAATTTGTATGCTAAGCCCTATATTGCTGGTTGAAAATAATATGTATCAAGAATCCGTAGGGATCAAGAAAAAGCTTGCAGAGGCGGTTAGGAAAACTGCCACAAGCGGCCGTTTGATTGCCGGCTAATTAATCGAGACCGACAGCCCGGCGACGGCCTTTTTCCAGGTGATCCATCAGGATCGCGGCCGCGGCTTCACCATCGCGTTTTTCCAGGGCATCGATAATCAAAAGGTGCTCGTTTAAGCCGGGAAGGCTGTCGATAAAGCGCGGCTGAACGGACAGGCGGCTGACCTGGACGGGCAATCTGAGCCGTTCGAACAATTCATCGAGGGTCTGGTTATTCATTGAATTGATAATAATCTGATGCAGCCGATCATCAATCAGGCTGCGTTCTCGCGATACCTGCGCAATTTCCTGACGGGTTTCCGGTTTACGTCCCATGGTGTCCAGGGTCTGCTGTTTGACCTCGGCTATTTTGTCCAGATCGCCCGATTCCGCATAGGCACGAATGGCATGGGTTTCGACAATTTTGCGAACTTCATAGACGTCATTTATCTCGCGTTCACTGGGTTCGCGGACCATGACGCCACGTTGCGGTATCAGCGTTATGACGCCCTCGGCTTCCAGCCGCTTCAGGGCTTCACGCATGGCACCTATTGTCGAGCCGGTGGTTTCACAAAGTTCGCGCTGGGAAACCAGTAGTCCGGGTTTGAGCTGGCCCGACAGCAGGTAATCCATGAAACTCCGGTAGGCGGTGTCGCGCAGGACCGGTTTTGCGCGCCCGCCATGGGCGGCTGATTTTGATTCGTACTCTCCGGTTGAATTTTGCTTGTCGTTCATCGAAGGCCTCTCCAATCCAAGCCGTAGCCCCCCAAACCGAAGGATAGGCTTTTGACATACCGTGGGAATTCTCTTACAACAAGACACAGGGTATGATATCTCAGTTAAGTTCTCAACTGAATTCGGGTGTTTGAATGAACGCGATCGCAAAGCGTAATATTGGCCGGACTCAATTACAAGTCACGCAAATGGGATTTGGAGCGGCGCCCTTGGGCGGATTCAGGGGCGTGATCAGCGAGCATGAAGTGGCGTTGACCCTGCAATTGGTGCGCGATAGTGGTCTCAATTATTTTGATACCTCGCCTTATTACGGCTACGGACGCAGTGAATTGCGGGTCGGTCAGTTTCTGCGCGATCTGCCACGCGCCAGCTATGTCCTGTCGACCAAAGTCGGGCGCTGGATGGAGCCGCTGAACCACAATGCGCCTCCCGCCGACCTGCGCCCCGGCGGGTTGCCCTTCCAGCCGCAATTCGATTACAGCGCCTCCGGGACCCACAAGTCGCTGGAACAGTCGATGATGCGTCTGGGTATTTCAGAAATTGATATCGTCTATATTCATGATGTTGATGTCTATACCCACGGCTCGGTCGAAGCTGCCGACCAGCGCTATCGGGAAGTGATGGAAGGCTGCTATCCGGAACTTGAAAAGCTGCGATCCGCAGGCGTGATCAAAGCCATCGGTGTTGGCATTAACGAGACCGAGCGTGCCCTGCGGTTCGCCACCGATACTGACATCGACTGCATGCTATTGGCCGGTCGGTATACCTTGCTGGAGCAGGTCCCGCTGGACGCCCTGCTGCCCAAATGCCTGGAGCGCAGTATCAGTATTGTCTTGGGTGGGCCTTACAATTCCGGGGTGCTGGCGACGGGGCCCGGTGACAACGCCAAATATGACTACGGTGCCGTTCCCGACCATATCGCCGGGCGGGTTATTGCCCTGCAGGACGTCTGCGCCCGCCATGGTGTGAATTTGATCGCCGCCGCCCTGCAGTTTCCACTGGCCCATGAGAGTGTTGTATCGGTAATTCCCGGTGCCATGAACTCCGCCGAGCAACAGGCCAATTTCGCAGCCATGAACGAGCCGATCCCGGTGGCTTTCTGGCAGGACCTGATTGCCCGGGACCTGCTGCGTGCGGACGCACCTGTTCCCGCGTAAGCTATAATTCATTGGCGGGCTGACGGGGTGATGCCAGCGGCCCTGACGCCAAGCGGTGAGCGGGCAGAAAGATAGCCGCCAGCTCTTTTCTCATGCCGTGCCGGGTGCAATAACCATCTGATTATTCATTACTGACCGGATCCTGTGATGTCCTACCCGCTTGCCCTGCTTGATGAAATGCCGTCGCCATCTGATTTTTACGGGATCTATTGGAACAAGCGGCCCTTTGTTGTCCGCCAGGCGATCCCGGATGATGTCTTTGCCGGGCTGATTGCCGGCGATGAACTGGCCGGACTGTCGATGGAAGACGGTCCTTTGTCCCGGTTGGTGAAAACGGCGGGACCGGAAAGTGCCTGGTCTTGTCGGTTCGGGCCGTTTTCAGAATCCGATCTGCAGGCCGTCGGCGATGCGGACTGGAGTTTGCTGGTTCAGAATGTCGAACAGTTCCATCCGGGCACGGCGGCGTTGTTGCCCTGGTTCACCTTTGCCCCGCGCTGGATGATGGATGATGTTATGGTCAGTTATTCGGCCCCCGGTGGCTCAGTTGGGCCTCACCTTGACAGCTATCATGTGTTTCTTGTGCAGGGCCAGGGCCGGCGCCGCTGGAGACTAGGCAATGCGCCCATAGACGACGAAATTTACGTCGATACGGCTGAGCTGAAACTGCTGGCCACGGCGTTTGCCGGTGACGAAATCGAGGTCGGCTGTGGTGACGTGCTCTATGTGCCGCCGAAGTTTGCCCACGAAGGGACCACACTGGAAGCCGCCCTGACATTTTCCGTTGGCTTCCTGGGCCCGAAACTGTCTGATTTGTATAGCGCGTTCGGGCATTATTTATCGACCCATGAAGGGCTCGACCGGCGTTTTGTCGGCAGCCAACTGGCAACCGACAGCGCCGGTTTTTCCATTGGCGCCAATGCCATCGCCGAGATCAGTGCGCAGTTCAATGCGGCCACCGGCTCGCCGGACTTTGTCACCTGGCTGGTGGCGTTTTTCACCGAGCCGGGGCATGAGGATCTGGGCAACTGGGAACCGCGCGAGCTGTCAGTGACCTCTGCCCAATTCAAGGCCGACCTGATCGGCGGTGCCCGTCTGGTGAAACCGCCCCATATAAAATTTGCCGTTGCCAATGGCGGCAAGGACAAGTTTTATCTCGGCGTTGGCGGCACGGGTTTTGATTTTGGCAAACGGCAGTTGCCGACGGTTCAGAAACTCATGGCCGAACAGCAGGTCGGGCTGGTGGATGAGCCTGACCTGGTTCAGGATGCCGCCTGCTGCAATCTTTTGCTGGCGCTTTATAACCACCAGGCACTGGAGTTTGTCGCCGCAGATGACGACTGATCAGGGCCGATATCAGGTGGGTACGGGCAGGGCGGTTTTATAGGTGACCTGTTTCAGGGCAAAGCTTGAATTGATCGAGGCGACACTGGGAACCCGGGTCAGCTTGTCCATCAGAAACCGTTCATAAGCCGCCAGATCAGAGGTGACTACGCGCAACAGATAATCGGAATCTCCCGTCATCAGGTAACATTCCATGACTTCAGACCACTGCTGAACAGCGGTTTCAAAGACGTCCAGCGCCTGCTCGATCTGTTTTTCAAGGCGTACATTGACAAAAACGCTGACCGGCAGGCCAACGGCTTTTTGATCGACCAGCGCCACATAGCCCTTGATGACGCCACTGGTTTCCATATTGCGCACCCGGCGCAGGCAGGGTGACTGTGATAAATGAACCTGTTCGGCCAGTTCCACATTGGTCAGGCGGGCGTTCGACTGCAGGTGCCCGAGTATTTTCAGGTCAATCTCGTTTAATTGTAATTTTGGCATATATCGCTCAGATTATGTAGTTATCTTTAATTTAATTGCTAAATTGCAGCAATTATTGGCAATAATAGCAAGGATTATTCCCCCAAACATTTGTTATAATGCCCCCTTCACGCCGCACAGGAGCAGGACCATGACGACCAGTTTGCCGACAATCGAACCCCCCTCAACCCGCCCCGCAACGATCAGGTCGCCGGATAAACTGGCGATCCTGCGCGAACTGGAGCGCAAGGTGCTGTGGTTGTCGTCGTGGATGATTCATAACGCCAACCATATCCGCCACAGCCGTGATGGCATTAAAGTCGGTGGCCACCAGTCGTCCTGTGCATCGGCATCGACCTTGCTGGCGGCGCTCTATTTCGATGTCCTCAACCCGCGTGACCGGGTCGCAGTCAAGCCCCATGCATCTCCGGTCTTCCATGCCATCCAGTACCTGTTGGGTAACCAGACACGAGAGCAGATCGAGAATTTCAGGGCAAAGGGCGGCGCCCAATCCTACCCCTCGCGCACCAAGGACGTGGATGATGTTGATTTTTCAACGGGCTCCGTGGGGCTGGGGGTTGGCATCACCTTGTTTGCATCGCTGATTCAGGACTATGTGCAGCGGCACAAGCTGGCGCCGCAACAGGAGCCCGCCCGCATGATTGCCATCATGGGCGATGCCGAACTGGACGAGGGCAACATTTATGAGGCGTTGCTGGAAGGCTGGAAGCATGATGTCCGCAATTTGTGGTGGGTCATTGATTACAACCGGCAAAGCCTGGACGGCGTCGTCAACGATAACCTGTTTCAGAAAATCAGGAGCTTCTTTGAAACCGTTGGCTGGAACGTCATTAATATAAAACACGGCAAGCGGCAATTGGAAGCTTTTAAGGGACCCGGAGGCAAGGCGGTCCAGCAATGGATCGACGATTGTCCAAACGATTTGTTTTCCGCCATCACCTTTCAGGGCGGCACCGCCTGGCGCGACCATTTGACCCGCGATCTGCAGGGTGCCGCCGGAGCTGACCAGTTTCTCGGGCGTTATGATGACGACGAACTCCATAAAATCATGACCAACCTGGGTGGCCATGACATGGAGAGCGTTCTCGAGGCCTTTGAAAAAGCAAGCCATGATGATACGCCCACCTGTTTTGTCGCCTATACCATCAAAGGCTATGGCCTGCCGCTGGCCGGCCACAAGGACAACCATGCGGGTTTGATGACACCGGAACAGATGGGCTTGTTTAAACGGGCCAACAATATTGAAGATGGCAGCGAATGGGAGCCGTTCAGCGGACTTGATGTTGATGACGATCTGTTGACGGCGTTTTTGCAGGAGGTTCCCTTCCGGGCACGGCAAAAACCGAAACGCCGGGGGCCACCGATAGCCGTTCAGCCGATTCCACCGACCGGTGACAAAAAGACGTCGACCCAGGTGACCTTCGGTAAAATCATGAATACGCTGGCGCGCCGCGATGATGAACTGTCGGCACATATTTTAACCACCAGCCCCGATGTGACGGTATCGACGAACCTTTCCGGCTGGGTCAATCAGCGCGGCCTGTTCCAGCGCCAGGCCCATAAGGATGCCTTTCGCTCCGAAAAAGTCGCCTCACCGATCAAGTGGGAAAAGTCGCCGACAGGCCAGCACCTTGAACTGGGCATCGCCGAGAATAATTTGTTTTTGATGCTGGCCGCCATGGGACTGTCGGAGCAATTGTTTGATGCCCGCCTGTTGCCGGTTGGCACCCTGTATGATCCGTTCATCAGCCGCGGACTGGATGCGTTGAACTATGCCTGTTACCAGGATGCCCGGTTTATTCTGGTGGCAACCCCGTCCGGCATCACCCTGGCCCCGGAAGGTGGCGCCCATCAGTCGATTTCGACGCCACTTATCGGTATGGCCCAGGATGGCCTGGCCACCTTCGAGCCCACTTATGCGGACGAGTTGACGACAATCATGGAATGGGCTTTCGACTACATTCAGCGTGATGGCGATGGTGAACAGAACATTCAATGGCTGCGGGATGCCGAGGGAGGCAGCGTTTATTTGCGGCTTTCAACCCGGCCACTGGAACAGCCTGACCGACAGCTAAGCGCCGATCAAAAATCTGCTGTTCTGGCCGGTGGCTACTGGATTAAACAGCCCGACCCCGGTGCCGATCTGGCAATTGCCTACACCGGGGTGATGGCGCCGGAAGCGTTGGCGGCCTGGGCGGAAATCAGGCACAGTCATCCCGGCGCCGGGCTGTTGGCTGTAACATCGGCGGACCGTCTCAATGCGGGCTGGAATGCGGCGCAAAAGGCCCGGCAGTCCGGGCACTATGAGTCACAGTCCCATATTGAGTGGCTCCTGTCCCCGCTGGCCCGCCAGGCTGGCCTGGTGACCGTGATCGACGGCCATCCTGCGACCCTCGCCTGGTTAGGTTCTGTGCGTGGCCAACGCACGGAAAGTCTGGGCGTCGAGCACTTCGGACAGTCGGGTGACAGCCTTGATCTCTATGAAAGCTACCGGATTGATGCGGCGTCAATTGTCGAGGCCTGCCGGTCGGTTGTTTACGGGCGGACTCGCCTGCGGGTAAAGGCAGGAAAAAATTAACCATACCGATTCAGACTCTCTTAAAGACTCGTCACCTATATTCCACCCTAACTGCAGGAACGGGAACAGGGTGAACAGGCATGGATACGGCAATTCGAAATGCGTCCAAAAAATTGAGCCGGGAGAAAGCCTGTCGGCTATTTTTGACGAAACATTCGGAGATGCCGAGCGCGTTGTTGGGCGGGCGCATGGAACGGGAGGCCTATCTGGATATTCTTGCCCCATCAGTGCCCGATCCAGTCGTAAAGCCGAAAACCCGAAAGCAAAATGGCCCGAGTCGGTGACAGCGCATCCCGACGCATCCGAATCAAATGTTATTATTTTCAAAAAATAGGAAAAATGACTTATTTGTTCCCGTTTTAACCAGGTAATTTTAAAGAAATATTGCACTGCACAAAAAAAATAGTCGCATCCAAAAGGAATTTGGTGTAAATAGACGTCAAATTTGAAATTTGGAGCAAAATGTATGTATAATGTGGACCTGATCCGATACATCACGGATTCAGCAGGTGAACTCATCGGCAAAGCAGACGTAGCTGTGCCTTCGCTTGCGTGTGAATTCATTGATGAAGCGGAAGAACTGTTAGCACTCGCTGGCCTGCTTTTGAAGGGCCGGAGTAAAGATGAATTGCTTTTGAAGGAGGCAGCGTAATGGCATCCCGGCGCGTAGATACCAAGAAACCAGAATCAGATAGAGAACACGTAAAGAAAAACCGTAAGTGCCTGATGTGCCATAACGATTTTTTGTCGAGCCATATCGGTGAGCGGGTCTGTCCGTCCTGCAAAGAAACCACCGTTTGGCGTTCCGGCGGGATTGCAGCCTAGTCCGTATACGAGTCCGGGATCAGGCTGGTTTTTAGAGCCAATCACGTAATGGGGAGCTCAGCTCCCTATTCACGTTTTTAAGGTGGAGAAC
>JABMNT010000147.1 GCA_013203595.1 Rhodospirillales bacterium
GTGGGAATATCGAAGAATCCCTGAATCTGGCCGGCATGCAGGTCCATGGTCAGAACCCGGTCGGCACCTGCTTCGGTAATCAGGTTGGCGACCAGCTTGGCTGAAATCGGTGTGCGCGGGCCGGACTTGCGGTCCTGACGGGCATAACCGAAATAAGGGATCACCGCGGTCATGCGCCGGGCCGAGCCGCGGCGCAGGGCGTCCAGGGTAACCAGCAGTTCCATCAGGTTGTCATTGGCTGGAAACGACGTGGACTGAATGACAAACACATCCTCGCCCCGCACATTTTCCTCAATTTCGACAAACACCTCCATGTCCGAAAACCGGCGAACCGTGGCTTTCGTGAGGGGCAGGTTAACATAGGCGGAAATCGCTTCCGCCAGCGGGCGGTTGCTGTTGCAAGAAATAATTTTCATCGGATTATGGGTCCTGGCGACATCTTCATACTGACGAGGCACTTTTTTAATAAAGGTGAACCATACGGTCCTGCTGTTCAGTCCCAGAAACCGATGCACAGGCATTCATTTGCATGTCTAAAAAGACGGGGCGAAATTAGCAGTGTCGCCAGCAAGTGTAAATGGGTACATCGCCCTCATTTTTGAAGTTCTCGTGCCATTTCCTTCCCTGGCTGGCGATTTTGCCCTGTAAATGAAGAAAAACTGTCCACAGCTGACGTCTTCCTCCTTAGTCTTTGCCAATCAAACAGACTGCACACAACCACAGTCTGTTAAATCTATTCGACAACAATCAAGTTGCTATTTTTGAAATGGTCTGATTATGTTTGTCACCGCCTGAGCGAATCACCTTGCTGCTGCAGACAACGTCACCTTTGACCTTGGTTGGCAATTTTTATATAAAGTCTGGCACCTTTTAAACGGGAATAAATGAATGAAACTCGACCATATCAACATTCGTACAAATGAACTGGAAACGGTGAAGGATTCCTTGGTTGATCTCCTCCATCTCGAAGTTGGGGCGCGCCCGGCTTTCAAGTTTCCGGGCTATTGGCTGTACAGTGAAGGCCATCCGGTTGTCCATTTGACCGTCAGAGACAATGATCCGGGGATCACAACGGGTGCCCTTGATCATGTCGCCTTCAAAGATGACAATTGCGAGGGCCTGACCGGGCGCCTGGATCAACGCGATATCGCCTATGACCTGCGTATCGTCCCCGGATCCGGCGTGCGTCAGGTGTTTTTTAAAATCACCCACGATGTGATGATAGAAGTGGACTTTGATCCGGCAGGCTAGAGAGCTTCATATTGATATGGAAACGTTCTAACCCTCAGGAATTGGGTGGTGGTGGCGCACGTCCGGGAACCTGCTGCAAATTAGGGTTGCGGGTGAAGTCCGGTGTCTGCCTGGCCTTGGGTGCACCGATTGGGGTGTTTTCAAACAGTTCCTGAATTCCATGCGCCGCCGCCTGCGCAACGATATCACCGACCCGCCCCCATTCGCCATTCAGGCTGCCTGCAATGACTGTGTTTTCCTGCATGGCCTTGCCAACCTCAACCCCATCCAGTGTCATCACCCGCCAGACGATTCGTGCCTGCTGACGCCCATTTACCGGCGGCCCGACCGTCACCTGGCCCAACACTTCGTATCCGGCCTGGCGTGGATCTTCCGAGATGGTCAAATCCTGATCGCGCATGGCTCTTTTTATTTCGCTGGTCAAAACCTCGTTGCCATCGCCGGGCGCGCCGGTAACCGGACGAATCAGAAAGGAGGGGCGACCCCAGGAGATGGGTGTTACCCGGGTATTGTCCGGTACGTCGGAAAGAACTGCAGGCTCCGCATTAACCGCCTGACGCATTGCCGCTTCGTCAAGGGAGTCGCTATCGCGGCTGTCGCCTGCGGCGTCCCCATTCTCACCAAATTGAGCCAGTTCGCTGTCCCCGGGCAGGAGCCGCAGGGGCTGTTGCCGGGCGACGGCAGGTGGTGCGGCTTCCCTGTCGGCTTGTGTCAACCGGTTGCCGGCTGCCATGGCCGGTTTCTGATCATTCAGTGCCGGTGCCATCTCCGGTGCCGATGGCACCGTTACAGGTGCCGGTGGCACCACAACAGGTGCCGATAGCACCACAGGAGGAGCCGACACCACAGGCGATACCGGTTCAACAGCCACCGGTGTCAGCGGCGCCGGTGTTTCGACGGTTTGTGATGTCCCTTCCGTATAGGCAAACCGTTCCTCCGGTGGCATGGCGATTTCGTCTGTTACGGTGAGCGGACCCACATGATCTGCGACCATGCCAATAATAAGCGGTTCCGCCTCGGCCACGATAAGATTAACCGCCTCGACGCCGCCCTCCTCCCATAACAAGCTATCAACAACAATTTCGTGGCGAACATTTGCGACCGCTGTTCCATAGGGGGCGCGCAATTCCCAAACTGCGGTAACCCAGGCGATGGATCCGCGTTGGCGCACTTCAGAAATGCGCCCGGCGATGGTCGGTCCCTGGTCGTTGGCCTTGCCGGAAATGACCGATGGCCGCGCCGCATCGCGCAGGGACGCGGCAATGGCATCCGCCAGCACCAGACGCCCCGGTTCCTTCATGCCTTCAACCGGCAAAACAAAAACAATATTTGACGTTTCCGCGAGCGGCGCGTGAATTTTATAGCCGCTGGAATTTTGCGACTGGGCTGGCAACGGTGAGTTACAGCCAACCAGAAACAGGCTGGCGGGGAGGAGCAGCCCTGCGACCAAAATCAACCTTTGCTTCCAGCGTTCTTCTGTCAACCCAAACTACCCATGCAACAGACAACAACAACAGACCCATGCAGAACATACCTCCGCCGGGCTCTCCGTACAGTGCTACTCTTTTCACCGCCAAACTTTACTACCTGGCGCCAGCAAGATCACGGAAAACGGATTTTCAGATTTTCCAGGCCCTTCAACACCCGCAACCCGGGACGCCGACCGGCGCTGTCATCCGGGTTCCTGGCCACCGGAATCGGGGGTCAGGGTTGGCGGCGGAAGGGTCGGGGATTCCTCTATTTCCAAACGCTTAAACGGCTGCAAAAGACCTTTAATTCCCTTGTTTAACTGGCGATTTCTCTCCTGATCGACAATATCACGCACCGACCCCGCCGCAGCCGTTGCAATCATCACAGCCGTCTGCCCCCAGCGGCCATTGAAGGTCCCCGCAGGCACCGTATTTTTCTGGCTCGCGCGTCCAATCTCCTTGTCCGCGTCGCCGGTTACGATCCAGTCGATTTGTACCTGCTGCTGATCAGAATCCGGCGAATCGATTCGCACCTGGGCTTTTAGCTGAAACTCGGCATCTGCCTGGGTTTTGACAATTTTGATGCCTTTATCTCCGAGCGCGTATCCCATGGCCCGGGTCAGAGAAAAATTTCCATCCCCCGGCGCGTCGACAACGGGCTGCAGCCAGATCCCCGATTTTTGTGCCACACTTTGTTCTGCCGGATCCCGGGTGCCCACCAATTGATCGGCAACTTCAATGGCCGTCCCTTCACCGATCTCGTGGATAATCCGCGGCGAGCCGTAATCCCAGTCCAGCGAACTGGCCTTGAATTCAATTGTGAAGGTCGATACCAGTTCCCCATCGCGTTTGGTCAACGCCCACAGAATATGACTGGGCACTGATTTTTGGTTTGGCCCGCCGGTTTCCTCGACCCAGCCGTCCAGAACATGGGTGCTCGACCCCTTGTCCCCGGTATAGGCAATCACCTCACGCCGGGAAAGTTCATCGGTGACCGCCTGTGCCAATAACTTGGCCATGGGAATGGATGTCCCGTTGACCGCATTGACGGCGACCACGGGGGGTAAACTCTGGTAGATCAGATCGGAACGACTGCCATCGGAGTCCTTGGTGAAAGGCATGGGAAGCGGGCCGCATGCACTGGCAAACAGCAAAAATAGCAAATATCCACGAACAAGAAACCGTCCCATCGTCAAATCTTACACAAAGACACAGGTAGCCAAGAGACCTAATATTAATAATGCGAAAAAGACAAACAAATGGGGCATTTTTATGGTTCTATAAAATGACGTTGTCTAAGGGAACCTGCGATAAACGCTGATTTCCCGATTCGGTAACCAGCACCGTCTCGCCCAGCGTCATCGCCAGCCCCTTCTGTTCATCAAACAGGATCATATGGCAGAAAACCACCATGCCCGGTGCAAAGACCACCGGATTGTTGGCATATAGCATGGGCCAGTCCATCCAGTTGGGGGCAAATGTCGTTCCCAGGCTGTAGCCACAGGCGTTCAGGCAGTGGTTTTCCATGCCGGATTTTTTAAAAGCGCTGACATGGGCGGCAAAGGCCTCGCCGTAGGTATGGCCCGGTTTAATCGCCGCCTTGACCGCCTCCAGGGCATCCCGAGCTGCCTCATACATGGCGACCTGATCCGGGTTCACCGTCCCGATAATAAAAGTCCGCATCATGGCGGCGTGGTAATGGCGATAGACGCCGGCCCATTCAAGGGTCAGTTGGTCATCGCCGGAAAGGTGGCGACGGCCCGTATAGTAACGACACAGCAGGGCATCCCGGCCTGATCCGATAATAAATTCGTTGCCGGGATAATCACCGCCGCCTTCAAAAACCGCGCCCTGCATGGCGGCCAGAATAGTGCCTTCAAACACGCCAGGCGCGGTCAGCGCACGGGCCGCCCGATAGGCATCGTCAGCCAGCCCGGCGGCTTTTCGCACATAGTCAATTTCGGCCGGGCTCTTGATCACACGCAGCCTGCTGATCAGGTCGGAGACATCCTCGAGCTGACAAAACCCGTCAAGCGCCGCACTCAGGCGTTGACCATTGCGCGCCGTCAGGCCGTAGGCTTCCCACTCCACACCCAGGCGTTTACCAGCCAAGCCAAATTCAGCCAGCACCCCTTTCAAATCGACCGCCGGTTCGGCATCGGGCCCATCGACCCAGACGCGGATATCCTCAATGTCCGAGGTGTGATGCGCCTGCAGGCGGTCTGCGGACCGGGTCAGCAGCAGCATCCGGCCGTCCTGGCCCAGGTAAAGACACTGGAAGAAAACATATCCGAAGGTGTCGTAACCGGTCAGATAAAACATGCTTTCCTGACGAAAGATCAGCATGCCATCAAGGCCGCCGGCATTCAGGGCGGCTTGCGTCCGCTGCCGGCGCGTTAACAGCTCGTCAGCGGTAAAATGCAGGGCCATGACTAATCTCCACTCAGGACAATGACGGAAAGACCACGCCCATAGTCGGCTTCCCTGCGATGCGTCGCCCGGCGATAACTGTAAAACAACTCTTCGTTCTGATAGGTATCCAGGGCCACATGTTCAATGGCAGCCAGACCCAGCGCCGTCAGTTTGTCGACAACAAACCGCGGCAAATCAAAAAGGTAGTGCCCGGCCTTCGCCGAGGGAATGAAATACCGTTGATTTGCCATCTCGTGATCGACAAAGGAGCCGTAGAATTCGGGCCCCACTTCATAGGATGGCTGATGGATGCAGGGACCAACAGCCGCCGTTATTCGGCTGCGGTCACCGCCCAGTTCTTCCATTTTCTGCACGGTTTCAGAGAGCACCCCACCCAGCGCGCCTTTCCAGCCCGCATGGGCGGCACCGATGACACCGGCTTGCGAATCGCAGAACAGGACCGGGGTGCAGTCAGCAGTCAGGATGCCAAGGGCAAGGCCCGGCTGTACGGTCACAAGACCATCGGCGCGGGGCCGGTCGGCCAGGGCCCAGGGTTTGCTGGCCACCACAACATCAGCCGAATGGATTTGGTAGATGGTGTTCAAATCCTCGCGCCCGAGCCCCAGTTTGGCCATGGCGACAGCACGGTTCCTGTCAATATTGGACGGATCATCGCCCGAGCCGTAACCACAATTGAGGCCGGCGAAGATACCGCTGCTGACCCCGTCGCGGCGGGTAAAAAAGCCGTGTTTCACCGATTTGTCTTTTGCGAGTTCTGAAGCTGTGATCATAACTCAGGTGTAGCAGAAAAATCAGGAAGATTGAAACCCGGAAGGGACCGGCAATTGCGGCCCGGTAATCGCCAGGACTTTAAACAGGCCGCCCATCTGGTCCTGGTTAACCAGACGGTCTCTGCCGGCCAGCAAAAGGTGCCTCTGTTGGTCTGTTGCATTGGCTTGCAGCACCTCCGTGCGCTCCTGAATTCCCATTGCATTCAAAAAATCCCCCTGCCCGATGGCGCCATAGGTGTTCGCCCCGGCGGCGGCGGCAGTTCCCGCCAGCGCCTGAAAATCCACATGTGCGGTCAAATCGGCTTCACCGGGGGTTTCCAGAACTCCTGCATAGGCATGGTCCTTTACCGCCTGCAAGGTGTCGCCGAAGCCGCTCTGGACATGGCCATAGTCGATGATCAGGGCGCAGCCCATGTCTGTGGCGCAGCGCATGGCCAATTGGCCCATTATTATTTGCGACAACTGCGCAACTTCGAAAATATCGCCCGGCTGCGGGGCCAGGGCGGCGGTTTCGCGGGCAACCGAAAATGCCGGCGGCCAGTTTGAGAAAACAAGTCTGTCCCCCGCCACCCCTATTCTGCGTTGCAGCCAGCCATCGCTGGTATATTCAAACTGTTGAATGGGAAGGGCGTCAAAAAATTCGTTGGCGATAACAATCAAAGGACCGGCCGGCAGGCTGCCGATCTCGTCGTGCCATTGCGGCTGATAGCCCGTCAGCGCCTGGTTCTGAATATCGCGCAGGCGCTGGCTGGTTTCGACCAGATGCAGGTGCAGGCCCTGGATAAACCCTGGCGCACCTCGGGCGGCGCGCAGGGCATCGGCCATCAAGGTCCCGCGCCCGGGGCCCAGTTCGACCAGGTGAAAGGAGGCTGGCTTACCCATGGCATGCCATTGATGAACGGCCCACAGACCCAGCAATTCGCCAAACATTTGAGATATGTCCGGTGCGGTGATGAAATCACCACTGGCCCCGAAGGGTTGCTGATGCTGATAGTAGCCGAAATCCGGGTTACTCAGGCATTCTTCCATGTACTGGCCGACATCAATCGGACCCTGGGCGGTGATGCGGGCTTTCAGGTGATCGAGCAAGCCGCTCATGAAGCGCTTTTTTTGGACCGGATAATCAGATACAGGCCGACCAGTACCATCGGCAACGACAGCCATTGGCCCATGGTCGCGCCCAGCAACAAAAACCCGAGATGCGCGTCCGGCTGGCGAAATAACTCAACGAAACTGCGGGCAGCGGCATAGCCGAGAATAAAAATTCCGGTCGCAAAGCCGGGTCGTGACCTGACAAATTCCATCCGCCAAAACAGATTGACGACAACAAACAGAACCAGGCCTTCGAGCAGGGCCTCATACAACTGGCTGGGATGGCGCGGCTGGGGTCCGCCGGTCGGGAACACCGTCGCCCAGGGTACATCGGTTACCCGCCCATAAAGCTCGCTGTTTATATAATTGGCGATGCGCCCAAAAAACAATCCAATGGGTGCCGAACAGGCCACCAGATCGGCAAAACGCAGGGCCGCTATGCGGCGCCGGCGGACAAACAGGATTCCGGCGACAACAACGCCTAAGAAACCGCCATGAAAGGACATGCCGCCCTGCCAGACGTAAAGAATATCTAGCGGGTTCTCCAGATAGTAGGAGAATTTATAAAACAGAATATAGCCGACCCGCCCGCCCAGGATAACACCCAACGTCGCCCAGGTAATAAAATCCATGGCATCATCATCGGTCAGCACGCCCACCATCCGCCGGGCCAGATGGCGCATGTACATGCAGCCCAGAACCAGTCCCGCGATATAGGCCAGCGAATACCAGCGGATGGCAATCGGCCCGATCTGAAAAATGATCGGGTCCACATTAAGGAACGGCAGTGTTAAAAACATGGGGCGGGATTTATCCGGTTATCGGTAGGGGTCATCGGCGCTTAAATAGGTCTGCACGTACTGGCTGACGCCGTCTTCCAGCGACGTCATCGGTTTCCCATAGCCGGCATCAGCCAGCCGTTGCATCCGGGCCTCGGTGAAATACTGGTATTTGTCGCGAATATCCAGGGGTGTATCGATATATTCAATCGTCGCCGCCTTGCCCAGTGCCGCATAGACCGCACGTGCCAGATCGGCAAAACTGCGTGCCTTGCCGGTGCCGCAGTTGAACAAACCACTGACCGCCGGATTGGCCAGCAGCCAGACAATGATGTCAACACAGTCTTCAACCCAGATGAAATCACGTAACTGACCGCCGTCTGCATAATCCGGATGATGGGATTTAAACAAACGGCAGGGTTCGTCCTTGATCGCAATCGGGTAGATCTGCGAGACCACACTGGCCATACGCTCCTTGTGGTATTCGTTGGGGCCATAGACATTGAAAAATTTCAACCCCACCCATTGCGGTGGTCGGGGTCCATCATCGCTGATCAGGCGGGCGACCCGGCGATCAAACAGATGCTTGCTCCAGCCATAGGCATTCAGTGGTTTTAAGGCAGCCAGCCCGGCCGGCGAGCCATCATCGTCAAACCCCTGACTGCCGTCGCCATAGGTGGCCGCCGACGAGGCGTAAATCAGGCGCACATCGTTGGCCGCACACCAAGTCCACAATTTCATGGGATAATGAAAGTTGTTCTCGATTATCAAATCCGCATCCCGCTCCGTCGTCGCCGAGATCGCACCCATATGGACGACGGCCTCAATACTGCCCGCATTGGCTTCCAGAAACCCGAACAGATCTTCCGGTAAAATAATGTCAGCCAGTTCAACCTTGGCAATATTGCGCCAGCGCTCGTCCGACTTCAGGCGGTCGACAACGACGAGAGGGCCAAGCCCACGGGCAGCGAGGCCGCTGACGATATTCGATCCAATAAACCCTGCGCCACCGGTAACCACGTACATAGAAGACCTCACTCAATAAAGGGAAACTTATAGGCATTGCCCGTTGCTGCTGCAAGCCATCCGGTGCTTGTGGACTTGGCTGATCGCCCGCATAATCAGTCTGGCTCAAGAGAAACAGGATACACACATGCAAACCAACAACCGCCTCCTTGATGATCTGGCAAAAGTAGCCAATGGCGCCGTTTCAACCCTGGTCGGGGTGAAAAGCGAAGTTGAAGCGAGCATCCGCCAGCAGTTGGAGCGGCTGCTGGTCGATATGGATCTGGTGACCCGCGATGAATTCGAAGCGATCCGGGAGGTCGCTGTAACTGCACGTGCCGAGCAGGAGCGTTTGCAGACGCGAATAGCCGCCCTTGAGGCCACTCTTGCGAATCAGGCAAAGCCAAATGCACGCACCAGGGCCAGCAAGCCGAAGGCAAAACCCGCCGCCGCCAAGCCAGCCAAGAAATAATTCTCATAAAAGAGTCTTCGATTCCTTGCCAGGAGTCTTATAATCCTTGGTTTTTTTTGGCCCTCCTATTTTATCCACATGATTATTGACTTGGGCTTCAGTTGAACCTTGCGCCGGAGTCTGGCATCGGGCAATCTATACCTAGTAGCGACCGGATCAACCTTCACTATATCTAGACCAACCTCTATATATATGTAGGTATAGACGACATCCGGTCCGCACTTCGAGGCCGATCAAGGCTTGTAAGGGGAGCGGATCATGACCGAAATCAACGCATCACAGGATTATCTGGCGGCAAATCCGCTGGATATTGTCGAACAGATTGTCGAAATCAACGACTGGATCTTTGACCGTCGCAGCGACCAGGAAATGGCGGTTCAGGTTCCCGGGACCTGGTGTGATTACAGCCTCTATTTTGCCTGGAATGAGGAAATGGAAGCCCTGCACTTCACCTGTGCCTTCGATATGCGCATTTCCGAGGATCAGAAGCCCCGCGTGCATGAATTGCTGGCCCTGGTCAATGACCGGATGTGGCTCGGTCATTTCGGGATGTGGAGCGAAGAAGGATTGCCGATGTATCGGCACGCGCTTCCCCTGCGCGGGGTTAAGGGCCCCGCCATTGAACAAATGGAAGACCTTGTCGAGACCGCCGTTCTCGAATGCGAACAGTTTTACCCGGCCTTTCAATATGTGATATGGGGTGGCAAGCAGGCGCAGGATGCCATTGAGTCGGCGATGATCGACACCGTCGGCGAAGCATGACGCGATCCGTTTTGCTTGCCGGTTGCGGCAAAATGGGCGAGGCCATGCTGACTGGCTGGCTTGAGCAGGGCATCAAACCGTCGAATATCACAATCATCGAGCCAAACGATGACACGGCCGGAAACCTGCGCGACAAATACCGGGTCAGCACCTACCCGGACCCGGAAAATATTCCCCCGGAACTGTCGCCTGATGTTGTCGTGTTTGCTGTAAAGCCGCAAATGATGGATAAGGTCGCCCCCGCCTACGCCCGTTACAATACTCCGCAAACTGCTTTTCTGTCGATTGCAGCGGGCAAGCCTGTTGATTACTTCGAAAAGGCACTGGGCGCTTCGGCGGCTATTGTTCGGGCCATGCCCAACACTCCCGCCGCTGTCCGCCGGGGTATTACGGTTGCCTTCGCCAACACCCATGTCAGCGACACCCAGCGCCAGGCCTGCGACGAATTATTGCACGCTGTCGGCAGTGTTGAATGGACCGATGACGAGGGCATGATTGACGCGGTTACGGCCCTGTCAGGTGGCGGCCCGGCCTATGTTTTCCTGCTCGCCGAAGTCATGGCCGAAGCGGGCAGGCAAGCCGGATTACCCAGCGCACTGGCCGAGCGCCTGGCCCGCGAAACGGTTTCCGGTGCCGGCGAGCTATTGCACCAATCGGATCAATCGTCAGCCACCTTACGCATCAATGTCACCAGTCCCGGCGGCACCACGGCTGAAGCCCTGGCCATATTAATGGCCGATGATGGCCTGCAACCGCTGATGACCAGGGCCATAAAAGCGGCCCAGCAGCGATCCCGGGAACTGGCCGGTTAGTCCCTTTCCAATTGATGTGGAAACGGAGAAGGCATTTCAGTGATTCCATATCAATAGGAAAGACACTGGGTATCAGTATTTTATTTTTTGTAAATTTAGGGCATTATTGAACCTGGTCATTGAAAGACTGGGAATTGATATCCATGGCAAAAAAATCTGCCCCTAAAGCAGACCCCGCAGGCACCATCATCGACAGCGCCCTGGCCCTTGCCGTCACCCGGGGCTGGCGATATGTCACCCTGCAGGACATCGCCGACAGGGCGGCAATACCGCTGGCTGAACTGCAACAGGTATTGCCTGCCAAAAGTGCCCTGATCGGACTTATGATCCGCACCATCGATGAACGCGTCCTTGCCGCCTGGGAACCCGCCGGTGACGCGGAAACGCCAAGGGAGCGGCTTTTCGACATATTCATGACCCGGTTTGAGCAACTAATTCCCTTCCGGGACGGTATTGCGGCCCTGCTGTCAGACAGCCTGTGTGATCCGTTAGCGGCGGCACGCCAATTCTGCAACGTCCGCGCATCCATCAAGCGCATGCTTGCGGCGGCACAGATTCCCACCGCCGGACCGTTTGGTGAAATGCGGACGAAAGGTGCGCTTGTCATTTATTTATCCGTATTCAGGATATGGCTGAGGGATGATAGCGAAGACCTGTCCAAAACCATGGCCGCTCTCGATAAAGCGCTGATCAAGGCCGAGAAAATTAGCCAGCGCCTGCCTGCCTGATATTTACCGTCTGTACCTTTGATCATTTTGTTGCTGCAGTTGCGAAATTATTTTTTGTGCAGTGCAACATTTCCGTTGACATCTGAGAGAGAACGGCGCATATAGGTGTCATGTTGCGTTGCAGCATAATTAATTTTACCTACTGGCGCCAACGCCGGTTTAAAGGAGATGAACCATGACCAAAGCATCCAATCCGTTCCAGGCATTTGACATGAGCAAATTCACCGCTGATTTCGACCCTGCAAAAATCACCGCTGAGTTCAGCAAAATGACCAAGGACATGAATATCCCGACAGTTGACGTTGAAGCTGTTGTTAAAACACAACAGAAAAACATCGAAGCTTTGACCGCCGCCAATCAATCCGCGACAGAAAGCGTCAAAGCCCTGGCCCAACGCCAAACTGAAATCATTCAGGAGTCGATCAAGCAGACGCAAGCTGCAATCGACAGCATGACAAAAAGCAAGACACCGCAAGATGCGGCTGCCAAACAGGTTGATTTTGTCAAAACCGCCTTTGAAAGCGCATTTTCCAACATGCGGGAACTGGCCGATTTTGTTGCCACGACCAACAAGGAAAATATGGACAAGTTCAACAGCCGCGTTGCCGAGAGCTTCGAAGAAATGCAGGCATTGGGCAACTCGTCCAAGAACTAATCGCTTCCTGCGCCTACGTTACCGGAAAGCCGCATCCTGTTATTACAGGGTGCGGCTTTTTTTATGCTTGCGGCTGATCCGTCTCCCGGTTAGAGACGTTTGGTCAGTGCAACATCAGGCAGGTGAGCGGGTCTAGTGCAGTTCATGTTCATATGGAAACAGGATAGACACCAATGACTATTCAATTTGAAGATTTCCAGAAAATTGACATCCGCGTCGGCACGGTCAGCCGGTCCGAAGTGTTTGCCGAAGCCAGACGTCCGGCCTTGAAATTATGGATCGATTTCGGCTCGCCATTGGGTGAAAAGAAAACATCGGCACAAATCACCAAGCACTATACAGCCGAACAGATGGTCGGTCGGCAGGTTGCCTGCGTGGTTAATTTTGAGCCCAAGCAAATCGGTAAATTCATGTCTGAAGTTCTGGTGCTGGGCTTTCCTGATGATCAGGGAGACGTGGTTTTGCTGCAACCGACAACCGCCGTCCCCAACGGCGGGCGGCTCTTTTAGGGCGTATCTTAAATGATCCTTGAACTTTCCGGGGTAACCCGCGACGTCAGCCCCATTGAATTTGCCTTAACAACCGCCTGGGTCCGGTTGTTCACGCCCAGAACCTTGAGCAGTGCCGTTACATGCAGCTTCACGGTCCCTTCCGCCAATTCCAGCTCAAGCGCGATGTCCTTATTGGAGTATCCGCGTGCGACCAGGGCCAGAACATCGTTTTGCCGGGGCGTCAGACGCCCGACTTTGCTTTCCCCGGTGGCCTGATTGGGATCTCGCGCCGCCTGCCGCTCGTCCAGAAGACTGGGCGGCAAATAGATACCACCGGAAAAAACCAGTTTCAGAGCGCTGAGAACAACGGTGCTGTCCAGGGTTTTCGGAATATACCCGGCAATACCGCAATCCATGGCCTGGCGAATTTCCGGCCCGCGGTCATAGGCGGAGACGACGACCACAGGCACCTCGCCCAAAATTTTACACAATTGCCGCAACCCGTTAAAGTTATCCAGTCCCGGCATGGATACGTCGACCAGTGCGATATCAATATCCTTCTGTTCCGTGGCAATTTTAATCGCGTCGGGATAGTCAGATCCTTCGACGATTTCAACTTCACCGTCCAGACCTGCCAACACAAATTTCATGCCGCTGCGGAAAAGCGCGTGATCATCTGCGAGCAATATCTTTCGTTTTCTCACAACCGACACGCCAGATCTCCCAAAACTTCAACCCACTTCAAACATGCCAACTCTACAGCAAAGACAAGACTATAGAAGCCCATAGCAGGAAGCGACCATTTTCTATGCATCTGAGGCGGACCGAGCCCGCACGTTGGGCCACCTAAACGGGAATTCGAATTTTAACCCGTAGTCCGCCAAGCGGTGATGTCGTCAATTCGACATCGCCGCCGTGGCTCCTGATCACGTCCCGGGTAATCGTCAGGCCCAGGCCAATACCGCCGGTTCCCTGGTTTCTAGACCCTTCAACCCGAAAAAAAGGTTTAAAGACATCCTCACGGTACGCCTCGGCAATTCCCGGTCCGTCATCATCGACAATAACTTCAATGGCATCGTCGCGCTGGCCCACCCGTACCGACACATGCGCGCCGAACAGGGCCGCATTCTCCACCAGATTGGTGATCGACCGGCGAAAGGCGTTCGGGCGCAGGGGCATCACCAAATCGGCTTCCGGATGAAAATCAATCAGGATATCTTTGCGCCGGGCCTGGGAGACCACGCCTTCGACCAACGCTGTCAGATTGGTTGATTTTGGTTGCTCCGTCCCCTCGCCCCGGGCGAAGGCCAGATAGCCTTCAAGCATATGCTCCATTTCGGTCACATCCGACTTTAAATTTCCGGCGGCTACATTATCGCTCAGCATTTCCAGTTCCAGCCGCATACGGGTCAGAGGCGTTCGTAAATCATGGGAGACCCCCGCCAACATGTCCGTGCGTTGGCGAATTTGCCTGATAATCCGGTCGCGCATGGCCAAAAAGGCGGAAGCCGCCTGCCGGACTTCAATGGCCCCTTCCGGCTTGAACCGCGAGACATCCCGGCCTTTGCCGAAATTGTCGGCGGCGATGGCCAGACGCCGGATCGGTCGGACCTGGTTACGCATAAATATCGTGGCAATGGAAAACAGGATCAGTGAGGTGCCGATCATCCACAGAACAAAAACAATCGCGGTTGAACTGAACAACCGTTTCTTCGGCGCAATTGTATGCAATATCCCGTTCGGCAACTGCACATCAATGATAACATAGCGTTTCATGGTGACGGTATCGATGGTAAACGGTTTGCGTACATAATCGGTCATAGCACTGATCAGCATTTCCTCCATCAGGCCATCGTCGCCCTTGTGGCCCCTTTTCAGGACCGCATCCTGCTCAAATTCCATTTCAAGGTCAAAATTCATGGACGCGACCGAAAACACCTCGTCCCTGTTCACATGCTCCGGAATACGCCGCATCAGCTCAATAACGCCGCCGATTTCGCCGGCGACACCGCGCGCCAGCCGCAGGGTCATTTTGTCCCAATGGGTTTCATAGAAAATGATGCCAGCCACCAGTTGCAGCAGAATCAAAGGTGTCACGATGATCAACAATGACCGCCCCAACAGACTTTTCGGCATAAAGCGTTTTAACATCTATATGTCTCTTACACCCTATTCATCGGGCCGCAATAGATAGCCGCGGCCGCGCACGGTCTGCAGATACCGGGGTAATTTGGGGTCGCGTTCGATTTTCCGTCGAAGCCGGGTGACCTGCACATCCACCGCGCGCCCGCCGCCCGTTGTCCCCGTCAGTTCAATAAGCTCTTCCCGGCTCAGAATTTCGCCGGAACGGGTTGCCAAAACCCGTAGAAGCGCAACCTCAATATCGGTCAATCGAACGGTTTCGCCCCGTATCTGCAATTCGCCGCGCCCCGCATAAAAAATCGCATCGCCGAGCCTGACGTCAATATGTTCGACTTTTTGCTTGGGCAGACGCTTTAAAATATTATGCAGGCGCAGCAGAAGTTCGCGCGGCTCGAACGGTTTTGCCAGATAATCATCGGCACCGGTTTCGAGGCCGGCAATCCGGTCGTCCGCCTCCGCCATTGCCGTTAACATCAGAATAGGAACATCACTGGTCCGGCGAAATTTGACGGCAAATTCAATTCCGCTTTCTCCCGGCATCATCAGATCGAGAATAATCAAATCAAACTGCAGCCCCCTTAATTTGGAACGGGCGTCTTCAGCACCCCGGGCTGAGACGACGACAAAGCCATTTTCGCTCAGGTATTTGACCAGCAACTGGCGCAACCGGTCATCATCATCAATAACCAGAATATGAGACTGTTCAGCAGTAATCGACATGGCCGCTACCTCGGTCCATTTACGTCAGTATCTGTGCCCGGGCGGGTGAAATAATTATCCACATGGACACGGTCCTCTTCATTGATAATGCCGCGCAGTATTTGGCGAAACCCCTCAATGGCGTGCTGTCCCGCAACCTGATAGGCCCCGGCAATTCGGCGACTCTGACGCTCTGTCAATCGCCGGTCCAGTTCAATTCCTTTTTGCGTAAGCCCCAGCAACCGCCGGCGGCGGTCACCGGCGTCCGTTTTTTGCTCGACAAATCCCTCGTCTATCAACTGTCCGAGGACGCGGGCCAGGCTTTGCTTGGTAATCTTCAGAATAGCCAGCAGCCGGGTTACGGTGATTTCCGGATTTCGACCAATAAAATAAACGACCCGATGATGCGCCCGCCCAAAGGAAAAGGTGCTCAATATGGCATCAGCTTCTCCGGTAAAGTCGCGATAGGCGAAAAAAAGCAATTCGATGGCCTGGCGCATGTCCTCTTCGCAGCCCTTCGACAAATGCCCGGCATCGGCGACTGATTTTTCAATTTCTGTCATTTAACCCATCGTGTAAATATTCATTCCTTATGGGAAATAGCATAATGCATCAGGTAGGAACCGAAAATAATATGTCAATAATATTGACTTAATTTTTATCCAGTGTTACTAAACGAAAGAACCTATGGTATCCACTCTTATTTACGAAAGATTATTACAATGGCAGGACCCGCTTTTGACGACCGTGATGGCTTAATCTGGTTTAATGGCGAAATGGTGCCGTGGCGCGAAGCCAACGTGCATGTCCTCACCCATGGTCTGCATTACGCATCTTCGGTTTTCGAGGGCGAGCGGGCCTATGCGGGTAATATCTTCAAACTCCGCCAACATACGGACCGTTTGATTTATTCAGCCGATCAGCTTGGTTTTGAGCTGCCTTACACCGTTGATGAGATCGATCAGGCCTGCATTGATACCCTGAAAGCCAACAACATCATTGATGGATACCTGCGCCCGGTGGCCTGGCGGGGCAGCGAAATGATGGGCGTTTCGGCGCAGAGTAACCGGATCAATGTGGCCATTGCCGCCTGGGACTGGCCTTCCTACTTCTCGCCGGAAGCGCGGATGAAGGGGATCAAGCTGAAAACCTCAAAATGGAAACGTCCTTCGCCGGAAACCGAACCGGTTCATGCAAAGGCAGCCGGGCTCTATATGATCTGCACATTGTCCAAGCATGAAGCCGAGCGCCAGGGCTACGACGATTCGCTGATGCTCGACTATCGCGGGCGGGTGGCGGAGGCGACCGGTGCCAATATTTTCATGGTCATGGGCGACAACAAGTTACATACACCGATCCCCGACTGCTTCCTCAACGGCATCACCCGCCAGACGGTCATTGAACTGGCGAAAGCGCGCGGTATTGAGGTTATTGAACGGGCCATCATGCCTGACGAGCTTGCCAATGCAACGGAAGTCTTTTTGACAGGAACGGCGGCCGAAGTAACACCCGTCGGCGTTATTGATGATCATACCTTCACCGTTGGTGATATCAGCCGATGGATGATGGAAGACTACGACAAGGCCGTCGGCAAGGTTCAGGCGGCGGCGGCTGAGTAAGCACCATCCGGTGCCTTGAAAGCAGCGAAGGCCGGGGTCAAACCCGGCCTTTTTTTTAAAAAAGCGCTGTCTGATCCCAGTGCTGTTCCTATTGATATGGAATCTCTAGATATATCCACCAGGTCGGGAAAGCGCATTTTTTGTCAGCCGCTCAACAAGGTGGTCGTAGGCATCTTCAACCGAATCGGTGATATGAAAAAGATCCAGGTCCTTTTCAGAAATCGTTCCATATTTCACCAGGGCTTCCAGGTTCAGTACATCCCCCCAGAATTCCCTGCCAAATAAAACAATAGGCATGCGTTTTTTTGTTTTTTGCGTCTGCATGAGCGTCATTGCCTCAAACAACTCGTCCATCGTCCCGAACCCGCCCGGGAAGACAACCAGGGCTTTCGCCAGATATAAGAACCAGAATTTACGCATGAAAAAATAATGAAATTCGAAATTCAGTTCGCGTGTTATATACGGATTGAAATGTTGCTCGAAGGGCAGTGAAATATTAAATCCGATATTGACGCCACCGGCCTCCGACGCGCCGCGATTGGCCGCTTCCATAATCCCCGGCCCACCACCGGTGCAAATCAGAAACCGCCGTTTCGCATCTTCCAGCCCCTTCGACCATACCGTCAGTCGGTTTGCCAGTTCGCGCGCATCTTCATAAAACCGCGACATCATCAAATTGCGCTCAGCGCTTTTCACATCGCCATTTTCCGCGACGGCTTCGTCAAGCCTGGTTTTTGCCACATCGCGCGGCAACAGGCGGGCAGAGCCAAAAAAAACTATGGTATCGCTTACGGCAAACTGCGCCAGGCGGCTTTCCGGCTCCAGATACTCTGTCAGAATACGCACCCCCCGGGCATCCGGGCCGTTCATAAACTTTTCGTCTTCGTAGGCTTTGTAACTGATCGGCTCATCTGTCATCTGGGTTATCCTCAGGGCTGTTCAGACCGACGATCCGGCCCAGCGTTGACATATCCGGAACCGTTCGCGTGGCTTCGGGAAACGGGTTTTCCTGACCGTTATGCAGGCGTCCGAGAAACGGCATCCGGTGCGCCGTCGCCGCATTGTAATCGGTCATCGAATCGCCGATGAAAAGACATTGATCAGCGGTCAGACCATGATCCGTCAGCAGCCCTTCGACAATATCTTCCTTTTTGCGCGGCGAGCCGTAAATGCCGTCAAAATAGCCACTGATTCCCCGTTGGTCGGTAATCCGGATCAGTTCATCCTCCGGCGTTCCGGATACCACGAAGGATTTGATGGTGCCCGCCGCCCGGATCAAAAAAGCCAGGGCGCCATCGACGCTATCGCAGTCAATGACCTTTTGCTCGACGATGGCGGAATAGCGTCGACACAGCACGTCGAGCGCCTCGGGCGTTAAGTCGATGTTCAAAAACGCCTTGTGGGCATGGGCAATCTTGACGACCCGCGAAATCCCGGCATGGGCTCTGTGATAGGTCACAACGCGGTCAATCACCGCGTCGCTGTGTTCACTGTAAAGTTCACGAAAGGCGTCGACTTTAAGCTGTTCGGATTCAACGAGAACACCGTCGAAATCGAAAAAAATGGCCTGATAATTAATAACGGTTACTCCGCTGAGTCAGCATCTGTTGGCACGGATATGCCTGGCTGGAGCCAGCGATCCGTCGCCGCTGCGTCGGTATCTCTGGCGTCGACCCACTGACCTCCGTCAGGCGTATCCTCCAGTTTCCAGAACGGCGCCTTGGTCTTCAGCCAGTCGATTAAAAAATGGCAGGCTTCAAACGCCGCTTCGCGGTGGGCGGAAGCGGCCGCAACCAGAACTATTTGATCACCCGGCTGCAGCCGGCCATAGCGATGAACGATCAGGGTTCCGTTCAATGGCCAGCGCTCCTGCGCCTGCGCCTCGATGTCGGTGAGCGCCTTTTCCGTCATCCCCGGATAATGCTCCAGGGTCATCGCCGAAATTTCATCACTTCCGGCCATATCACGGACCAGGCCGACAAAACTGCACAGGCCGCCAATGGATGCGTCGCCAGCCGTTAATTTTTTCAGCTCAACACCGATATCAAAGTCTTCCGCCTGCACCCGTATCATTGCATTAGCCTCCGGTCACCGGCGGGAAAAAAGCCACTTCATCGTCGTTTGAAATCGGCCCGTCCCCGCTCACATATTCCTGGTTGACGGCGACCCGGATCATGGATTCGTCGGCAAAGGCGCGCTGGTAGACATCGTCCTGTAGCTTCAGCCAGGCGACCAGTTGGTGCACAGTGGCCAGCCCTTCCGGCAATTCGATATTTTCTTCCGGTTTACCGGTCATTTCCCGGACCCAGGCAAAATACATAATTTTCATCGCACGACCTCGTTAAAAGGCAGAAAGCCCACCTGATCACCCGCTTTTACGGCTTCAATCTCTTCGCCCAGTTCAACCAGGCCATCGGCATCGACCAGAGACGTCAGAATGCCGGATCCGCCGCTATGAATTTTATGGGCTGTCAGATGATTTTGCGGGCCGCGTTTCAATCTAACGCGCACCCATTCACGGCGCCCCAGTTTTTTCCGGTGATCAAAACCGATTTCGACCCTATAACGTTGGGCCATACTTTCAGCGGCACCGGAAAGCATCAGGATCACCCCGCGGGCAATCGTCATGAATGTCACCATGGCGGCAACCGGATTGCCCGGCAGGCCAATGAACGCGGTGTGTCCGACCTGCCCGAGGGCAATCGGCCGCCCGGGCTTGATCGCCAGACGCCACAGGTTAATCGTCCCTTGCGATTCAACAGCGGCCTTCACATGGTCCTCTTCGCCAGCTGAAACCCCGCCCGACGTGATCAGCAGATGATGATCCCGTGCCGCCTTGCCAAGCGCCTCCGCAATCAACGCCTGGTTATCGGGCAAAATGCCGATATCTGTCACACTGCATCCCAGTTCCCGGAGTTGGGCCTGTGTCGAATACCGGTTTGAATCAAAAATCCGCCCCGCTGCGGCGACGCCGGACGGGTCGCATATTTCGTCGCCAGTGGAAAATACCGCGACTTTCAGTTTCTCGAAGACCTGCAGTTCTGCCCGCCCCACCGATGCGGCCATGCCGATTTCCTGGGCCCGCAACCGGCTGCCTCGGCGCAGGACAATATCGCCGGCTTTAACGTCTTCCCCCCGTTTTCGCCGGTTTGATCCTGCTTGCAGACCCGCAGGTAAAATCACCGTATCGCCGTCGCGTTGACAGTCTTCTTCCATATAGATCGTATCAGGGCCCCCGTCCTCGCCTTCGGGCATGGGTGCACCGGTAAAAATCCGATAGGCTTCGCCGCGCCGTGGTGAATGCTGCATGGGGTGTCCGGCAGCTATCCGCCCGGCCACCGGCAGGCGGGTTTCCTGATCAGGATGCAGATCTTCAAAATACACCGCATAACCGTCGACGGCCGAATTGTCATGCGGCGGCACGTCCCGGGCGGAAAGGACATCTTCCGCCAGTATCCGCCCAATGGCGTCCAGCGTTGATACGGTTTCGGTTCCAACAACCGGGGAAATGCGGGCTTTCAAATCGGCAAGCGCATCGTCAAGCGGGATCAGTTCGCCGCCGAATGCAAAACAATCATCCTTAAGCTGCGCCATTAAATTCGCTTTTCTGCAAATCACAAAACTCAATCACAAACCGGGCAACAGCAGATACATCGTTTAAATCGAGGATCGGCAGTTCAATGCCATCCAGCTTTTCATCGGTGGCAACGGCGATAACGGAAGAGTCGGTGCGGGCGATCATATCCTTGCCGACGGACGGCCTGAAGACTTCCAGCTTGGCATGGGGATGACGCTTGAAGCCTTCAATCAGGACCAGATCAACGTCATCCATTCGCATCAGCAAGTCTTCAATCGTAGGCTCGGGCTGCTCGCGATTTTCGTTCAATAATGCCCATCGATTTCTGCCGGTAATCAGAACCTGTGAGGCACCGGCGACCCGATGTTCATGGGAATCCTTGCCCGGTTTATCGATATCAAAATTATGATGGGTATGCTTCATTGTCGAGATTCGGTAACCCATCCCGATCAGTTCCGGAATCAGTTTTCTGATAAGCGTTGTTTTACCGCTACCACTCCACCCGACTAAACCAAATATTTTCATTCTTACTCGTCTCGATAATTGACCTGCAGTCCACATATTGGCTCAGGATTAGGGAAAATCAACCGCCGTCCGACACCGAGGGAACTTCCGGCTTGGGCTTGGCTTTTCGTTTCGGCGCGGGCGCGTTATCGGTTTCCACGATGTGGCGGATGCCATGGAGCAAATAATCATATCCGGTAATCAGCGTCAGAATGGCGGCGCCCCACAATCCCCAAAAGCCGATCTCGGCGGTTGACAGGGGCCCGAAATCCGGTCCGTTCGGGCCAACAAGCAAAAACCCGAGAGCCAACATCTGCATTCCCGTTTTCCACTTTGCCAGCTTACTGACCGGAACCCCCACATCCAGTTCTGCCAGAAACTCACGCAGGCCGGAAACCAGAATTTCACGGCATAGTATGACAGCAGCCGGCAACACCGTCAGTCCCGACACCCGGTCGATCCCGACCAGCGCCAACAGGACGCCGGCGACCAGAAGTTTGTCGGCAATGGGATCAAGGAAACGGCCGAAAGCCGACTGCTGATGCCAGGCACGCGCCAGATAGCCATCAAAAAAATCTGTGATACAGGCGTAGGTATAGGCAGAAAAGGCCAGCCAGCTGCCAGCCGGGTCTTCAATAAACAACAACAGAAAAATGAGTACAGGAATCGCCAGTATGCGCGAAACTGTCAGGATATTTGGCACGCTTCGTAACATTCGGGTTTCCGCGATGGTGATTTTGACAATTCGATCCCTGTTTCTAACGCATTATCCGTCAGGATGAAACCAATCATAAATTTTGTTTGCCAGGGCTTTATTGATGCCCTCGGTCGCTTCCAGGTCTGAGCGGCCGGCCTGGGCGACAGCTTCCGGGCCGCCAAAATGATGGAGCAGGGCTTTCTTGCGTTTGGCGCCGACGTTGGGGATTTCATCCAGCAGGGAACGGGAAATGGCACGGGATCTCTTTTGCCGATGGCTGCCAATGGCAAACCGGTGGGCTTCGTCACGCAGGCGCTGTAAAAAATAGAGTGTCGGATTGCGCGGCTCCAGTTCGATAGCCGGGCTTCTGTCGGACAGAAAAATGCGTTCACGCCCGGCATTCCGGTCCGGTCCCTTGGCGATCGCGGCAATAGCTATATCGTCGATGCCAAGTTCTTCAAAGACTTCCAGGCCCATGCTTAACTGGCCTTTCCCGCCGTCCAGCAAAACCAGATCCGGCCATTGCCCCGACGTCTTGTCCGGGTCTTCACGCAGGGCACGGGAAAACCGGCGGGTCAGCACTTCCTTCATCATCGCATAATCATCGCCGGCGGCAAATCCGTCGACGCCAACCCGGCCACCCGTCGGCGCCGCGCCCTTGATGGTGAATTTGCGGTAGGCATTCTTCATAAAGCCTTCCGGCCCGGCGACGATCATGCCGCCGACCGCCTTGCTGCCGGAAACATGGCTGTTGTCATACACTTCAATGCGTTCCGGCACCCGATCCAGTTTGAACACATCCTGCAGGCGCTCCAGCAAGCGCCGTTGCGACGCACTTTCCGCCATTCGCCGGCCATGGGCCTCTTTGGCATTTGCCAGGGCATGGTCTATGATTTTCCGCTTATCGCCGCGTTTTGGACAGAGCACCTTTACGTTGGCACCGGCGCGCACCGACAGGGCCTCGGCCAACAGCTCTGTATTGGGAACCGGATGGCTGATAAATACGGTCTTTGGGGGGATGGTTTTGGCATAGAACTGGCCCATAAAGGCTTCCAGTATTTCCGGCAGGTCAACATCCCTGGCCTGGCTCGGAAAGTAGGAACGATTGCCGAAGTTGGCACCGGTTCTGAAAAAGAACACCTGAATACAGGTAATTCCGCCTTCCTGGTGGGCGGCAATGACATCGGCTTCACCAACACCCTGCATATTTATATCCTGGCGGGCCTGCACCCGTGTCAGGGCGCGGATCCGGTCCCGGTACTGGCCGGCAACCTCAAACTCCAACCCGTCACTGGCTGTCTGCATTTTTCGGGCAAAGTCCTTCTGGATGGCCTGTGACCCACCCGACAGAAAATTGCGGGCCTGGGCGACCAGGGTCTGATAGTCATCGGCGCTGACTTTCCCCACACACGGCGCGGCACAGCGTTTGATTTGGTGCAAAAGACAGGGCCGGCTGCGGTTGGCAAAGACGGTGTCCGTGCAGGTCCGGAGCAGAAAGGCACGCTGCAACACCGCCAGGGTCTCATTTACCGCCCAGACCGAGGCAAACGGACCAAAGTAATCCCCCTTTTTATTCTGTGCGCCGCGATGCTTCAAAACCTGCGGAAAATCGTGACCGGAGGTGACCAGAATAAAAGGGAAGGATTTATCGTCACGCAGCAGGATATTGTACTTTGGAGCAAACCGTTTGATCATGTTTGATTCCAAAAGCAGCGCTTCGGCTTCGGTATGGGTGGTCACAAACTCCATGGCCGCGGTTTCTCGGATCATCCGCCGGATCCGCATCGATTGCCGATCCGGTGCGGTATAGGCAACAACCCGTTTTTTCAGGTTTTTTGCCTTGCCCACATACAGGACATCACCTTTCTGGTCGATCATCCGGTAAACGCCCGGACTGCTGGGCAGGGTTTTTAAATGTTGCTCAATGACGGAAACACCGACCTCAGCATCGCCGTCATGTGTGGGCGACAGGGCACAATCACCGGATGAAGATGGAATTTTATCGTTGCTCACAAAAGCATCTCGTCGCAAATAGGACCATTAATTGCCACACTAGTGAATTATTACTGAAAATCCATTTTTAACTATCCACGAAACCTGTGGATAACATTGTTGAAAACCCTGATAGATTTCCCTAGTCCCATAAAAACACAATGGTTTTTATGTTTTGCCTAAAAAATGGGCAAATATGTAAGTCATTGAAACATAACATTTTATTAAATGCTACATCGGGTTAACGACTTCGTGGAATAATTCTGAAATATTTACGAAATACAATTGTAACTTCCGCCAGCCTGTGCACAACTGGTTGTCGTCTATTAAAGCTAACCCTTTAAAATATAGTCTTTTCTTGGCTTAAATTAGTAAACTTTTTACTTATTTTTAACCCGTTCAATTTCAACCCCTACGCTTGCTGCGTTGGCAATGATGTCAAGCTTTTCGACCCGCACGCGCGCAACAGATACGCGCTGATCCTGTAAACACATATCGGCGATTTTCTCGGCAAGTGTTTCGACGAGATTTATATGACCCTGTGCAATTATGGCTTCAATGCCCTTTGCCATGTCCTCATAGCTGATGACGTTGCGGATATCATCATTAATCCTCATATCGCCTTCACCGACGGCCAGATCCAGATTTATACGAACCCGCTGTTCGTGCTCTTTTTCATGGGTGTAAATACCGATCGAACAGTCAATGACCAGGTCACGGATGAAAACATGACGAATCTTATTAGCACCGTCGGCGATTTGTGCTGGGACCGGCGAAGCTGTGCTTTCAGTGGCCATTTAAGCCCTCTTTTCCAGATACTGCGGTTGTCAAACTCATGCCCGTCACTTGCTGTCCTTTTGCTTTGCCCGCCAACCCAGATGCTGGCCGGAATCCAGTGCTATCATTTGCCCGGTCATTGTCGGTGACTCCAGAATGAAAACAACTCCACGGCTGATATCTTCGGGGGAAACTCCCCGTTGCAGGGGCAACGCATCCACTTCCGCCGTAAAGTCGTCCGCCGACTGATGGACGCTCTGCAAGGTCGGTCCGGGCCCGATGGCATTTACCCGCACATGCGGCGCATAGGACTGTGCAAGGACCTGGGTTGCACTCCACAGACCCATTTTGCTGAGCGTATAGGAGGTGAACTCAGGGGTCGGGTTCCAGACGCGCTGATCAATGATATTGATGATCACCCCTGATTGACCTTCGGGAAGGCCGTTGACAAGGCACTGACTCAAGACAAATGGTGCACGCAGGTTAACGTTCATATGGCGGTCCCACGACCGGCGTGTCGCCGTCGTGGCGGTATCTTCCTCAAATATCGAGGCGTTGTTTATCAGGCAGGTGATCGGCCCCAAAGCCTTGCCGGCATTCGCAAAAAGCTGTCCGACCTCGGCTTCATTTGCCAGATCTGCGGCCAGCCCGACACCACGCACGCCATAGCTTTCAAGTTCACAAACCAGGTCTTCCGCCTGTTGTTCGGAACGCCGGTAATGGACGGCGATATTCCAGCCAGCCCGCGCCAGTTCCAGGGCGATTACCCGCCCAATCCGTTTGGCGGCACCGGTTATCAGGACGTTGCCTCTATGGATTTTCGTCATAGGCGGGAGAATGCGCGAACCCATGCCCGGATTCAACCTTTAACCGAACAGGGCCAGGGCGTCTGCCACTCCGAAGGCCTGTATCCAGACATAACCGATATAGGCGACCAGCAGGAGAACCCCGGTGATCCTGGGCAGGCGCCAGTGCAGAACCAGAACCGGAAACAGTACAGCCGTGGAAACAAACATAACCCAGATATCAAACTGGACGATCTGCGCCGGGACGGGAACCACGGCCACCAGTCCGATGACACCGCCAATACCCAGGATATTAAACAGATTGGAGCCGATAACGTTGCCAATGGCGACCGCAGGGTGACCACGAAAGGCGGCAACCAGAGACGCCGCCAGTTCTGGCAACGACGTACCAAGGGCAAACAGGGTTAAGCCGATCACCTCTTCGGAGACCCCGTAGACACGGGCAATCTTAACACCGCCGGTGACCAGCAAGTCAGCCCCGAGACCCAAGCCGACAAGGCCCCCAACAACCATCATTGCCGAAATCAATGCCGGCTTCTTGCCACTTTTCAGATCTTCTATTTCGTGGACCGCCTCTTCGATGGCGTCTGGGTCATGGCTGTTACGCCAGTAAGAGGTCCCAAGGAACCCGAAAAAAGCAGCCAACAGGATGATCGCGGAGACCAAACCGATATCGCCGTAAAGACACAGCGCAACAAACAATGCGGTTCCGCCAATAAGAATCCAGCCATCCATGGGCGACGAACCGGGGCGCTCCATGATCGGCTTGAACAGGCATGTTGCACCCAGTATCAACAGAATATTAGCAATATTCGAGCCAACGATGTTACCGATTGCCAGCCCCGGCGCGCCCTCGAAAATTGCACTCAGGGATACAACCAACTCCGGCGCCGAAGTTCCGACGGCGACAATGGTCATGCCGATAACCAGTGGCGATACACCGAACCGGTCAGCCAGGGCGACCGCACCGCGCACCAGAAATTCGGCAGCTCCGACCAAGATAATCAAGCCGGCCAGAACCTGCAGGTACATAATCATTCGTTGATGATCCTTTCGGGGAGATCTTTGAACTCTTCGACGACGTTTTTATATACGTCGCGTTTGAAAGGTACAATCAACTCCGGCACTTCTTCAAGATTGACCCATGCCCAGGTGGAAAATTCCGGCTTGTCATGGGTATCAAGCCGGAATTCATAATCTTCCCCGTTAAATCGGAGCGCGAACCACTTTTGAATTTGCCCGCGGAATGTACTTTTAGGACTGTTTCTCAGCAAATTTTCCGGCAAGTCATAGCTGAACCATTGTGCAGATTCGCGAACAATCCGGGCATTCGCGGTCCCGGTTTCCTCCAGCAATTCCCTGAGGACAGCCTTTCTGGGTGGCTCGCCGGCATCAATCCCGCCCTGGGGCATTTGCCAGGCGTAGTCCAGGTCGTTGCCCTCGGAAATACGTTTTCCAACCCACACCAAGCCCTGGTCGTTAAAAAGCATGGCGCCGACACAGGGGCGATAGTACGACAGGGCCGACGGCGTTCTGTCCAAATTGACGTCGGTGGGCTTCATTATTGAATAAATTGCTTATTGGCGAGTTCAGAGACCGGAACGAGCGTTAATTGACGGGCCTCCATGGACCGAATCCAGATTAATATGCGCTCGATGGTATTGGGATAGGCGTGAATTATGGCGACAGCCGCCGCCTGCTGACGCACCAATTGGTCGAGCCCCTGCAGTTTCCTGTCCATATCGCTGCGGTTCGGCGGCTGATCCAGGTACACATTGCTAAAGGCTTTCGGAAGGTCGATTTCAGCGGCAACGCGGCGGGCTCTCGAACCGCTGCCTCCGCCATCGACAAACAGCAGACCTCGTTTTTTAATTTCCGTCAAAATCGGTTTCAGTTGCCCTTCTGCCTCGTTGAATTTGGAGCCCATCACCGATAGCAACCCGATGTAACCGGTCATCCGTGACATGACATTATTAAGCTGCAGGATGTTATCCGATACCTGCAAATCGGTTCTTAGCGCCAGTGGTCCTGCATCTTCATGGGGAAACCCCTTACTTTCCAGTGGCAGTTCCAGCAATACTTCATGGCCGGAAAGCCGCGCCCGCAACATCCAGTCGTTCAAATCCTTCACGTACGGCGAAAATGCCAGGGTGACTTCACCCGGCAATTTCTTGATTGCCGCCATACTGGCGGCCCGGCTAAACCCCAGTCCCTTCACTATGATCGCAACCTTTGGGTTGGCGGTTTTTTCAACAAAGGGGCGGGCATACACCTGCCACGGCTGGCGACCGTCCTTGCCGATAATCGGCAGCGGATTTGCCATCCCGTCCACCTGTTGAACGAGGTTCTGATCCGGAGCCGTCGCCAGAGGCACTACCCGGTCCTGGTCCGGCATATTCTGATAGGACACCGATGTAACGGAGGGAATGACCAACCCCTGCCCCGAGTCCCGCGGCACAGTTCCCGATGCGGAGTTCAATGAGCCCCCGTCGCCAACTCCGGTAATCGAGGCCAGGGTTGCCGCCCGTTGCTGCGCCAGTGTCCGAACCGGTGCGGTTTCCGGCGCCTGCATGGTAGATTCGGCAACGCCACGTTCCGATGCGTCCGAAGAGGCCGCTGTCGTCGCAGTCGCCGCCGAGGCCTGCGCCGACGGAGGACTCAGTCCGCCATTACCAATGGCATTCAAACCACCGCCCGCTACCGGATTTCTGGGAGCGATGGCCACGACAACCGCGTTTTCCGCTATCTGCGGCAATCCGGGGTCGGCACCGGCCTGCTTGTCACTACTGCCAAGGAACCAAAACCCGGCCCCGCCAATGACACCGATAATCAGAACTGCGGCGCCGGCAAACACAAAAAGCATGGGGTTACGACCGGACTCATCTCCCTCATTGATATCTGCGTTGCCGTGAACTTCACCATCAAGAGCCTCAAAATCGATATCGTCGTCTTCGAATTCGGGAATCTCGCTCTCTTCGCCAATCATAGCCTCGTCGGCGGGCGCTTCGCCGTCTGCATCTGCGAACCCGGCATCTTCGATTTCTGACTCCAGGATTATATCCTGATCATCAGAAACCTCGGCCAGTTCCGTATCATCATCGATAACCTGCGTGCGCGGGCTGTCGCCATCGATGTCATAGGCATCGTCGTCATCTTCTTCTTTGTCTTTGTTGCGTTTCAAGAAGTTGAAAAGATTCACAATATCCCCATGCTAATGAACAAATCGCTGATCGGACTATTCGGCTTTAACGGCCTGATTGGCAGTGAACAATGAAATGCCGCGGATAAGGTCAAGGGCCCGGGTCAGTTGATAGTCGACGGGCTCTTCCTTGGTGTCACTTTCAGCCATCGGCGCGGTTTCCAGGTTTTCGTCAGGTACCGCATCATTGGTTTCCTCATTGCCGCCATTTTCGTTCTTCAGGGCCCCTCTCAGGTCTGCCTCGCGCCGTTGCGTTGCACTGGTCAGGGTTTCGATCTTTGAAGGCTCGACAATAATATCCGGATCAACGCCTTCGCCCTGGATAGAACGACCGGACGGCGTGTAGTAACGCGCTGTCGTCAGCCGCATGGCACCATGGCCGGGTAAAGGCATAATTGTCTGAACCGAGCCTTTACCAAAGGACCGGGTCCCCAGGATGACGGCGCGTTTATGGTCCTGCAGGGCACCGGCGACAATTTCCGACGCCGACGCCGATCCGCCGTTAATCAGCACGACAATCGGTTTACCCTTGGCCAGGTCACCAGCGCGTGCACTGAAACGACTGGTATCCTCAGCCAACCGCGACCGCGTGGAAACAATCTCTCCGCGTTCCAGAAAGGCGTCCGAAATCGCCACCGCCTGATCCAGCAGGCCGCCGGGGTTGTTGCGCAAATCGAGGACAATACCGATCAACCCGTCGCCCAATTCCTTGTCAAATTTGTCCATGGCCTTTTTAAGGCCGATATCCGACTGTTCGGTAAAGGACGTAATCCGCACGTAGCCAACCTTGCCTTCGATCCGTGAACGAACGGATGTAATTTTGATCACGGCCCGCGTGATGGTTACATCGAAGGGATCCGGTGTGCCTTTGCGGCGAATTGTGATTTTGATATCGGCACCAACTTTCCCCCGCATTTTTTCAACGGCTTCCTGCAGGGTCAGTCCCTGCACAGATTCGCCATCGAGATGGGTTATGTAGTCGCCAGGTTCAACGCCTGCCCGATAGGCCGGCGTATCGTCGATCGGGGATATGACCTTTACAAAACCGTCTTCCATTGACACCTGTATGCCAAGACCACCGAATTCTCCGCGTGTATTCACTTTCATTTCATCGAAACGGTCGGAATTCATATAACTGGAATGGGGATCAAGGGCTGACAACATGCCGGTTATCGCCGATTCGATGAGCTGTTCATCGGACGGTTTTTCCACATAGTCATTGCGGACGCGCTCGAAGACATCCCCAAACAGGTTTAACAGACGATAGGTTTCGGCGCTGTTTTTCACCTTATCGCTGTCGGCCGCAAATCCCGCGTGGGTCCCATATGCCAGCATCCCGACAAAACCCGCCACAAACACTGTACTTAAAAATCGATTTTTCATCCACTTACCTTACTTTTTTCTACGTTGTTACTGCGGGCTGCGAGCCACGGCAGCGGGTTGATGGGCTGTCCATCCTGCCGTAATTCTATATACAGCGATGGTTTACTTTCTGTTTGGTTCGTTGTCACCCGATCCATGATGCCCACAGGTTCGCCTCCGAGCACCCATTGTCCGACCACAACATCGATACGTCCTAATCCTGCAAGCAGTGTATGATATCCCGCCCCATGTTCGATGATCAAGAGCCTGCCGTATCCCTTGAAAGGCCCGGTGAAAGCAACCCGACCTTCATAGGGCACAATAACCTGTGCCTCGGATACCGAGCTGATACTGATTCCCTTGTGGGTTAAGCCGCTTTCAGCGGTCTGTCCAAACATCGCCTGCAGTTCGCCGACCACCGGATAGGGGAGCTTTCCCTTAGCCGTATTGATCGGCTTTCCAGTATAGTCCGATGGTGGTCCCGAGTCGGCAACAGCCGGTTTCTTTCCGGCTTTTCTGGCTGTTATCTGAGCTTTTTCCTGTTCTTCCCGCTGCTTGCGCAAGCCTTCAAGACGGCTCATCAGATCCCGGACCGAGCGCGCCTCGACGGCCAGGGCCTGTGCCTGTCGTGCCGCCGCATCACTTTTTGCAACGGTGCGTCTGCGCAAGCGTGATTTGCGCCCCAGCATGGTACTCAGCAGTTTTCTTTGCCCTTCAAGTTCCACCTTGGCCCCGTTCAATTCTTCGCGACGGCGCTGCGCTTCTGCCTTGCTGAATGCCAGCGAACTCAAATCATCGCGCAGGAGCAAGGCGCGCCGTGCCAGGTCGGGCATGGTTGCCCGCAGCAAAATAGCCGTGCGCACCGTATCCGCCGGAGATATGGGTTGGGCAATCAGAGCTTCCGGCGGATATTGGGCGACCCGTTGCAGGGCCTGCAATACCCGCCCCATCTGCTTGCGCCGCTGGCGTAAAATTGATTCCTTGGCGGCCGTTTCGCTGTTGACCGCCGAAAGATCGCGGGTCAGGGCGTCGACACGTTGCTCGTGGTCCTGAAACAGTCGGGCTGCAGAGACCATACCCGCCCGCAATTTCTTGATATCGTCGTCAAGTGCCTCGGCTTTTTCCTTCAACTGCCGGCGTTTGTCCTGCGCCGCTTTCAGGGCATTATCGATATCGCGCAACCGTTCATTTGGCGCTTTTTCGACAATCCGGCCGTTTGGCTGGTTTGCTTGCGGTTTGCCCACCTGAACCGGGGCCGCGACAGAGCCTTGCCCGGCATTGCCGTCGTTGCGCTGCAATTGCACGGGTCGCGCCGACTGGGCATGGGTCGACACCGGCACCGCCAGCACCATACATCCGCCTGCCAACCAGCCCATCAATATCTGACTGGCACCGGTGATCCTGTTAGTGCGCGGCTGCAGCGTCTGCCCCTCCTCTTGCAAGCAGCGACTGGCCGGTCATTTGCGATGGCTGCTCAAGGCCCATCAACTGCAATAACGTCGGTGCCACGTCGCTCAATCGCCCCGGATTCAGCGCGGTCACCCCATCCGGTGCGCCGACCAGCAGGACCGGCACCACGTTCAGGGTATGCTGTGTATGCGGCTCGTTGGCCTCCTTATCGTACATGTTTTCGCAATTGCCATGATCGGCGGTGACCAGCATCGCTCCGCCAACATCCTTGATGACGTCTTCCAGCCGGCCAAGGCAGGCATCGAGGGTTTGCGCGGCCTTGATTGCAGCCGCCAAAATGCCCGTATGACCGACCATATCTCCGTTTGCATAATTAACGACAATCAGGCCGAACTCCTTGCTTCGAATGGCTTCGATCAGTTTATCGGTGAGTTCACGAGCCGACATTTCCGGCTGCAAATCATAGGTCGCCACATCCGGGGACGGGATCAGGATCCGCTCCTCTCCGGCAAACACGGCTTCCCGCCCGCCATTGAGAAAGAACGTCACGTGGGCATATTTTTCGGTCTCGGCGATCCGCAACTGCTTAATCCCCGCGTCAGCGACAATTTCACCCAATATGGCGGTCAGCGGCGAGGCCGGGTACATGCAGTCCATATATCTGTTCAGAGCGGCGGAATATTCGACAAGCCCCAGACGGGCCGGAAACTGTATGGCCTGATCGCGACGGAATCCGGCAAATTCAGGATCAACAAAACAGGCCAGAATTTCGCGGGCCCGGTCGGCCCGGAAATTCGCCATGAAAATACCGTCGCCATCAACCATGCCCGTATAGGGCGCAATCACACAGGGCAGGATAAACTCGTCCGTCTGATCCGCCGCATAGGCCTGACTGATGGCGGTCAAGGGATCGGCAACGGCTTTACCCTGGCCTTTTGCCATGGCCGTATAGGCCTGTTAGACCCGGTCCCAGCGGTTGTCCCGCTCCATGGCATAATAA
>JABMNT010000148.1 GCA_013203595.1 Rhodospirillales bacterium
GTCTCGGCACCATCATCGGTAACGAAAACCTCGCCGTGCTGATAGGGCGACATGGTGCCCGGGTCAACGTTGATATAGGGGTCGAGCTTCCGCAGGCGAACCTTAAATCCACGGGCTTGCAGCAAAGCTGCCAGGGCCGCAGATGCGAGGCCTTTACCAAGAGAGGAAACCACGCCGCCGGTGATGAATATAAACCGCGTCATGGGCACTCACTGTACATTAAAATGGCGATTGGCAAAAAGAAAAGAGGAAGCGAATTCGCGACCTCTTTTCGGATGGGAAACGATCCCTTGTTTTGTCCCATTTTTATCTAATTAGCGACCGGTGCAGCAGGCACGGCTGGCGTCGCGGGCTGTTCAATAACGGCTGCCGGCTGATCAAGAATCGATTTCGATTCGCGGTTCTTGCCGGCCAGAATGGCCATCACCAAACTGGTGCATATGAAACCGGCCGCCAAAATCGCTGTCGTACGGGTCAATAAATCGGCAGCTGCCCGACCGGTCATGAAACCGCCCATGCCGCCGCCCTGGCCGCCACCGCCCATACCCAGTCCGCCACCTTCGTTCTTTTGCAGAAGAACCGCGCCAACCAGGGCTATTGCCAGCATTAAGTGAATAACCAAAACAACTTGTTGCATAATGAATTCCGATATCGCTGTCGAAAAAATACCCGTCAAAACCAACAGGCACCAAAGAATGTAAATCCGCCGGATATGTAATCTGTCTTTGCCCGAAATGCCAGTGAAAACACGCATTTTCTTGATTTGTGAATTGGCAATTGCCGTTGGCGGTGAAATCAAGGCAAAATAGTAAACGGCGAAACAGGCACGGGGCGGGAAATTGGCAATCAGGGTGGAAAATCTGGACGGACCCATGGGGGCGTTGATTTGGGGCCTGGATACGGCGCAACCGGTATCCGACGCGGATTTTCATCGGATTGAACAGACCCTGCTTGAGCGTGTCGCCGTTGTGATGCCGGATCTGGCCGAAGACGTCACCTGGTTACGCAATTTCGGGCGCCGCTTCGGGCCTCTGGTACCGCACATTCTTGACCAGTATCACCATCCGGATTCCTTTGAAGTTTCGATCATTGCGCGGCATATGGGCACCGCCCAGTCGCGGACAACGGCTATTCCTGCCGGAGCCTTCTGGCATTCCGATCTGAGTTACGAAGCGGCACCGTCAGACGCCATTTTCCTCTACGCCACGCACCTGCCCACCGAAGGCGGCGATACTTTGGTTGCCAACATGTGCATGGCCTACGACAAACTGTCCGACGCCCTGAAACAGAAAATTCAGTCGCTGACAGCCACCCACCGGTGGGGCTGGAATACCGGCGGCGGCACGCCTGCCCTGTCGACGGATCAGCAATCCACCCACCCGGATGTCGTCCATCCGGTTGTCCGCATCCATCCGAAAACCCGGCGGCCCGTGCTCTACGTCAATCCCGGCTATACCATGAAAATCAATGAGTTGGCACCGTCAGAAAGTGACGACCTGCTGCAGACCCTGTTCGCTCACGCCCTGCAGCCGGAATTTCAGTACCGCCACAAATGGGCGCTCGGCAGCCTGCTGGGTCTGGACAACCGGGCCTCCATGCATTGTGCAGTCAACGACTACACGGAACCCCGCCAGATGCTGCGCATGATCGTCGGCTGCACGGATTCCCTGGGAAAGCCACAACAGGCGTCCGGTTGAATAAATCATCAAACGAGCGTATATAGGGCTATGGCTGATGATGCGCTCATACTTGAACACCTGAAATCCATCCAGGCGACACTTGCCCGCCACGGTGAGCAGCTGACCACTGTTATTGAGCGGATCGGGAGTTTAGAGCGCAACGTCGCGGCCCTGCATGTAGACTTTGCAAATCTCTCAAGCCGGACCGACTCTGTTGACACCAGACTTGAGCGTGTTGAACGCCGGCTTGATTTGATTCCCGCCGAGTAGGCGTAAGGACTGCATTCTTTTCCCATTTCAATTAATTATTGGTTCCGGCTATCCACGCAGAATACGAAACTGGATATTTGTTTTTATATAAATTTGCGTGCGCGTTGCGGCTATCGCCTGGCTCGCGACCGGCGTCCTTTCGGACACAAAAACTGGCCAACGGGTATTTATCCGGAAAATCAGCAAAATAACGGAAGACAGGCAAGTTTGCAGTCCCCGCAGGTGTTCATATGCCATTCAAACTGTGAAAACTGGGCCGCTCACCGACAGGGATGTCTTCCCGCCCAAATAGCCTCCGCGATTCAGTTCATCCAGCAACTCTTTAATTATAATCCGCGCCTTTGCCAGCGCCCGCATCTGCTGTTGCGTTAAAAACAGCAACATAATAAGCCAGGATGGCCTGTGTCTGTTGCCCGATTTAATATTCAACCCGCAGAAATCCGCTGTTTACTGGAAACCCATTCAGGCGAACCGTATAAATCGCGTTTGCTGTAAGGCTAAATCGTGATTTATTGGGTTACTGGGGCTGGTCTTTGCTGCGGCAAACCGCTCAGAATTTAAAATCATGCCACGACCCGCCTGCCGGGCAAATTGATGAGGATATATAATGCGACTGAAAACCAACCTGGCACTGGAAAAAGCAGCAACCATCGTTGACGAGGCCCTGCGTCTGGCACGTCAGGAAAACATGCTGCCGCAGACCGTTGTGGTTCTCGATTGCGGCGGAAAGATCATTGCCGTCAAAAGCGAGGATGGTTCCGGCCTGGTACGATTTGGCATTGCCATGGGCAAGGCCTGGGGGGCCCTGGGGATGGGGATCTCCAGCCGCCTGATCAACGAGCGTCTGGGCGGACGCCCGGCGTTTCTGGGCGCCGTTGCGGCTGTGTCGGAAGGAAAGTTTGTTCCGGTTGCCGGCGGCGTGCTTATTGATGATGCCGACGGTTTTACAATTGGTGCCGTCGGTATTAGCGGCGATACCTCTGAAAAAGATGAATACTGCGCTATTTCTGCAATCATTGCGGCCGGATTCAGGCCGGAACCCGCAGCCGCAGATCCGGAGTGGCAAAACTCCAGCCTGTCCGGCCCAAAAAAATAATCTCACTTCACATCCTTTAAACCGGAAATTCTATTGACTCTTTTCGCGCTGGCGGTGCTCTCCGTCTCCGAACTTATTTATCTGTATACGGGTTTTGCACTGGCCGGAGATATCAGCCGTTTGACCGTCTGTGCGGTGTGTCTGTGTGTCATCCCCAAGTTTACCCTCCGGGAATGGGCACTCGGCGCAATGGCGGTCGGCCTGGCGGTTGGGGTATGGCTGTACAAACCGTCGGCAGACGCCATTTATTACGGCCTCGACAGGGCCGCTTTCTTTGGTGCGTTTATCTATCTGATCACCCTCCTGAAAGAAGCGGCAATCCGCTCTCCGTCGGTCCTGGAACTGGGCCATTATCTAACCAATCAGCCACCAGGCCGGCGCTATTTTGCGACAGCCATTGGCGGTCATTTTCTTGGTGTGCTGCTGAATTTCGGTGCGGTCAGCCTGCTCGCACCGCTCATTCAGCGCGGTGCCCGTGCCGAACCCATTGTCACAGCAGCGGATGAAAAACGCGCGCAGATCCGCGAACAGCGACAGATCTCGGCCTTGCTGCGCGGATTTTCGTGGATGATCCTGTGGTCGCCCACGGCACTGACCCAGGCGGTTCTGTTTTCCACACTTCCCGGCGTCGATCTGCTTACGGTCAGTTCACTGGGCGGCATTGCCGCCATCATTATGATCCTGATCGGCAGAGCCGAAGAAAGATTTCGCTGGCGTCATATTGTCATCACCCGTCCGCCCACCCTGCTGCATTTTCCCAAACGATCGGCTTTCAATCTGCTGATGGTTTGCGTGTTCCTGATCGGCTCAACCTACCTGATCGTCTATGTGGTAGACGTCTCAACGGCGCGGGCACTCATGCTGATGGCACCGCTGGTCATGATCGGCTGGGTTCTCGCGCAAAACACAGGCCTTCGTCTTGGCCACTCACTGTTGGCGGCCGGGCAGGCCCTGTCCGGGATTTTCAGGGGCTCCGCAGGCCCCCTGGCGAGCAATACCTATGCCCTGGCAACAGCCGGTTTTATCGGCGAAACGGCGGCACACCTGGCACCGGTGCATTACATGGCCGAACATGCGAACCTGGATCAGATTCCGGCCTGGCTGTTTCTGGTCAGTCTGCCCCTATTAATCAGCATCTGCGGCCAGGTTGCCCTCAGCCCGCTGATGGTTGTGGTGTTCCTGAGTGCCATCATGCGCGAACTTCCCGCCCTGCCCGCCGACCCCAGCCATATCGTTTTTGCCATGGGGGCCGGCTGGGCATTGAGCATGACGGCATCACCCAACGCGACCGCAACCATCTTGATTTCGGGAACCTGCGGCATTCCGCCGACGACCCTGACCTGGCGCTGGAACGGGGTCTATGCCCTGCTCTGTTTTATCGCCTTCAGCGCCATGTTCTACGTGATCACCGGCGGCCAGTGACCCAACTGGCTAGATAAACTTCGCCATCAGCATCTTGGGCAGGGCCAAAATCAGTTCCGGAAAGAAAATCACGATCAGCAGCACGATGAACATCGGACACAAAACGATGGCCACATCGCGCAATGCCTTTTTCACTTCAATATCACCGATCCGGCAGGCAATCAGCAGGCACAGGCCGTAAGGCGGTGTGACCAGACCGAAAGCCAGAGAGATGACACCGATGATGGCGAAGTGAATGGGATGCATGTGGGAAACTTCGGCCAATGGCCAAAGCACCGTACCCAGAATGATAATTGCCGGAATCGCATCGATAAACATGCCGATCAGCAAAAACGACCCGGCGACGATCAGGCCGGTACTGGTTGGGCTGACCCCGTATGGCTCCAGCATCGCGACAATTGCCAGCGGGATCTTGAAATAAGCCAGCAGCCAGCCAAAGGCCGAGGCCGTACCGATGCAAAACAGCGACATGGCGGCAAATTTGCCGGAATTAAAAAGAATTGAAGGGATGTTATGGAGCCCGATGGTCCGGTAGAACAGGCCACCCAGCAGGACCGAATAGAGCACCGCTACCACCGAGGCTTCAGTCGGCGTGAAAAACCCGCCGACAATGCCGCCGACGATGATCAGTGGCGTCATCAGCGGTGGTATGGCGTGAAAAATGGCGAGAAAGAATTCCTTGAACGAAGACCGGGAATAAATCGGGTAATTGTAGATTTTGGCAAACACATAGACCGCCAGCATTTGCGATCCGGCGATCAGAATTCCCGGCACAACGCCGGCCAGAAACAGGCCGCCGATCGACACCGACATCAATCCGCCCCACACGACCATCAGGATGCTTGGCGGGATGACAACGCCCATGACCGACGAACAGGCGGTGATGGCGACGGAGAAACTGGTGGAATAGCCCTGTTTTTTCATCTGCGGTATGAGCAGCGACCCGATCCCGGCGGCATCGGCCGTTGACGAGCCGGAAATGCCGGCGAACAGCATACTGACAACAACATTGACGTGCCCCAGACCACCCGGCAGATGGCCAACCATGGCCCGCGACAGGCGGATCAGTCGATCCGTAATGCCCGCCGCATTCATGATGTTTGCAGCCAGCAGGAAAAACGGCACCGCCAGCAACAAAAACGAATTGTAGGATTTGAACATTTCGTTCATCAGCAACAGCGGGGTCAGGCGTTCCTCAATCAGAAATACCGGAACACAGGCTAACCCCAGGGCGATGGCGACCGGAACCCGCAGGATAACCAGTATGATAAATACCGAAAACAGGATGGCCGCAACTTCAAATGCAGACATTAGGCGGCACTCCGAAATAGTTTGATATGGTCGCCAACCCGTTCCGATAAAAACAGAATCCAGGTGGCACCGGTGATCGGCCAGGCCATGTAGATCAAGACCATGGGCAATTCTGCCATTTCTGATGTTTGCAGCAGGCCGAACTCAACCAGTGGCCAGCCCCAGACCACGAAAATCAGGCCCATTGTGAATGTCATCAGGTCAACAAAAATCAACGATATGGCCCTGCCGCGATCAGTTTTCGATTCTGGCAGCAAATCGACGGTAAAATGCTCGTTTTCCCGCATGGCAATCATCGCACCGACGAGAATGATCCAGATGAAACAGAACCGCGCCAGTTCTTCCGTCCACACATAGCGGGGGACAAAATCTGAGTAACGGGCCAGAATCTGCATGGTAACCGGAATAATCAAAACGCCCATCAACAGGGTGAGGACAAATTTGAGAAACGCATAATATCCGTTGATTAACTTTTTCATCGCGGCCCCTCGGGACGGTGTGGATCGGGGTTAACTGAATTGCATCTAGAACAAAAGGTCGGCGGCTTAAACAGCCACCGACCCTTATTGTTCAGCGTTTTACGGTGTTTCTTCTCTTATTTTACAGCTTGAATCGCATCATAAAGAGCGGTTTGACCAAGCTCTTCAAAATACTCTTTCAAAACCGGTGTTGCCGCAGCAATCAATTTATCACGCTCGGTGAATGGAATGGTCTTGAGCTGACCCTTCTCTTCCATTTCGGCCATGATCCCGGATCCTTCGGTCAGTTCAATAACCCGACCGAACGTGCCGGCGTCTTTACCGGCCTGGATGATCGCCGACTGCAAATCTTCAGGCAGCCTGCGCAGGGTCTTGCCGCTGATGGCCAGCGGACGCACGGTAATGGAATGGGCGGTCAGTGCGATGTTCGGTCCCACTTCGTAGAACTTCATCTGACGGATACCGGCGGCCTCATTTTCCGCCGCATCGATAACGCCGGTTTGAATGGCATTATAGACTTCCGAATAGGCGATAACGTTGGGCGACATACCGAAGGCATTGAACAGTTTGGTCTGAATTGGCGCCCCCATCACCCGGATCGGAACATTTTTGATTTCCGACATATTGGTGACAGCCTTGTTGACGATCAGATGGCGCACACCCCCACCGCCATAGCCGAGCAGCAGTATATCTGCACGCTTGTAGATATCATCAACCACAGGCTTCAGCACGTCGCCGGACAAAACCTTGCTCCAGTGGCCCGCGTCCCGATAAAGCATGGGCGGATCAAGCACTGTCGCCAGCTTCGAGAAGGTTGACATATGAGAAGGCGAGGCAACCGCATAGTCGACCGACAGGCCCTGGTTCATATAGGCAACATAGTCTTTTTCAAGACCCAGTTCGCTGTTCAGGTGCATGATGAACTCGACCTCATCGGGGCCTGAATAGTATAGCTTGGTGAGCTCTTCGAATTTGCGCATGAGGCGCGTAAAGGCATGCTTTTCATCAAACTGGCTGGCACCGTGCAAGGTGAATTTTTCCGCTTGTGCGGTTGACATCAAAGCCATTCCCGATACGGCTACAGCCGCCAGGGGTAATACAAATTTAGAAAGTATTGATCGCATTTTAAGAACCTCCCGAATTCCATTTATGCTAAAGGATAACAAAAGTGACGACCCGACCGGGCCTTTTTGTTCGCGTCAGAGCAGAATGTTAATGTTTTTAAAAATTGTCAACAAAAATTACAAATAACCATTTGTTATTTACAAATAATTACAAATATAGGCGGAGCATTGATATTCACCGTAAATGGCACGGCAAATGAGCTGCCTCAGGCGACCCAGGTCTTGAGCGTCCCCACCCCTGACCAGGTGATGTCCAGGCGGTCACCCTTGTTGAGAAAACGTTGCGGTATGCGACTGCCACCGGAACCCTCGGGTGAGCCTGTGGAAATGATGTCACCGGGTTTCAGGTGCAGGAAGGTGGATACATAATTGACCAGAGTCGGAATCGAAAAAATCATCTCGCCGGCAGTGGTTGACTGTACCTCTTCGCCGTTCAGACGGGTCGACAGTTTCATGGCAAAGGGATCGTCGATTTCATCGGCGGTCACCATCCAGGGCCCGCAGGCACTGGCAGCGAAGAAGTTCTTGCCGGCAGGAACGCTGTGTTTCTGCCATTCACGAACGGAACCGTCGTTCATGATTGTATAGCCGGCAATATGATCGAAGGCCTTTTCCTTGCTGATATTGCGCCCGCCCTTGCCGATCACCAGCACCAGTTCGCCTTCATAATCGAAGGTCTCGCACATGGGGGCGTCAGGAAACTGGATGGGTTGATTATGGCCGACCACGGAGCCTTCAAATTTGCCAAAGGTCGATATGTACTTGGGCGGTGGAATATCGCCCTCTACCGGATGGCGTTTCGGGTAATTGACACCAATGCAGATGACTTTTTCCGCATCGTGAAGGGGCGGCAAATAACTCAGCGCTTCCAGTTGCAAAGTCGCTGCCCGCCCGTCCACATCATCCGCCAGCGCGGCCAGGGCATCGCCTTCGAGAACCGATTTTATCGTCGCAAACCGGGCCAGAAATGCGTCACTAGGCACGATCACGCCGCCGCCCCCGTTTTCATCGGCCAGAGCAACGCCATAGGCGGCGCCATCGGCATTTGTGTAACTGACAAGCTTCATGGGAAATTTCCTATCCTAATACCGAAAAACTGCTTTCTTCATTAATAATGCGCTTTCGCGAAAAGAAAGACAGATCAATTTCTTTGTCGATGTGGGGCAGATGAAAGCTCACCGGGTCAGCATCGTGATCCCGGCCCTGGCTGCAGGCTTCGACAAGTGCCGCCATCACGGCACCCGCAACGGGCGCGTTCTTGAACTGATTGCCGCTGGTCCCGGCGGCGATAAAGTAGCCATCAAGGCGGGTTTTATCATAGATCGGTATCCAGTCCGGGGTTTGGTCATAGCAGGCGACAACACCGCTTAAGTGGCCGGGAATTCCCAGTGTCGGCATGCGCTGGGCAAGGCGGTAAACCTGGGCTTCGGCCTGTTCGGTCAGGTTCTCGTTGAAATTGTCATAATCCACGTAGTCGTTCGGATCGCATGCCGGATTCTGGCTGCCCACCGCCATCTTGTTGCCGGTTTCCGGTTTTGCGTAACAGCCCAAATCCTCATCGGTAAAGATAAACCCGTTTTCGCCAAAATCGACACCCGGCGGTGGCGGCAGGTAGGCCACTTCCTGACGCAGGGCCCGCGAGGTGATATTCATGTCATCTTCGACCCCGGCCAGGGCGTTAATTTTCATGGAATGGGGGCCGCCCACATTGATGACCACGGCCGCATCAAAGGCCTGCCCGTCGGCCAGGGTGACGCCCTGCACCCGTCCCTGGTGCCGGCGAATTTCGGTAACCTGGGCATTGAACGTGAACCGGGCTCCCAGCGCCTCCGCCGCCCGCTGCGCGTTATGGGCCGCCAGCTGCGGATCATTCACATAACCGGCCTTGGGAAAGTAGACGGCACCGGCAATCTCGCCGCCGGTCGGTTCCCCGAACCGGGGATGATCCGGTAATTTGGCTGGCGCGTATTGGGTCAGATCCAGATAGGGATAGCGTTCCCTGATCTGGCTGGCGGTCCAGTCTTGCATGGGGATACCCAGCGCCGCTGAATGGCCGCGCACCGCGTTCAGGTTGTTGTTGCCTTTGGTTTTCAGGGCCAGACAGCCGGTTTCCCGGTACTGGGCTGACCCGTTTTCGTCGGCACCCCCCACATAGCCGGCCCAGTCGCGCCAGATGTGGTAGCCCTCGTAGGCCATGGCGGTTCCGGTAAAGGTCGAATAATGGGTGCGGATGATGGCGCAGGAATAGCTGGTCGAGCCATAGCCGGCAGCCGGCAGGCGATCCAGGTTAAGGGTCTTCCACCCGCGCTTCGCCAATTCGAAGGCAACGCAGCAGCCGATCACCCCGGCGCCGATGATAACTGCGTCATACCGTGCCGGCATCTGTCCGCCTTAGCCGGCGGCTTCGGCGATGGCCCAGAAATCAGCGGCATTCAGCGCAGCTCCGCCGACCAGGCCGCCATCCACGTCGGGCAGTGCGATCAGTTCCCCGGCGTTGCCGGGTTTCATGGAGCCGCCATAGAGAATGCGCATTTTCGCCGCCTCTTTGGCGCCGATCAGTTTTTCCAGTTCGGCGCGGATGGCGCCATGCACTTCCTGGGCCTGAGCCGGAGTGGCCACCTCGCCGGTACCGATGGCCCATACCGGCTCATAGGCAATGACCGTATTTTTTGCCGTCGCCGCCTGTGGCAGCGAGCCCTGCAACTGCTTGCGGTTGGTCGAAAGGGCCCGCCCCGCTTTACGTTGTTTCAGGGTTTCTCCAATACAAACGATGGCGATCATTCCGGCCGCAATCGCGGCTTCGGCCTTGGCCTTGACCAGAGCATCGGATTCGCCGTGGTCGGTGCGGCGCTCGGAATGACCGACGATGGCATAGGAACAACCGACATTCTTGAGCATGGCCGGACTGGTGTCGCCGGTATGGGCACCGGAAACCTGGGGATGGTTATCCTGCGCGCCCAGTTTGACACCGGATCCCTTAATGACATCAGCAACCAGGGCCAGCATGGGAAACGGTGGACAGACGACCATATCGAATCCGGGCCTGTTCACTTTTGCCATGCGTTTGGCCAATTGTGACGAGAGCTGTCTGGCGTCCTTCTTGAGGCCATTCATTTTCCAGTTGCCTGCAATCAGGGGGCGTCGCGTCGTGCTCATTTTCGGATCCTACTGTACAATTTCTCGATGATTGACCGCTGCTTTACCATGAAACGCCGGCTTCGTCCAAAGCCAAGGCAGGGCTTGTTGAAAAAATCGTGATGAATCAAACCCGGGCTCAACGCACTCCGTGGTTGCTCGCTCCTCCCGTGTTACCTATTATGCCGCCGAAATCCGCGTTTGCTGGTGGCGGTGCCGCCAGCTATTTCTGGAATACCGATTGGACAAAAAATATGCTTTCTGCACTTCGAAAACGATCTGGCGGCATCGTCGTTAAATCCTTGTTGATACTTCTTATCATCAGTTTTGGTGCTTGGGGCATTCAGGACTGGATTAATCCGGCGATTTCCGGAAATGCCGTTGCCACCGTCGGCAGCGAGGAAATCAGCGCTTTTGAAGTGCGCCGCCGTGTTAACCAGGAAATGACGCGGATGCGCCGGTTGTTCGGAGACCAGTTCACCCTGGAGCAGGCGATGGCATTTGGCATCGTTGGCGGCGTCATCAACGACCAGGTGAACCAGGCCCTCATCAGTCAGGGGGCGTCCCGGCTCGGGGTGACCATCAGTGACAATCTGATAAGCGCCGACATTCGTACCCAGGATAATTTCAAGGGCCTGGCCGGTAATTTTGACCGCACCCGTTTCGAACAGGTTTTGGCCGCAAACGGCCTGTCCGAAGGTGACTATGTGAACACCATCCGGCGCAGCCTGAGCGGCCTGCAGTATACCGACAGTTTTCAGTCAGGCGCGCGGGCTCCGAAAGTCATGGTCGACGCCATTTATAAATTCAGGAATGAAAAGCGAATCGTCGATGTGGCGCTGGTAAAGGACGAGATGTTTGCCGCCATCGGCGAGCCGACCGCGCAGCAGATTGAAGCCTTTCACAAGGACCAGGCCAAACAGTTTACCGCGCCGGAATATCGCAAGATATCGTTTTTACGCCTGGAAGCTGCGGACCTGGCCGATGAAATGGAAGTGTCTGCGGAAGACATCACGAAAGCCTATGAAGCCCGTCTCGAAGAATACACGACCATCGAAAAACGCAACATTCTGCAGATGGTTCTCAGTGATGAGGAAAAAGCAAAAACAGCCCATAAACAACTCCTCGAAGGCCGTGATTTTGCGGTCGTCGCCAAGGAAATCGCCGGTCTCGATGAAAGTGTTCTCGATCTCGGCCTGGTTACCAAAACAGACCTGCTGCCGGAACTGGCAGAGCCGGCCTTTGCCCTGATGTCAGGGACCGTGACACCGCCGGTGAAAAGTTCACTCGGCTGGCATCTGTTGAAAGTGACGCAAATTCAGCCGGGCGGTACCAAAGCCCTGGCCGAAGTCCGCGATCAGGTGGCAAAAGCCGTGGCCCGGGAGAAGGCCATCGACGGTCTTTACGATCTATCCAACAGGATTGAAGACGAATTGGGTGGTGGTGCGACTGTTGAGGAAGCGGCCAATAATTTGAACCTGAAAGTGACAAGTCTTGCCGCCATCGATACCGCCGGCAAGGATCTGGCAGGCAATGTGGTCACCAACATCCCCGCCGGTCGGGCCTTCATCCAGGCCGTATTCACGACCGAGGAAGGGGAAACCAGCGCGCTGACCGAATCCGGTCCGGAAGGGTTTTTTATCGTACGGGTTGATGCCATCACCGCCCCGGCCCTGCGCCCGATCGAAACCGTGCGCAATGAAATCATTGCCGCATGGAAGGCTGATCAGGCCAGCGCCCAGGCCAAGACCCTCGCCGAAAAACTGGTCGCTGAAATAAACGCCGGGACCCTGCTGAGTGCCGTTGTCAGCGCTAATAATCTGACGCCCGCAACAACATCCAAGCCGTTTACCCGCGACGACAGCGGAACGGAGTCAGGGCTCGACAATGCCCTGGTCGAAAAAGCCTTCGCCCTGGATCCGGGCAAGGCAGCGACAGGCAAAACGGCGGGCGGTTATCAGGTTGTTGTCCTGAACTCAGTCATCCCTGCCGACCCGGGCAGCGATAAGGATGGCGTTGATCTGCTGCGTGCCGAATTGTCCGGCGATCTGAAGAGCGATGTGACGCAGCAGCTGGTTACCGCCCTGCGTGACGACATCGGTGTCGATATCAACCAATTGCTGGTGAATCAGATGTTTGCCGATCAGACATCGGCTCCCTACTAGTCGCCTGCAGCCCTGGGAAACGATACCGACAATGAAGTTTTCGCCTCCATTCAGCGACTTTGAACGCAGTTATCCGGAAAAGTCCGCGCAAATCGTCTGGACCACCCTGATTGCCGATCTGGAAACCCCGGTATCGGCCATGCTCAAGATCGCCCGCTCCCGCCCCAACAGCTTCCTGCTGGAATCTGTCGAAGGCGGCGCCATTCGCGGCCGCTATTCCTTTA
>JABMNT010000149.1 GCA_013203595.1 Rhodospirillales bacterium
GCCTCGTCCATCACTCTATAATCCTCGAGATGAATGTCGAAAGCTACAGACGACGGCATGCTGAGAAACAAAAACAAGGCCCAGGACGCCCAGCGACATTCGCAACACACGCAAACATCAAACCTGATTGACGCGCCGCGACAATCAGCCAAAAGAAAACAATTGCGCGTCATGAAAAATGCTGCAAATAATGATCCCGCTGCGACATTAGATTCTCATCCAGATTGTCGCGCTACAGACCATCAAGCAAGCTTTCCCAGGCCCAACCGGAGGCCTGGGCAAGCAGTATCCAGGCGGTCCACCAGTTATACATCCAGTCGCCGTAGGCGGTGACCCTGAGTTCGATGTCGGTCAGCATGGGGCGTAATTCAGTACGGATACGGCCGTTGGTTGCCAACAGAGACGCGTTTCTCTGGCCATTGATCAGGGCCATCTGGGTGGTCGCAAATTTTCGATAGGGGCCGGTGTCGACAGCGGATCGCAACGAATCACCATTGTCGTTTTTCCAGTAAAATAACTGGCGCCCTGCCACATTTTCCGGCAATCCGTTGTCGCGGACCCCTGCGGCGTCGGCGGCGGCGCTATAAATGCCCCGAAAGGAAGCCAGGCCCAGTTCACCGTCACCCAGGGAATACCACAACAGGCCGGTCAATCCGCTGCTAATTACGATATAGGCGCCGACGAACAGCACCATCAGGCGCTTGGGTAGCTTGCGGAACCGTTGCCAGGGGCGCCTGACCGGTTGCAGCAACCACTGGCCGGGTCCAGGCGGGGCAGCTTTTTTCTGGTCGTGGTCGTTGCTGTCCATGTTCACCAACCGGCCGTTATCAAGAGGCTGAATGACGGGGTGGCGAGACGGGGCGATGAATGACCAGCGGCTGGATTCATACCTGAAACACGCATGTGGGTTGCAGAAAATACATCTTACTTTTAACCAACATCATATCTTCCCCGTGGACGCATTCACGTCTTATTATTGTTTTCCTGGTGCTTCTTTTCGAGGGCGTCAATCAGCACGGTGATCTCGCTGTTTCCCAACAGTCTGGAAAAATCAGTGCGTTGCGTGAGAACCAAACTGATACCTTCTGTGATAACATCAACAATTTTGAAGGTGTCGGAATTTTTGCGCAATCGAAAACCCAGGGTCAGGGGATCATGATCAACGCGATTGACGTTCATCGTGATCAGAAATTCATCAGGCGAAACCATTTGTGAGGATATAATATCAATGCCTTCAACGGATTCCCTGGCCAGCCGGTCACCATAGACGTTAACGATATAGTCCGCGTAGACGTCCTGGTAACGCGCACGTTGTCCGGGGGTCGCGCGCTGCCAGTGCTTTCCAGCAGCCACGCGGCTCATGGTATCGAAGTCAAGGGTTTGCCGAAACAACTTCCTGAGAAGAGGTTTCCGGGCTTCAGCCGATTCTTCGGTGGTTGCCAGATCCATGATTTGAGCGCTGATTTCGACAATAAAATCGCGGGCCATCTGGGTTTCCGGCACAGATTCGGCGCGGGCGGCGAAGGCGACCCCCAAAATGACAACTGCAATCTGAAGACCGCGCCACGAACTAACCATTAATTCCTCGCAAAAACCGACAAACCCCGGGTGAACCAAGGGGCTTAAGTCATGAGATCAGAGCAACCGCAGGCAAAATATCGATGCCCGGGTGATTGAAAAGCAACGGCCTATACCATTTGACAGACCGCTACCGTCTTCCGCTCCGTTTTCAGAGACCAGCTCTTACTTGCGTTCAAGCTCAGCATAGTCATAGCGGTCGCCATACCACCAGTCGGAAACCAGACCGCCAGTAACACCGCCGACCAGGCCAGCACCCGGAAAATTGAAAACGCTCATGAAGGTGACGGCACCGACGACGATTCCCGCACCGACGGCAAGTATGCGTCCCGGTTCAATTTCGTTGCTTGTCACTTCTGCCTGCTGCACGAGAACCAGAGGCTCTGAGGCCGCTGCCACGGTAGGCATTCCAACCAAACAAACCAGCGCAATTACTGAAAAAAACTTCATAATTCTATGTTCCTCTATCCGTTAACACGTCCAATTTAATCAATAACCCTGACCGAAATCGTAACGTACACATGTATCAACCCTGATCTGAAATATCTATCAAAGTCAGACTTGACGCGCAAACCGTGAGTTTGCAAGCGCTTGACCGTGCTGCCTGAACTCACAACACACTTTTCAATTGGCGTAACTCTAGCGCTGTATCGCCTTTGCCACAATCAACCTGTTTATCCACCCGGTCGGCTGGCCATCATCATGCCACCTTCCGCACCGGCACCTTCACCGGCCATTACCGTGCCACCTTCACCGGCCATCATCATGCCGCCCTCGGCAGCGCCGGCGCCGGCACCTTCACCGGCCATCATGGCGCCGCCCTCGGCAGCGCCTGCGCCGGCACCTTCACCGGCCATCATGGCGCCGCCCTCGGCAGC
>JABMNT010000150.1 GCA_013203595.1 Rhodospirillales bacterium
AAGCAACCACGAACGGCAAAAAATAACCGTTAGTGATCGTTCCTAATCCTAAAAATATCGAAAAACCTAATAGATCAGCGCTGCAATCGTGTTTTTCAGCACCCTGCTAGTGCCTTTCAGGTGAATATGGAAACAACTGAGATCCGAAATGCGGCCTGCTGGCCAGGAGCGGATGCGATAGCGATGGGGGGGGATCGGTGAGCATGTGCGACGCTGTCCAGGGAACCCGTGAAGGCGTCTCAGTGTTCCATATTCACATGCAAGGCACTAGGTGGAGATTTTGTCACCGTTACGGATTGTGCCGCCGGTGATAACCTCTGCAAACACGCCGCAATTGGTGTGGTGAAATCCGCTTTGCAGCGCTTTCAGAATGTTTACATCGCGTTCGGCGGTAACCGGGTTTACATGTGTCGCCATGCAGCGGCCGATGGGGGCGATAACCTGCAGCCGGGCATCTCCTATTGTCACAGCGCGACCGATTAAATCGGTTTCCTGCCAGGGCTCGGGCGCGTCGAAATAAATATTGCCGCGGAACCGGGCAGGCTCCAATTTGCCACCTGTTACCCGGCCGATATCGTTGACGGATTTCAGATTAATCAACGAGATCAGCGGTTGCGACTGGTCTGTCAGTGCCTTTCCATTCCGCGCCTCAAAAATCGACAGGCGCCCGCGGGCTTCCTCTCCCATGAACGCAGAGAAAAAATCTTCGATCATCGTCCTGCCAATGGGGTCAGTCAGCTTTCCCTTTGATACCGGTTTGCCCCGCCGCAGGACCGTCAAGGTATCCGTTGCCGTGTCAAACTCCGTGGTTAGCTGCGCCAGTTTGGGATTGCGTGCAAGCATCAGAAAAAAATTCTTGGCGATCCAGCCGCCGGTGTTTTGGGTTGGGGGTGTCGAGCCGGGCGCGATGGCAAACCGGCGGTCATGTAAGATGCCCTCGCCGGCAACCAACAAGGCCTCGTCCAGCGGCTCAGGACTTAGCCCCTTTACCGGGTAACGGTAGATATCCCTGATTTCCCACGTCATGGCAAAAGCATCGTCTTTGCATTGCGCTAAGTCAATGCGCTGTTAATCAGATTGGGCTATAAACAGATACCTTGCGAACGGGAAATTTACGGACATATCTGAGGAGAGCCCCCTCAATGTCATGGGAAATCCAACGTTGCTGCATTTGCGGGACAGGGAATTTGGTCAAAATAGAGGATTTAGAAAATGGAATTTGAAAACTATACCGAACGGTCACGTGGATTTATTCAATCTGCCCAAACCCTTGCTGTTAAGTCCAGCCATCAGCAACTGACACCCCTGCACCTTCTGAAAATCCTGCTGGAAGATCCGGAAGGGCTTGCCAGCAGCCTGATCAATGCCGCCGGTGGTGAAAGTGCCCGGGCCGTTGAAGCGACCAACGCGGCATTTCGCAAGCTGCCGAAAGTCGAGGGGTCTGGCGCCGGCCAGGTTTATCTGGCACCGGAAATGGCACGTCTGTTCGAGCAGGCCGAGAAATTGGCTGAAAAAAATGGCGATTCGTTCGTAAGCGCCGAGATGCTGCTGCTTGCCCTGGCAATGGCCACGGGTACAACCACTTCGTCAATTTTGAAAGACGCCGGTGCGCCACCCCAGGGTCTGAATGCGGCGATAACGGATCATAGAAAAGGCAAAAAAGCCGACAGTGCATCCGCCGAAAATACCTATGACGCGCTGAAAAAATACACCCAGGACCTGACCGAAATGGCGGCCGACGGAAAGATAGATCCGGTGATCGGTCGTGATGAAGAGATTCGCAGAACCATCCAGGTCCTGTCGCGGCGAACCAAAAACAACCCGGTTCTGATTGGTGAACCCGGTGTCGGAAAAACGGCAATCGTTGAAGGTCTGGCCCAGCGCATTATATCGGGCGATGTTCCTGAAAATCTGAAATCGAAAAAGCTGCTTGTTCTCGACCTGGGATTGCTTGTCGCCGGTGCAAAATTCCGGGGCGAATTTGAAGAGCGCCTGAAAGGTGTGCTTACCGATGTCATCGCATCCAATGGCCAGATCATATTGTTTATTGATGAAATGCATACATTGGTTGGTGCCGGTGCCGCCGAAGGATCGATGGATGCATCGAACCTGCTGAAGCCCGCCCTGGCGCGGGGCGAGCTGCATTGCGTTGGTGCGACCACCCTGACGGAATACCGCAAGCATGTGGAAAAAGACGCGGCCTTTGCCAGGCGCTTTCAGCCGATTGTTGTTTCTGAACCGACCGTCGAAGACACAATCTCCATTCTCCGGGGCATCAAGGAGAAGTATGAGCTGCACCACGGGGTCAGCATCAAGGATTCGGCGCTGGTCTCGGCGGCAACCCTGTCCCATCGCTATATCACCGATCGCTTTTTGCCCGACAAGGCCATTGATCTGGTCGACGAGGCCGGTAGCCGGGTGCGCATGGAAGTCGATTCAAAGCCGGTCGAGGTTGATGAACTGGACCGGAAAATCATGCAGCTCAAAATCGAGCGCGAGGCCCTCAAGAAAGAAGATGATGCCGGTTCGAAAAAGCGGCTGGTCAATCTGAACAAGGAACTGGAAGAGCTGGAAGAAAAAACAGCGGAACTGACGGGCCAGTGGGAAGCTGAAAAAAACATGCTTGCCGATACCACCAAGGGCAAGGAAGAGCTGGAGCGGGCGCGCCAGGGCGTTGAGCGGGCCATGCGTGAAGGCCGCCTCGAGGAAGCCAGCGAACTTCAGTACGATCTGATTCCGAAACTGGAGGCGCAGCTCAAGAAAGCCGAACAGGCGGAAGCTTCCCGGATGGTTGAAGAATCCGTAACCTCGGAACATATCGCCAATGTGGTGTCGCGCTGGACCGGTATTCCGGTCGACAAGATGCTGCAGGGCGAACGCGACAAGCTGCTGGGGATGGAGGATGCCCTGCGGGGCCGGGTTGTTGGCCAGGATGAGGCGCTGGTTGCCGTCTCCAATGCCGTGCGCCGGGCGCGGGCAGGCATGCAGGACCCGAACCAGCCGATTGGATCGTTTTTGTTCCTTGGGCCAACGGGCGTTGGTAAAACCGAACTTTCAAAAGCCCTGGCCGAGTTCATGTTTGATGATGAACAGGCGATGATCCGCATTGATATGTCCGAATATATGGAAAAGCACGCGGTTGCCCGGCTGATTGGTGCGCCGCCTGGCTATATTGGCTACGATGAAGGCGGTGCCCTGACGGAAGCCGTTCGCCGGCGCCCCTATCAGGTGATCCTGTTCGATGAGGTTGAGAAAGCCCACCCCGATGTGTTTAACGTCTTGCTGCAGGTCTTGGACGATGGCCGCTTGACGGATGGTCAGGGACGTACCGTTGATTTCAGAAATACGCTGATCATCCTGACATCCAATCTGGGCGGTGATATTCTGGCCAATCAGGCCGACGGCGAGGATTCGTCGGCCGTCCGTGATCAGGTCATGGATGTTGTCAGGGGCGCGTTCCGTCCTGAATTTGTTAACCGTCTTGATGAAATTATCCTGTTCCACCGCCTGTTCCGCGAGCATATGCGTGGCATTGTGGAAATTCAGCTGGAGCGGTTGCGCAAATTGTTGGCCGGCCGGGGGATTGCCATCGAACTGGATGAAGCCGCCTACCTGCGTCTGGCCGAAGAAGGCTATGATCCGGTGTACGGGGCCCGGCCCCTGAAGCGGGTCATCCAGTCACGCCTGCAAAATGCCCTGGCGGGACTGATCCTGGAAGGCCGGGTCAACGAAGGCCAGACAGTCCGGGTTTCTGCGAATGAAGACGGCTTCACCATTAATGGCGAGATCGCCGAGGCGGCTTAGGCCCTTTCAGGCCAGGAACAGCCTGAACCGGTCAAGAACCGCGGCCGGTTGGTCGGCATGGACCCAGTGGCCGGCGCCGTCGATGAAATCGACGGTGGCGGCCGGGAACAGGCGATGTATTTCTGCCTCGTATTGCGGGACGATCCGGTCCGAGTTCCGGCCGCCCAAAAACAGGGTTGGTCCCGGGTAGGCCCGTTCAGAGTTGATTGCGGGAAAGCCCATGATGTCGGACATGTGGTGATCAATGGCGTCCAAATTGATCCGCCAGCGGTAGCGGCCGTTGGTATCTGTTGTCAGGTTCTGCATTAAAAAGGCTTCGACGCTGGGGTTCTCTGCGATGCTGGCGATTGCCGGCTGGACATCGCTGCGCCGCGAGATGGCGGCAAGATCGATCTGTTTCATGGCCGAAACGTAGCTGTCGTAGTCATGGCTATAGGCGACCGGTGCAATATCAAGGATCAGCAGACGCTGCACCAGTTCCGCCTGGGTCAGGGCCAGCGTCATCGACGCTTTGCCGCCCATGGAATGGCCAATGACCGGGCAGGGGCCAATCTTTTGGCTGCTGATGAACTGGGCAATATCGTCGGCCATCTGCGCATAGGTCATTGCCGGCGCATGCGGCGATTCCCCGTGATTGCGCATATCCAGTGTGTAAACCCGGTGGCTTTCGCCCAAATGTTTTGCAATTGTCGCCCAATTGCGTTTCCAGCCAAACAGGCCGTGGATAATAACAACCGGCTCGCCGCTACCGGTTTCAGAATAGGCGAGATCCAGGCTCATGCCGGGGTGCGCCCCGTCATTCCGCCGAAGCGGTGTTCTGGTTGATCAGGGGCAGTGCCGCATACTGATCGTCAAGGCGATCCTTTGCGGCCAGAAACTTCGTCAGTTGCGCGCCTTTGAGCTTGTTCCCTGATGGCATCTTGATCCGCATCGGGTTGGCCTGGCGGTCATTCTTCAGTATTTCATAATGCAGATGAGGACCGGTCGAGCGGCCGGTGGTGCCGACATAGCCGATGATGTCTCCCTGGCTGACCCGCACACCCGTGCGCATGCCGCGCCGGAAACCTTTCATATGGGCATAGGCCGTTGAATAGCTGCCGTTATGGCGGATGCGGATGTAGTTTCCGTAGCTGCCCTTGCGCCCCGCATAGGTGATGGTTCCATTGCCTGCGGCGTAGATCGGTGTTCCCCGGGGGGCGGCAAAATCGACGCCCTTGTGCATCTTGGTGTATCCCAGAACCGGACGCCGGCGTTTTCCGAATCCGGAGGACAGGCGGGCGCCGTCAATGGGGGTCCGCATCAGGGCCTTCTGTGCACTCAGGCCTTTTTCATTATAATAATTGGTATGACCGTCTTCCGACGTAAACCGGTAAATCCGTGCGGGCTCGCCGCTCAGGGTCAGGGTGGCATAATGAATGGTGTCGCTTTTGGTGATTTTCCCCTCATCGTCGACAACCTGATCATACAGGACCTCAAAGCGATCGCCCTTGCGAATGTCACGCTGAAAATCGACATCCCAGGAATAGGCGCGGATCAACTCGGCCAGCGCTGAATTGGTAAGGCCTGCGGCTTTGCCGGCCACATACAGACTTGACGTGATCTCCCCTTCTGCCCGCACCGGCCTGGTGGTCAGGGCGCGCTCCAGCTTCCATGCGCGAAAACTGCCGTCAACCGTCCGGGCGACTCGGAGTTCCGTTGTCGGATCAGGCTGCAGGCTGAATCCCTGAAAGGTTCCGGGTGTCAGGTGTTCGGATATCAGGCTTTCACTGTCGGCCCGATAGGACACCTTGACAAGCTGACCCTGTTGAAAACGGCGTGGGTCAAAATGTGACCTTACAGCGGTAATTGCCGCGGCCGCATCCGCACCGGCGGCGCCGGCCCGTTGCAACAGTCCGGCAAGGGTATCGCCGGGTTTCGCCTTGACCGTTTGATGCACCGCAACATTCACCAGTTTGCCCAGGGCTTTCTCGTCCAAGGGGGTATCTGGGGTTTCGGTTCTCAAACCGCGTCGGGCGGCGGCCGGGTTGCCGAGCGAGATCGGAGCCAGGGCCAGTGTGGTGGGGGGTGCGCGCATGGATTCACCAAGGCCGTAGCCCTTGGAATCGGCGGAAACCAGCAGGAAAACAGACGATACGACAACGGCTGACGCACATCCTATTGCTGTAAAATAACCCTTCAAAAGCGACCTCGTTCCCTCTCGTTCTGCAGTTCTCGACCACCATTTTTCAGAAATGGCTTTGGCCTGCATGCAGTTGGCCAGAATCGGCAACTGAAGATGTCGATTGGTGCCCGGACTGTCAAGATTAATTTCTTAAATTCTCTATTAGAATCAATCATATGCGGGTATTCGTTAAGGAAGTGTTGCACTGGCGGCTGACGCTTCGATTAAGGCCGGTTCCGGTTGCGCAGGAATTGCCCGGGCGATCGGGCCGAGGAAGCTCACAGGGCGGGAAAAAAATCCAAAATGAAAAAATATTAAAATCTTTTATTGTGCTGCACCTGTACCCAAACACATCTGTGTCTAGATGGAAAAGCCTTCGTTTATCTATATTTTGTGTCACTTCGGAGGGTTTATTTTGCAATGCAATATTTTCGTAATAAAAGGGTTTGACACTCGGCAAGCGGCCTCGTATAACCCGGCTCCCGACGCAAGCAGCGACGTTGTTTTTTTCGGGACGCCGGGTTGCCCTGGCTTTGCATTAATTCATTGAGAATACGAAGAAGAAGGGATACGCGGACGGCGGCGTTAATAATGTTTTACATTATTGGCCGTTGAAGTAGAGCGATTTTATGGATCGTTTTATGTCTGTGTGTCTTAGACAGTATATATTTTTTGAATATATATATTATATGTGACACACTATTTGTGCATAGGACGGCTCTTGTGAACTTGGTGTCTGGTTGGTTTTTCTGACTGGATATCTAAATTCAACTTGAGAGTTTGATCCTGGCTCAGAACGAACG
>JABMNT010000151.1 GCA_013203595.1 Rhodospirillales bacterium
GTCGCCATGGCCAGCAGGGCGACCACGGTTTTGCCGCTGCCCACATCGCCCTGCACCAGGCGCAGCATGCGGTTGTCGGATTTCATGTCCTGGCCAATCTCTGCCAGCGCGGTCTGCTGGGCCCCGGTCAACTGGAACGCCAGGTGTGCGGTGATGGCCCTGGCCAGCGATCCGTCACCGGCATAGGAACGGCCTTTGATATGGCGCATTTCCCGGCGCATGATCGCCAGGGCTAACTGATTGGCCAGCAGCTCGTCATAGGCGAGGCGCATGCGGGCCGGCGCAGCGGGCAGAATATCGTTCTCCGAGCGGGGCGCATGGGCGGCCAGCAGGGCCGGCCTCCAGGCCGCCCAGTTTTCCCGTTTGACCAGCGACGGGTCAATCCATTCAGCCAATTCAGGCGCCGCCTGCAGGCTGGCGGCAATCGATTTGGATATCGATTTGAGGGTCAGCCCGGCGGTCAGCGGATAGACCGCTTCGACGGTCTTCAGTTGATCGATTTCGGCTAACGTGCCGATATGGTCGGGGTGGGTGATCTGCAGGCCGTTGCCGAAGGTCTCCAGCTTGCCACTGACCACCCGCACCTCGCCGACCGGCAGGTTCTTTGTCAGGTAATCGGCGTGGGCATGGAAAAACACCAGCTCCAGTTTCCCCGTCTCATCTTCGCAGATGACCTTGTAGGGCATGCGCCGGTTGGCCGGTGCCCGGTGCGCGACAACGCGCACCGTCAGGGTCGCAATCACACCGGGCTGGGCGTCGGCGATCTGCGGCGCATAGCGGCGGTCGATCAGACCATGGGGCAGATGCCAGCATAAATCGACGATATGGGACCCGGTCAGCTTCTCCAGCAACACAGCGATCCTGGGCCCCACCCCTTTCAGGGATGTGACCGGTTTGAATAAGGGAAATAAAATTTCTGGGCGCATGGGTATTGAACGTACTGACAAGCCGGTTAGAAGTGCGTATATCCTATGGTTCCTGAGCCTGACGACAACACTTATCTGACAATTCGCGAGTTTGATTTTCATGGATGCCCGCCGCAAAAAACTTCTGTTCCAGAGCCAGCATTGCGGGATCAAGGAAAATGATATCCTGCTGGGCCAGTTTGCCGCATCCCATCTGGCTTCGATGTCGGACGGCGAGCTTGATCAGTTCGAAGCGCTGCTGGGTGAAAACGATCATGATATATATGCCTGGGTGGTTGGTCATCAGGCTCCGGCTCCGCACGTAAACAATTCGGTTATGGCGGCATTGATTAATTTTAAAGATACCCGCTAGGCAGTTTTCTGAAATGAACGAGATCTTACCTGTTGAGCCCGGCCTTACCCACATATCCGGGGTGCCGGAAGGACTGGACGCCCGCCTTGTCGCCCATGAGGCGGGGCAGGGGCGCAATGTGTTGTTTATTGCCCGCGATGACGTCGGCATGGCGCGCTTCGTCGACAATGTGAAATTCTTTGCGCCCGATCTGGAATGCCTGCAGTTTCCGGCCTGGGATTGCCTACCCTATGACCGGGTGTCGCCGAAAAACGATATTGTCAGTACCCGCATCGATACCCTGTGCCGGCTCCTGGAAGCGCCCATGCGCGAGGCCGGGCGCCTGCTGGTGACAACGGTATCGGCATTTCTGCAACGCGTGCCGGCCCGCGACAGTTTTCGTTCGGCCCGCTTTGCGGTGCGGGTCGGCGAACGGCTGGAGCCGGAAGCGCTGACCGGGTTTATGGATGACAACGGCTATGCCCGGGTCGATACGGTGATGGAGCCCGGCGAATATGCGGTGCGCGGCGGCATTATCGATGCCTTTCCGGCGGGTGCCGCACAGCCTTACCGGCTCGATTTCTTTGGCGATGAGCTGGACCGCCTGCGGATGTTCGATCCGGTTTCCCAGCGCTCCGAAGGCGATGACAAGCGGGCCGTCAAAAACCTGGTGTTCCGCCCGGTCAGTGAAGTGGTGCTGACGGCGAAAACCATTGAGCGGTTCCGCTCGCAATACCGCACAATCTTCGGCCGGGCCGGTGATGACGACCCGCTTTATGTGGCGATTTCCGCCGGCCAGCGTTATATCGGCATGGAACACTGGCTGCCGTTGTTTTATGAAAAGCTCGAGTGCCTGAGCGATTATCTGCCGCGCGCAACGATCTTTCTGGACCACCAGTGCGAGCCCGCCCGCGACGGGCGGTTCGATCTGGTGCATGAATATTTTACCGCCCGCGAGGCCTATAACCAGAGTAAGTCGGCGGCGTCGGGCGCGGTTTCCGGGGCCCCCTATTATCCGATAAATCCGGAGACCCTGTATCTCAATCAGGCCGACTGGGACGCCGCCCTGGCGCAATCGCCGGTCGGCCTGCTGTCGCCGTTTCAGGCACCGGACGGGCTGGCCGCCTTTGTTGACGCCGGTGGCCATGGCGGCAGGGATTTTGCCGATGTGCGCCTGCAAACGGATGTGAATATTTACGAAGCGGTCCGCGATTTCATCAAATCCGAAATTGCCGGTGGCCAGCAGGTGCTGATTGCCGCCTATTCGGAAGGCTCGCTCGAGCGGCTGCGCCATGTATTTGCTGAACACGGCCTCGCTGAGACCACGCGGATTGACCACGCCAATGATCTTGGCACGCTGGCGCGCGGTTTATGTGCCTTCGCCATTGTCGAGCTGGAGCGGGGGTTTCGGACCGCTGGCCTGACGGTGATCACCGAGCAGGATATTCTGGGTGACCGCATGGCGCGCCCGGCCCGGCGCCGGATCAAGGCGGAAAACTTCATCGCCGAAGCCTCGTCCCTGGCCGCCGGTGATCTGGTTGTGCATATGGAACACGGGATCGGCCAGTTCGACGGTCTGGAAACCATCACGGTGACCGGTGCACCGCACGACTGCCTGCGCATTCTCTATGCCGGCGGTGACAAGTTGCTGTTGCCGGTGGAAAATATTGAAGTGATTTCCCGTTACGGCTCGGAAGATGCCGGCGCCCAGCTCGACCGCCTGGGTGGCGCTGGCTGGCAGGCCCGCAAGGCCCGGATGAAGGCCCGCATCCGCGATATGGCTGACGCCCTGATCGCCGTCGCCGCCGCCCGGGAACTGCGCAAGGGCGACCGGATGACCGTGCCCGAGGGTCTGTATGACGAATTTTGTGCCCGCTTTCCGTTCACTGAAACCGAGGACCAGGGCCGCGCGATTCTGGATACCATTGAGGACCTGGCCAGCGGCCAGCCGGTCGACCGCCTGGTCTGCGGTGATGTGGGGTTTGGCAAGACGGAAGTCGCCATGCGCGCCGCCTTCATCGTCGCCATGTCCGGCAAGCAGGTGGCGATTGTGGTGCCGACGACTCTGCTGGCGCGTCAGCATTACCGCAACTTCATTGCCCGCTTTGACGGGTTTCCGGTGCGCATTGCCCAGCTCTCGCGCATGGTCAAGGCCAAGGATGCGACAGCGACCAAGAAGGAAATGAAGGCCGGAACGGTTGATATCGTTATCGGCACCCATGCCCTGATTGCCAAGGATGTGGGGTTCAAAGACATCGGATTGCTGATCATTGACGAGGAACAGCATTTCGGGGTTTCCCACAAGGAACGGCTCAAACAACTGAAAGCCGACGTCCACGTGCTCACCCTGACGGCGACGCAGATCCACCGGACCCTGCAACTGGCGCTCAGTGGTATCCGTGAGA
>JABMNT010000152.1 GCA_013203595.1 Rhodospirillales bacterium
AATGTAAAACATTATTAACGCCGCCGTCCGCGTATCCCTTCTTCTTCGTATTCTCAATGAATTAATGCAAAGCCAGGGCAACCCGGCGTCCCGAAAAAAACAACGTGGTTGTTCGCGTCGGGAGCCGGTTTCTAGGCCGCTGGTCGCTCCATGTCAAACGCTTTTCGGAAGTTTTTTTAGATATCGGTATGTTTTTTGTGACAATGTTCAAGGACCCGCAGAAGTCCGCCAAAAAGGATTTAAAATAGTTTTAAAATGAATGTCATATATTGGCCTTGAGCGATCAGGATGTTATAGGTTTTTTGCCACTTGCAGCAAATTGCTGCGTATGCTTCGGAGAAATTGAAATCCATGACACCATATCGTCGACCTATTTGCCGCCACCGGGGTCAAATGATTCTCCTCAGCCTGCTGCTGGCCGTCGGAGCCTGCGACAGAACCACCCCGATCAAGGCCGCATCGAAAACAACCGAGACATCCGGACAATCAGCCGCCAGCGCTTCCGCCTATTCCCAGTTTCCCGATATCCCGATCCCGTCGGGGGCCAATATCAATGTTGAAAAAACCCTGATTTTCGGATCCAAACCCTGGTATGGCCAGCTTTCCCTGAGCACCTCGACGCGGGCTGATGTGATGTTCGATTTCTACCGCAACAACCTGGAGCAATATGACTGGCACGAACTGACCTCGGTTCGCGCGCCAACCAGTATCTTGACCTATGACAGTGAGAATCGGATATTGGCGATCTCCATTCAGGCATCAACCCTGCGCGGATCAGAGATCACACTGACGGTTTCGCCGAAAGGAAGCCCGGCACCGGCCAGCCGCCCGGGACAAGCCCCCGTTCAACCCTTACAACAGATCCAGTAAAAGGAAGTTTCATGCAAGAAGTCGTTTTCATTGATGGTGTCCGCAGCCCGATCGGCAAATTTGGCGGCGGTTTGTCGACCGTACGTCCCGATGATCTGCTCGCCGCGGTCTACAAGGGCCTGATCGCGCGGACCGGCATCGACCCGGCAATCATCGATGATGTCTATGCCGGTTGCGGCAATCAGGCCGGCGAAGACAACCGTGATGTGGCGCGCATGTCGAGCCTGCTGGCCGGTTTCCCGGTCGAGGTTCCGGGCGTCACGGTCAATCGCAACTGCGCCTCTGCCCTCGATGCCGTCAACCAGGCGGCCAAAGCGATCGCGGTTGGTGAAGGCGAGGTCTATATCGGCAGCGGTGTGGAATCCATGAGCCGCGCGCCGTGGACCATGGGCAAGCCCGAGCGCACGCCGCAAATGGGCCACCCGCAAATGTGGGACACAACGGTCGGCTGGCGTTTCAACAACCCGAAAATGGATGCCATGTACCCGATCATCAGCCTCGGTGAAACAGCCGAGAACATTGCCCGGGAAATGCAGATCAGCCGCGAAGACCAGGATGCCTTTGCCGTTGAAAGCCACCGCCGCGCGACTGCGGCCATCAATGACGGCAAGTTTAAGAACGAAATCATCCCGATCACCATCCCACAGCGACGCGGCGACCCGATTGTCATCGATACCGACGAACACCCCCGCTACCGGCGTGAAGGTGACCAGTTTGTTCTCGATACCTCGGTCGCCGATATGGCAAAACTGCGCCCGGCCTTCACCAAGGACGGCACCGTCACCGCCGGCAATTCCAGCGGCGTTAATGATGGCGCAGCAGCCCTGTTGATGATGAGCGCGGAGCGGGCCCAGGCGCTCGGCCTGAAGCCGAAAATGCGCTGGATCGCTTCGGCGGTTGCCGGGGTTGACCCGGGCGTCATGGGTTTTGGCCCGGTACCGGCAACGGAAAAACTGCTGAAGCGGGCCGGCCTGACCCTGAGCGACATTGAACTGGTCGAACTGAACGAAGCCTTTGCCGCGCAGACCATTGGCTGCATGCGCCGGCTCGGGCTGGATCACGCCAATACCAACGTCAACGGCGGGGCCATCGCGCTCGGCCATCCGACCGGCAGTTCCGGCTCGCGGATTTTGGTGACCATGATGCATGAAATGCAGCGCCGGGCGGCCACAGCCAAGCGCCCCATGTACGGCATTGCCACGCTTTGTGTGGGTGTGGGCATGGGGGTTTCGACCCTGGTCGAGTGGATCGGCGAGTAGGATCCATTCCCGGCTGACGCAGCAGGCCTTCAGAAATCCACCGCATAGAGCTATGACAAAAAAGCCGTGGCGATGGTCGGGCCGGGCCGTTAGACTCTGAAAAAAACATCACTATCAGGGAGCCCCAAACCATGTCTGCATCACTGAAACGCCCGCTTGACGGCATCCGGGTCACCGGCCTTGAGCAATATATGGCCGGGCCCTACTGCACCATGCTGCTGGCCGATGCCGGCGCCGAAGTGATCAAGATCGAGCGCCCGGGCTCCGGCGATCCACGCCGCGCCATGCCACCTTTTGCGGAAAAGAACGGCAAGAAAAAAGCCGCCGGCTTCATGGGCTACAACCGCAACAAAAAGAGCCTGGCCCTGAATCTGGGTGACCCCAAGGGCCAGGATATTTTCAGGCTGTTGGTGGCGAAATCGGATGTGGTGGTTGAAAACCTGCGGCCCGGTTCCATGAGCAAAATGGGCCTGGGCCAGAAAGACATGCGGGAACTGGACCCACGATTGATCTGGGCAACCATATCCGGGTTCGGACGCATGGATGGCTACCGCGGCCCCTATAGCGACCGCCCGGCCTTTGATATTGTAGCCGAATCAATGAGCGGGATCATGAACCTGGTCGGCTTTGCCGACAAACCGCCAAGCTGGACGATTTATGGCATGGCCGATATTTATTCAGGCCAGGTGACCGCCTACGGCATCATGCAGGCCCTGTTCATGCGCGAACGTACCGGTGAGGGGCAGTTTGTCGATTCGGCCATGTTCGACAACATGCTGGCCCTGAATGAGGCCATGGTGGCTCTGTATTCCGTGTCCGGGCAAAACCCGCAGCGCGGCGTGCCGAAGAACCTGTGGCCACGCGGTGCCTATCAGGCCAAGGATGGATACATCGCCCTGAATGTACCGGACAACATCATCTGGGGGCGTTTATGTACGGCCATGGGCCGTGCGGAACTGGCCGAAGACGAACGCGCCAACTCGGGCACGGCCCGCTCGGCCCATGTTGCGTTCCTGCAACCGATCCTCGAGGGCTGGCTGATTACGCTGGGCCGCGATGAAGCCGTTGACCTGCTGAACGGGGTCGGCGTGCCCTGTGGTCCGATCAACGATGCCAAGGATGTGTTTGAAGACCCGCATGTGCGCGCACGCGGCATGATCATGGATATCGAGGATCCGGATGTGGGCACCTTCGGCTTTGCCAGATCGGTGCCGATGATGTCGAGCGCACCGGACCTGCCGGCTGAACCGTCGCCCAATCTGGGTCAGCACAGCCGCGAGATCCTGGAAACGCTTTTAGGGCTGTCCAGCGATGATGTGACCAGCCTGGCCGAACAGAAGATTATCCAGACGACCGATTAATCGAGATGATGCCGCTTACCCGGCATTGATTGTACTGGGTTCGCAGAACTGACGGCGGCGCTTGAGTTTGCTGCAGATATCGCGGGCTTCGGCTTCACTGTCCACAGGGCCGGCTTTAAGCCTGTAGTACGTCCCCTTGCTGCCCAGATTGACCCGCGTCACATCGTGGGACAAATCACCGATCACCTCCTGGTGGGCGCGGCGGATTTGCGCCCAGCCCCGTTCCGCCTGTTTTTGCGACCGGTACGAAGCCAGGTGCACACCCGGCTGCGGGCCGGACGCCATGGCTTTTTCCATGGCCGCCGGCTGCGCGGTGGCGACCCGGTTTACCGGCGCAGCCACCGGTGCGGCGGGACGCATGGCAAGCTCGATGGCCTGGCGTTCACGGGCGTATTCCTCGTTGTTGATAAACCCGCTGTTGCGCAGGTTTTCCAGACGGCGAACGCTGTCGGCGGCTTCCATCAGGCCACCTGGCGGTATCCCCGGATTGGCAACAACAACCGGCGCCGATGGCATCATCGCGTCCAGAATCATGGAGCGTTCCGCCGCATGCTGGGAGACGGATATGGCGCGCATTTCCAGGGCCCGTCCAATGGCCTGCAACCGGCCGGATATCTGTTCCGTTGACGGCACCGGACGGTCCAGTCCCGCGGCCGGTGGTGGTGAGGTCAGAGGCATCAGGGCGCCAATATTGGTGCGCCGGCGCTGGTTATATTCAGCTTCGGTAATCAGACCCTGCTCCTTCAATGCCCGCAGGGTTGAAAATCGGGAAATAATGTTGGAATCGGTACCGCTCAAATCGCCCACTGACGCCATTGGCGACGCACTTGAAGGTGCCGGTCGCCCCAGCAGCGCCGATGATGAGGGCGCACCGACAACAGGTGCCATCGGTTGCACCGGCGGTGCCATGGCCATTTGCTGATCGGAAAGGGAAGCCTCAGAGGCGCTTACCGGCAGTCCACCGGTCTCCAGAAGCGACAGATTGACACTGGCGATCTGTGCCGCCGGGCGCGTCGTCAGCTTGCTCCAGACCACAAACTGGTGAGAATCATCAGGGCGCAGGGCGAGCACCGCTTCGTACATTTCCCGGGCTTTTGTCAGCTGTCCGGTATTCTGATATAAAATGCCGGCACCGATAAGCGCATCGATATCACGCGGATTGGACTTCAGCGCCTTCTGAAAACGTCCTTCAGCGGTGACATAATTGCCTTTGGTCAGTTCGGCAATTCCAAGCTCTGCTTCGTTGTTGTCGTGCAGCGGACTTCCGGCCCAGAACGATTCAGTGAACAAATCGCTCTGCAGCAGACTGCAGCCGCTCAGCGTAACAACGGCCGCCGTCACCAACGCAACTTGTTTGAACGATTTGATCACGATGCCTTCCCTATTCTCCCAGCCATATATCGGGCCAGTCAGCACATCCGGTTAAATTCCACAACATATAGCGCTCAACGCTACAACTTGTGTGCCCGCCACTCCGCAAATACTAATGGTCGATATGTAAATAGCAACAATTTTCAAGCTCGCCGTCCAACAGCAAACCAGTCATATCAAGTAAAGTATATGTATTTCAATGACTTAATGAAAGAATCAAAATTATTTGGTGATTGACAGCTCATCACATCCGTTGACACTGGAAAACGGCAGGCGGGTAACAGCCCCACTTCCCATGCGCATGATTCCCTTGAGTACCATTATCTGCTCAACCTCATCGCTGCCAATGGCATGGTTGATGAGATCGATCAGCCGCTTGTCTTCGGCCTTTTGCGCTTTCGTACGGCGATAGGTGACGTTGGTCTTGCCATGGGTCCGCTCCCGGTCATACAGATAACCAGCAGGTATCGGCTCCTGGTACCAGGCACTCATCAGAGAGTCATTGATACGCGGCGCCTGATTGCAGATATGGCCGACGTTTTTGTTGTTTGAGACCGTCAGGATGACTGTTACGGGAATGGTTGATGTTTTCTTGCTGGTCGCACTGTGGCGCACCGGCGCCATCAGCGAGCGCATCTGTATATGACCCTCGCCACCGGACCTCAATCCATAGGTTCGCTTTTTGCTGACATCGGAGGCGGCAAATGTATCAAAAGCGGCCAGGGCAAGGATGCAAAACAGGGCCGTCAGAAAAAATTTCGGTATCGGTCGACTTACGGTATGCGGCAGCAAAACGAACCCCTTATAAAAACCCGTTTGGGCCATGGATTATCCGCAATTGGTAAGGCTTTTCTCAATCAGACTCAAACCTTAACCTGCGCTATGTATTTAATTTAGGCTATTTTCAGGGCAATTTCCATAGATATCACACGATTGGATGGATTATCATCGTATGCGGTGGTTTCCCGGAACCCCATTGAACTGTACAAAGCCCGGGCTTCGGTCAGGAAACCCACCGTATCCAGGCACATATACCGATAGCCGATCGCCGTCGCTTCCTGCAGACAAAGTGCTGCCAGCTGGCGGCCCAGACCACGCCCGCGCCAGGGCGGCCGCACATAAAGGCGTTTCATTTCACAATAGCCGGCCTGCGCCGGTCTGATCGCCACGCAGCCGGCCAGGGCCGGGGCGTTTCTCTCGCGTGCCAGATACAGGTGCCCGTCCGGCGGCGCGTAAGGGCCGGGAAGCTGTTCCAGCTCGCGCTCAAAATCCTGAAAACAGGCCGCGACCGTTAACCCGTCCTGATATTCGCGAAAAAGCTGACGGGCAGCGGCCATATCCGCAACCGACGTCGCCTGAAAAAAATCGAAAGCCGCGCTCATGGCAGATGATATTTGCCTTCCAGATAGAGCACCGCCCGGCCCGCCATTTTGACCCGGTCGCCGTCCAGCTGGCAGTGGAGATCACCGCCGCGTTTTGAAATCTGACGGGCATGAAGCGCTGTCTTGCCCAGCCGCCCGGCCCAATAGGGAACCGATGTACAATGGGCAGACCCGGTCACCGGGTCCTCATCAATACCCTGATGCGGGGCAAAATAGCGCGATACAAAATCACAACTGGTCCCGGGTGCGGTGATGATCAGCCCGTCGCCCGCCAGGCTTTTTATATAGGCCAGATCGGGCCGGAACGCGGCCACATCGGCTTCCGCTTCAAAAACCGCCAGGTTTTTCGCGGCCCGGAGAAAGTGCGCCGGGCTGCAGCCATGAGCCGCCTGAAAGCCGTCCGGAAGTTGCGCCGGCACCGCCGGCCGCGCTGGAAAATCCAGTTCGATCATGTCGCCTTTTCGGGCAACCTGAAGAACCCCGCTTTTTGTCTGAAACGACAGGGCATCCAGACCCTTGTTCAGTATCTCGAAAATCAGATGCGCGGTGGCCAGCGTGGCATGCCCGCACAGGTCGACCTCTGCGGCCGGGGTAAACCAGCGCAGCTCATAACTGGCATCCCCGGTTTGCACAAAAAACGCAGTCTCCGACAGATTGTTTTCAGCCGCCAGCTGCTGCATGACCGCGTCGGACAACCAGCCATCGAGCGGACAAACGGCGGCCGGGTTGCCGCCGAAAATCCGCTCGGAAAAGGCATCAATCTGATAGACTGGCCGCGTTGTCACAGGGCATCCACCACAGCCTGGCCCAGCTCCCGGGTATTGGCCTTGCCGCCCATATCGGCGGTCAGGCAGGTGCCGTCCAGAATGACTTTCTCGATCGCCGCAACAATCTCGGCGGCGGCCTGATCGTGGCCCAGATGTTCAAGCATCATGGCCGCCGACCAGATCTGGCCGATTGGATTGGCAATCCCCTTGCCGGCAATGTCCGGCGCCGAGCCATGCACCGGCTCGAAACAGGATGGAAATTCGCGCTCCGGATTGACATTGGCACTGGGCGCGATGCCGATGGTTCCGGCAATGGCCGGTCCCAGATCGGACAGAATATCGCCAAACAGATTGGAGCCGACGACCACATCAAACCAGTCCGGGTTGCGGACAAAATGCGCGGTCAGGATGTCGATATGAAACTTGTCGGTGGTGCATTCCGGATAGGCTTTGGACATCAATTCAAAGCGTTCGTCCCAATAGGGCATGGAATGAATAATTCCGTTTGACTTGGTCGCTGATGTCACATGCTTGCGCTTGCGGGTTTTTGCCAGCTCAAAGGCAAACCGCATGATCCGGTCCACACCGCGCCTGGAAAACACGGATTGCTGGACAACAAATTCCTCTGGTGTGCCCTGGTACATGCGGCCGCCGATTTCCGAATATTCACCCTCGTTGTTTTCCCTGACAATCCAGAAATCAATATCGCCCGGACCCCGGCCGGCCAGCGGACAGGCCATCCCTTCAAACAGACGAACCGGGCGGATATTGGCGTATTGCTGAAACTCGCGGCGGATCGGAATCAGCAATCCCCACAGGGACACATGGTCAGGCACGCCGGGAAAGCCGACGGCGCCCAGCAATATCGCATTATGGTCACGGATCTGCGCCAGGCCATCCTCGGGCATCATTGCCCCTTCCTTGTGGAAGCGCTCGCAGCTCCAGTCCTTTTCGTCATACTGAAACGACAGATCGTGGCGGCCGGCAATCACGTCGAGAACGCGAATGGCTTCCGGCATCACCTCGTTGCCGATCCCGTCGCCGGGGATGACTGCAATTTTATAACTGTTGGTATTCATGTCAGGTGGTACTCCTAAGGGGATGATTAGCCGGCAGCCAAACGGATGTTGACCCGGCGGTTATGTTTGCCTTTGTTTTCGATCTTGCCGACTTCCAGGCGGCCGATTTCACCGGTACGCTTAACGTGGGTGCCACCACAGGGTTGCAGGTCCACATTGTCGCCGATTTTCATCAGCCGCACCCGGCCGGACCCGGTTGGCGGTTTGACCGACATGGTCCGTACCAGATCCGCATTGGCGGCCATTTCTTCGTCGGTGATCCACAGAATTTCCAGTTCATGGTCTTCATCGACCAGGCGGTTGAGCTGGGCCTGAATGGCTTCCTTATCCAAGGCCGTGTCCTGCAGATCAAAATCAAGCCGGCTCTTGTCGGGCCCGACGGAACCGCCGGTAACGCCACCGTCAATGGCGGCACACAACAGATGACAGGCGGTATGCATGCGCATCAGCCGGTGGCGCCGGTCCCAGTCGATCAGCGCGGTCACCGGATCGCCAACGGCCAGATCGGCCGCCCCGTTGGTTTTATGGCAATAGCGCCCGGTCGCTGGGTCTTTCTGGGTATCAACAATTTCAATATCTGTGCCGTCGGCCCTGCGCAGCAGCCCGCTGTCGCCCAGTTGCCCGCCGCCCACGGCGTAAAACACCGTGCGGTCGAGCTCGACCCCGGCGTCATCAACGGAAACCACCCGGGCCTCGCAGCTTTTCAGATAGGAATCGTCACGAAATAACTGTTCTGTCATCTAATCCTCATCACCTGTTATCAAGTTCAGCCATTTTGGACAATCTAACGGCTCAATGGCCCTGCGCCAATGCTTTCGCGAAAAGCAGGCGATCCGCATTGCCACCGGACAGGATAAGCCCGACCTTTTTACCCTGCATTCTGTCCTTTTCCCTGATCAGCCCGGCCAGGGGTGCGGCCCCTGCCCCTTCGCTGGCGTTGTGGGTATCGGTGAAATAAATGCCCATGGCCGCCAACATCTCGTCTTCGCTCAGGGTCACAATACGATCTGCACCGGCCAGAATAATCTCCAGCGCCGCCGCATCGGGAACCCGGCACGCCATGCCGTCGGCCAGGGTATTGGCCGAATTTGTTGATACCGCCTGCCCGGCGGCAAAGGACAAAGCGTAGCTGGCGGCATTTTCAGGAACGACGCCGACCACATCCGCCCGCGCCGCCAGCGCATCGCGCGCTGCAATCACGCTGCAGATGCCCGAGCCCTGGCCAATCGGCACGTAAACCGTATCCAGATCCGGCACCGCTGAAAACAACTCCATGGCGTAAGTGCCAACCCCCTGCATCAGCCACGGCGAAAACGAGGGAACCATGTGCAGGCCGCGGTCGCGGGCCAGTTCGATGGCATAAACCCGGGCTTCTTCAAAATCGCTGCCATGCTCGATCAGTTCCGCACCATAGGCGCGCATGGCGGCGTTTTTTTCAGGGTTGTTGCCATGGGGTACCAGGATGGTGGCGGACAGCCCCGATTTGGCTGCCGCCAGGGCGACACTTTGTCCGTGATTGCCGCGGGTCGCCGCCATCACCCCTGTACAGGACGGCTGCTCAGCGCGCAGGCGCGCCATATAGGTCAGCCCGCCACGCACCTTGAACGCCCCCGTCGGTGCCTGGTTCTCATGTTTGACCCAGACTTCCGCACCAGTTCGGGCCGACAGCAGCGGCCAGCAGATCTGCGCCGTCGGCAGCATATGGCGGTAAACGATGGCGGCGCCGTCTTGCAGTTCGGACTTGGAAAGGATGGCCATGGGTGTTCTCCGTAAACAATGGATACCTGTCATTTGCCATGAAAGCCGGGATCAGATCAACGCAAACAACTTAAATTTTCCTGTCCGGCTATCTGTGCCAGACCGTTTTCCCGGCTTCCCTGTCCGCCTGCTGACGCGACAATCCGACGTCGCCTAAGGCGGCCTGATCCAGCTGCCGCAAATGAGCGCGGGCCATTGTCCCGGCCTGCCATCGGTACAATCGGGCCCAGCCGGACCTGCATAGCCGCAGCGGTGCGCTCCACGCCCTGCCGGCCCATGCCTTCAGGCCGTTACCGCCGGGCTGGGGGGCCTGCAGGGTGATCATTGTATCCATATTTTCATGAACTTTCATGATATTGTGCTCCTGATAGGGTGATATTGTACCTATATAATTGACAGGTATATTGGTGCAATGTATATATTGTACCATGACAATATGGACACCTGATATCTCCCGGGCATCGGGGCCGAAATACCTGGCTATCGCCAATGCCATTGCCAGCGCGATTTCTGACGGCAGCCTGCAGCCCGGCGAAAAATTGCCGCCGCAACGCAACCTGGCCTATGACCTGGGGGTCACGCTCGGCACCATCACCCGCGCTTATCAGGAAGCCACCCGGCGCGGCTATGTGGATGGCGAGGTCGGGCGCGGCACCTACGTGCTCGAGGCCACCACGCCGGCCGGCAATTTCATGACCGGCACACCGATCTCCGCCAACGAGATGGATTTTTCCCTGGCCACTCCGGCCCTTGGCCGGGCCGGCGCGTTTCTGTCGGAAACCCTGGCCGAACTGAGCAGGGCCGGAAACCTGGATGCCCTGACCGATTACCAGCGCAATACCGGGCACCCGGATCATCTGGCCGCCGGGGCAAGCTGGATATCCTCGTTCGGGCTGGCAGCACCGGTTGATCAGGTCGCCATCACCAATGGCGCCCAGCAGGGTATTTTCCTGAGCCTGATGACGGTTGCCCGGCCGGGCGAGCTGATCTTAACCGAAGCCCTGACCTTTCCCGGTGTTATCCATCTGGCCAACCAGCTCGGTTACCGGCTGCAGGGTGTTGCCATGGACAAAGACGGCATCCGCCCCGACGCGCTCGAGGAAATCTGCCGCCGCGCCGCACCCAAGGCGCTCTATACCATGCCGACACTGCACAACCCGACGACCCTCACCATGCCGGCTGAACGGCGCCAGCAGATTGCCGCCGTCGCCCGCAAGTACGATTTGTTCATCATCGAGGACGACATCTGGGGCTCCCTGCCGGAAAGCCCGCCGCGCCCGCTGTCGGCCTATGCCCCCGAACTCAGCTTCTATATCTGCGGCTTATCGAAATGCATGGCCGGTGGCTTGCGGGTCGGCTACGTGCTGGCGCCGCCATCGCGCGCCCAAACCCTGCGCGGCATGGTCCGGCTCAACAACTGGATGACGGCGCCGCTGATGGCCGAGATTGCCCGGCGCTGGATCAGCGACGGCACCGGTCAGGAATTGATCAAGTGGCAACGCCAGCAGGCGCGAACCCGCAGCGAGCTGGCGATTAGCGCCCTCGACGGATTTACCCTGCACGCCGACCCGGCAGCGTTTCATGTCTGGCTGGAACTGCCCGCCCCCTGGCGCGGCGACGCGTTCCGCCTGGAAGCCGAACGCAAGGGCGTTCGGCTGGCCTCGGGTGAAGCCTTTGTGGTCGGCCGCGACGCGGCACCGCATGCCCTGCGGATCTGCACCGGCGGCGCCAAATCCGCCGACGACGTCAGCCGCGGACTCAATATCATCACCGGTATTCTGCACGAACGACCAAACAGCGGGTTCGCGCTGGTTTAGGGGGCGAATGGGAGCGGCAGAGAAACCCAGATACGGTAATGGCCTTAAACCCTGGCAGGGGCCGGGGGATTGTCGGTATCTTTACCGGATTACGGATAGGGGTATGACGTGGGCGCCGGTTTCACGGCTTCAATAATATTAAAGCTACTGATAGTAAGGTCCAGACGTATGCCCATATCGGAACATTTTGTGGTATACGGCTCACTTTTGCTAAGGGCCAACGGACTAAACCGCTGACGCGGTAACTTGCGTTATATTAGCTGTTAAGATTAACGGGCTGGGTCTGTCCCGTGTTGAGATTGTGGTTCCCCAACCATGAACTCAAGACAGGAGCAG
>JABMNT010000153.1 GCA_013203595.1 Rhodospirillales bacterium
CTGCAAGTTCGATGTCCTTGGCAACCGTCACACCGTCTTTGGTGATACGCGGAGCGCCGAAGGATTTGTCGAGGACGACGTTACGGCCCTTGGGGCCTAAGGTGACTTTGACCGCATTGGCCAAAATGTCGACACCGGCAAGCATGCGCGTGCGGGCATCGGTTGAAAATTTAACTTCTTTTGCAGCCATTTTTGCTACTTCCCTTATTCAATGATGCCAAGAATGTCGGATTCTTTCATGATCAACAGTTCTTCACCGTCGACCTTGATCTCCGTACCCGACCATTTGCCAAACAGGATTTTATCACCCTTTTTGACGTCTAATGGGGTCACTTTGCCGTCTTCGGCTTTGGTACCGCTGCCTGCAGCGATAATTTTGCCTTCCATCGGCTTTTCCTGAACTGAGTCTGGCAGAATGATACCGCCAGCAGTTTTCTCTTCAGCATTCACGCGTTTTACTAGGACGCGATCATGAAGTGGTCTGAATTTCATTTGTCGTTCTCCATGAACTCTTCGAAATATTTGATTGATGCAGGGGCTGTTAGCACTCTCCCCAAGTGAGTGCCAAGGACTTAGTCGGGCAGGCCGATACTGTCAAGCGATGGCGGGCATTTTTTCCACGAAAAAGCCAATAACCGGGGTAAAATCAGCCCGATTTCCTGTATTTAGCTGCGATTTCCAATTCCCGGATAGGCGATCATGGTTTGCGCATCCCAGATCACAATGACACTTTGCCGAAAGCGATAGACGGCAACCGGAATGGCCTGGCTTGGCACTTCGTCATAATAGGCGATAATCCGGCCGCGCGGGTTATCGCGCAGAAATTCCTGCAGATCGGAACTGCGCTGACCCACCGTGGTGACCGGCTGGTGCAACCGGCCGAGAAACTGAAACTGGCCGTGGTATTTGCCGAAATTGGCAATGGCAATTCCCTCATCCTGCCAGGCTTTCAACTGGATCGCTACAGGCTCCAGATCGTAACGATTGGCAAACACCGGCGCCAGCGCCAGATGCAGGGCAACCACAAGACCCACGGGCAGGACCGTCAGCCGGATCAGGGCTGGTGCGAGCGCTTTCGGTTGGCTAAAGCCAACCCAGCCCGCCAACCCGACAAGTCCCAGGCTCCACAGGCCGGCAACCTCCCCAGCCCAGTCCGGCATCCGCCCGGGTAAAAGCCCAAATGACAGCAACAGCAGGGCCAGACCAAGCCCGGCAAACAGCAGCGCAGGCCAGCGCATGGATGCCCGGCTCAGCACAAGCGGGCTGTCGGACTGCGATAAGGCCCGGGCTGCGAGCAGAGCCAATGCCGGGAATTCAGGCAGCAGGTAATGCAGTTGCTTGCCGCTGATCAGGGAGAATACAAAGAAAGCGGTCATAAACCAGATCAGACACAACAGACTCCCGCCATCCTGCCACAGGCGGCGGCCGTAGGCCCGCGCCGCCTGCCAAAGCGGTGGCCAGATAAACCAGGGCAGGACCAGTCCGGGGACGATTGCCGCATACCACCAGAACGCCCGCTTGTGAGCAAAGGATTCAACCATCCGACCGGCCGCCTGCCCCCAGAAAATCGCATGCTGATAGTCATCTCCGCCGGCGATCCCCGCCGGCACCGCCCAGAGCAGAGCCAGGCCAATTCCCAGGGCGATGGCAATAACCAGCTGCCCGTACCAGGCGGCCCGGGGAACGTCCGTCAGATTTTCCCGTCCGGCCAGCCGCGGGCCCCACAGCGGCGCAGTCAGGGCGACCGGCAGCAAATGCAGCAGAATGGCCGGCCCCTTGCACAGAATGCCGAGCCCCACTGCCGCGGCCAGCAGAGCAAACCCTGTCAGCCGGCGGCCCTGCCAGGCCCGGATCATGCCCAGCAATCCGAGCAGGGCAAAAAACGCCAGCATCATGTCAAACATCGTCAGGGTGACGAACAGCGTCCAGAACACGCATCCTGTCAACACCAGCAAGGCGAATTCCGGTGTCTGCTTGTCTGCGGGCCACAGGGCCCGTGCCAGGGCCCGGGTCAGGAACAGGCAGCCCAGACCAAACAGCGGTGCAATCAGGCGCGGCCACCAGTCGTTGACACCCAACAGGGCCCAGCCGGCATGCATCAGCCAGAACAGCAGCGGCGGCTTATGGCTGTAGGTTTCATCATTCAGATAGGGAACAAGAAAGTCGCCGCGCAGCCACATTTCCCAGGCGACGGCCAGATAACGGGTCTCGTCAACCGGCAACGGCGGCCGCACCACAAGGGCGACGGCCATGAGCAACAGCCAGATGCCGGCTGTCATATATATTGTCGGAATCCGCAACCCCATCATCAGTCTCCACCGCCGATTTGCTGCTCGAGGCGTTCGCCGATGGATTTTCCATGGCGGTACTTCCGGTACAGATAGACGCCCAGAACGCCCGATGTCACAAACCCGACGACCCCCAGCATCAGCATGATCCTGTCATCCACATGGACGCCACTTCCGAGCAGGGCAAAGATGGCGGTTTGCGGAATATAGCCGATTGCGGAACCGGCAATAAAGGCGACGGCGGAGACGCTGGAAACACCGGCTGCCAGATTGGTCACCAGATTGCTGCCGATGGGCAGAAAGCGGATCAACAGGGTCATTGAAAATGGGTTGTCATTGAGAAAATTATCGACCCGTTTGATGCGCCGTTCGAACCGCGCTTTGACAAAGTTCCGGCCCAGCAGGCGGGCGTAGAAAAACGCCATCACACAGCCGGTCACCGTCGCCATCAGGCCAAGCAGTGTGCCTTCAACAAAGCCGAAGGCATAGCCCGCCAGAAAAGACACACCCTGGCGCGGCAGGCCGACGGCAGCGAAGGCGCCGCCGATCAACACAAACAGAAGCTCGCCCCTGATGCCACTGTTGCGAATATCCGAATCGATCCAGGCTTCGCTGAATCCCGCATCAATCTGCAGATATTTTATCAGGAAACCGGCACAAACCAGGGAAACAAGAACGACAAACCCTTTTAACAGAGCGCCATAATTCATGCGCCGGGCCTTTTCAGGTGCTCGACATGCGGGCGCAGCGGTCTGCGGATCAGCCACATGACACCACAAATATCGACAATCCCGACCCACAGGCGGTTCCAGACACCATACTTCGAGGTTCCCCGCTCCCGTGGCCTGTGGTTGACATCGACGGAAATAACCCGGCCGCCGCCGCGCAGCATCAGAGCCGGCAGAAACCGGTGCATGTGGTTAAAATGCGGCATCGCCATAAAGGCGGCACGGGGGAAAACCTTAAGTCCGCAGCCCGTATCCGCCGTCTGGTCCCTGAGCAGGCGCGAGCGGATAAAATTGGCAACCCGCGATGACAGCCTTCGGACAACGGTATCGCGGCGTTTTGCCCGCAACCCGACAACCATGGTCCGGGCGATGTTTTCCGACGCGCGAATGGCTTTCAGCAAGGCGGGTATATCGGCCGGGTCATTCTGACCATCACCATCCAGTGTGGCAATCAGGGCGGCCTGCGCATTTTCAACACCTGTGCAAATCGCCACACTTTGCCCGCAACAGGTTTTATGGCGGAAAACGCGGAGTTCCGGATAGGGTCCGGTCAGTTCAACCAGCCGCTCGGCGGTTCTGTCGTCACTGCCGTCATCCACATAAATGATTTCGAATGTCTCATCTCCGCGCAAGCTCGCAGCGATTTCCGAAATCAGAGGCTCGACGTTATCGACTTCATTTTTGACAGGAACAACCACGGACAAAGCTGGCGCCTTGGCAATCGGTTCTGGTGTCTGCAGGGTGTCAGATGTCGTCATGGGTGCAACGGGCTGGAAAAACCTGTGTTAAAATCAAGCGTACAAGGGCTTTTACACGTTGATTCCCGTCGATCAAAGCTCTTTCCGCGATGGCCTTCAAAACGGCGCTTCGCCGGGCCGTCGCGACGCCGGCCATGGGCGTGGTTCACTGCCTGCCCTGGAAGGACGGTTGTGGTCCTGTACGGATGGTAATTTCGCATGCCCCGTGACATAGTGCGGGACCTTTCGTTTGCAGCCACTTGCGGATCTCACCATGGTAAAACTGCCCGTTCTTCACCGCGAAACTGTCATCGACGATTGGGTCGACTACAACGGCCATCTGAACGTTGCCTATTACGTGCTGATTTTTGACCGGGCAACGGATGCCTTTCTGGAACAGGTGGGCCTTGATGAGGCTTACCGCGATTCGGTGGGGGGCTCGGTTTTTGTGGTTGAATCACATATTGTCTATGAACGCGAAGTGCTGCTGGGCACCGAAGTGGAGGTTGTCAGCCAACTGCTCAATGTTGACAACAAAAGACTGCATTTGTTTCATTCCATGCAGATTGCAGGCAGCCGTCAACAGGCTGCAACAATCGAAATCATGATCCTGCATGTCGATTTGCAGAGCCGAAAATCCACACCTTTTGCCGGCGAGATAATAAGCCGCCTGCAAACCATCGCGGCCGCGCACGCGCAAATTTCCCCGCCGCCCCATGTCGGCCGTCGGATAGGTTTCAGAAACACCCGTTAACAGCCGCCATCGATTCGGGCATGGACAGGCTCCCTAAAACTGTATTCACTTGCACCAGCAGTGAAGTGGAGTTCCTGATTTATGATTGAGGCGGCAGAGTTGACGACATTGGAAAACACGCCGCATGTGTTTGCAATATCAGTTATAAATGATTTGTCGGAACGCAATATAACGCCGACACCGGAAAACTATACGGTCTGGTATTGTTTTATGAATGGCCAGCATACGGCCCTGCGAAAGGACATAAAGGCGCGGCTGAAATCAAACCCGAATATGGGTGACAGCGAAATTGCCAGCCTTTTTGAAACCTACTTTGGGGTTGCTGACCACAACAAGGCCATCGAATCAATTACCGAACATCTCATTGGCGAGTTAAAACATGTCCTCGATAACCTGTCAGACGTCAATGGCATTTCCGGCTCCTACACAGAGTCGCTGGAAGCCCTTTCATCCGCCCTTTCCGGAGAAAACAACCAGGCTGATTTGCAGCCGGCCATCAATGCCGTCGCCCAGGCCACACGCAAAATGGCGGCTGAAAATTTGACGCTGGGCAGCCAACTGACGATCTCGACCTCGGAAATAACGCAGTTAAAAATCGACCTGGAAGAGATGCGCCTGCAGGCGATGACCGATGGCTTGACCGGTATTGCCAATCGGAAGTGTTTCGATATCGAGCTTGAAAACGCCATTCAGTTTTCTGAACAGGAAAAAGCGCCGGTCTGTCTGCTGATGCTGGATATTGATCATTTCAAGATATTCAACGACACCCATGGCCATCAAATCGGCGACCAGGTGCTCAAATTACTGGCTGATATTTTAACCGATTCCGTCAAAGGTCGGGACACACCGGCCCGCTATGGCGGTGAAGAATTCACCATCATCCTGCCGGAAACCGAACTGGAAGGTGCAATCGGGCTGGCCGAAGCGTTGCGAAGCCGCATCGTCCGCCGGCCTCTGGTCAATAAACTGACAGGCCTATCGATGGGTAAAATCACCATATCTGTGGGTGCGACCCAATTTATTCCCGCGGAATCCTCCGAAGATTTTATTGCCCGGGCAGACAAAGCCCTGTATGGGGCAAAAGCTGCAGGTCGCGACCAGGTCATCGCTGTCTGAACAGCAGCGATGTATCTTCACACCGGAGAGGCCGCCCGTTTTGATGGATAACCTGTTTTCCATTGTCTTCCAGCATTTACCGAACCCGACGCTGATCATTGCCAGCGACCGGACGATTACATATGCAAATACGGCGGCAAAATCTGTTTTCGACTCGATTTTCATCGGCAAGGACCTGGCGTTAACCCTGCGCCACCCCGAAGTCCTGAATGCCGTCGACAGGTCGATCGCCGACGGCACCTCCGAGGAGGGCGAATTTTCCATTCCCGGCCCATTATCGCTGGTGTTCGAATTGCATACGGTCCCGATACCCGACACCCAGTCACCAGGTTCTGGGCTGTCTTTCGTCCTGTTATCCCTGTTGGACAAAACCAAAATAGCCCGCGCCGAGGAAATGCGGGCGGATTTTGTCGCCAACGCATCCCATGAACTGCGCTCGCCGCTGACCGCCATACTCGGGTTTATCGAGACCTTACAAGGCCCTGCCAGCAACGATGCGACGGCACGGGTCCGGTTTCTCGGGATTATGGACCGGGAAGCGGAACGCATGAACCGGCTGATCGACGATTTGCTGCGCCTGTCGCGTGTTGAAATCGACGAACATGTGCGTCCCCGGGGACAGGTCGATGTGATTGCCTGTATCCGCAATGTCTTTGAATTGCTGGAGCCACGCGCCAAGGCGAAAAACATGAGCCTGACGCTGATCGCTGATCATCACCCGGGCCCGATCAACGGCGATTCTGACCAGCTCATCCAGGTGTTTCGTAACCTGATTGAAAACGCCGTTCATTATGGCGATGAAGGCACTGAAGTTCGGGTCGTGGTCGAGGAACGGATTGACCGTCCAAATATTCCCGAAAACGGCATTGCCGTTCATGTTCAGGATAAGGGAAGGGGCATCGCCAAACAGCATATTCCCCGTCTGACCGAACGCTTCTATCGCGTTGACGGGGCCCGTACCCGCCATAATTCAAGTGCCTCCATCAGCACAGGCCTGGGGTTAGCCATCGTCAAACATATCGTCAATCGGCATCGCGGCCGCCTGAAAATCGAAAGCGAAGTGAACAGCGGCAGCACCTTCAGTGTCTTCCTGCCAACGGAATAAACAGCCATGAATTTCAACTATCATTAAACTGCAACACTTGTGTCATATAAGCCCTCAACAAACATCAGTACCGCCGGTTAGGAGAAACATCCGTGTACAAAGAAACATTAAGCAAAGATCTTGGCAAACTTGTCAAAATCGAATCGGCAGCGTCCGAAACGGCACGCAGTTTTCTCAAATACGGCATAGCCATCGTTTTTCTGGCCATTGTCTGGTTCGTCGCCAATAGCGTCACCGCAGGTATCGACAACCCCACCTACATTATCATCGCCGGCGTTATTGGCGGCTATATGGCCCTGAATATTGGTGCCAATGATGTTGCAAATAATGTGGGCCCTGCGGTCGGCGCCAAGTCGCTGACCATGGTCGGTGCCATTTTAATTGCCATCGTATGCGAGGCGAGTGGGGCCCTGATTGCCGGCGGCGATGTGGTTTCAACCATTGCCAAAGGCATCATCGACCCCGGCAAGCTGCCTGATCCGTCGTTGTTTATTCCGGCGATGATGTCGGCACTGTTAGCCGCCGCCTTATGGATCAACATCGCAACCTGGGTCGGCGCACCGGTCTCGACCACCCATTCGATTGTCGGCGGCGTAATGGGTGCCGGCATCGCGGTCGCCGGATTCAGCGTCGTCAATTGGCCGGCGATGGCAAAGATTGCCGCCAGCTGGGTGATCTCGCCGGTGATGGGCGGCATCATTGCGGCGGCCTTTCTGGCCTTTATCAAAGCCCGGATCATCTATCGGGACGACAAACTTGCCGGTGCCCGGCGCTGGGTGCCGGTGCTGGTTGCCATCATGGCCGGCGTGTTTTCTGCTTATTTATGCATGAAGGGTCTGAAACAGATCTGGAAGCCGACTCCGCTTATTGTTGCAGCCATCGGAACCGCAATGTTTTTTATCACCTACGCGATCATGCGGCCGTTGGTCGCACGGCAATCAGCAGGCATGGAAAACCGCAATAAGTCAATCCGCGAACTGTTCCATATTCCGCTCATATTTGCCGCCGCCCTGCTGTCGTTCGCCCATGGCGCAAACGATGTGGCCAATGCTGTTGGCCCCCTGGCGGCAATTGTTGACAGTGCGTCAACCGGAGTCGTATCTGCCAATAAAGTCGATATCCCGACCTGGGTTCTGTTTGTTGGCGCCGTGGGAATCAGTGTCGGTCTGGCCTTGTTCGGGCCAAAACTGATCAAAACCGTCGGTGCTCAGATTACCCGGCTGAACCCGATGCGGGCCTATTGCGTTGCTCTGTCTGCGGCAATTACGGTGATTATTGCGACAACCATGGGACTGCCCGTAAGCTCAACCCACATTGCCGTCGGGGCGATCTTTGGCGTCGGTCTGTATCGGGAATGGAAGACCGCCAGGCAAACCCATATCAATCACGGGAAATTCACGGCTCCGGAAGCCAACGCGGATGTGCCCCAGGGGCTGGTTCGCCGCGACAAGGCCATGTACCGCAAACTTGTGCGGCGTCAGCATTTAATGACGATTGTTGCGGCCTGGGTCATCACCGTTCCCTTGTCCGCATTGCTGGCCGGGGCGATTCTGTTCCTGATGCGGACGTTTATTCTGTAAAAATCAGCCGGAGATTATGTCACTAAACTGTCACCCTTGCGTCACATTTCGGAAACCACTTGTTCCTAGTTTAGCCACACCGATGAAAATGCATCGGTCATGAATATAAATTTTAGGAGAGTTACATGTTTCGTTCAACTATCGCACTTGGAGCCGCGGTCGCACTGACTGCAAGCCTTGCCACTTCCGCCGCAAATGCGCGCGACCAAATCAGAATCGTTGGATCATCGACCGTATATCCATTTGCCACTGTCGTTGCCGAAAAATTTGGTAAATCCAGCCACTTCAAAACACCGGTAATCGAAAGCACGGGTTCCGGCGGCGGTTTCAAACTGTTCTGCGCCGGTCTTGGTGAGGGTCACCCGGACATCACCAACGCGTCCCGGGCGATCAAAAAATCCGAAGTCGAGAACTGCGCCAAGAACGGGATCAGGAATATCACCGAAGTCAAAATCGGTTATGACGGCATCGTTATTGCAAACTCCAGGGATGCGGAAGTTGCCAACTTGACCAAACGGCAAATCTTTCTGGCCCTGGCCAAGGATATCCCTGACGGAAAAGGCGGCTTTAAGGCCAACGACTATATCAAATGGAGCGATATCGACGCCAGCCTGCCAAACCGCAAGATCGAAGTCATGGGACCTCCCCCGACGTCCGGTACCCGCGATGCCTTTGTCGAACTGGCCATGGAAGGCGGCTGCGGCAAAATAAAGGAAATTGCGGCACTCAAGAAAACCGACAAGAACATACACAAGGCGGTTTGCCAGTCAATTCGTGAAGACGGCGCGTTTGTTGAAGCCGGCGAAAATGACGTCCTGATCGTCCGCAAGCTGGAAGCCAATCCGAATGCATTCGGCATCTTCGGCTTCAGCTTCCTCGACCAGAACGGCGACAAGGTTCAGGGCAGCCTGATTGACGGCAAGTCGCCGACCTTTGAGAACATTGCATCCGGTGCCTATGGCGTATCCCGCCCTCTGTTCTTCTACGTGAAGAATGACCAGGCCAAAACGGTGCCCGGTATCCGTGAGTATCTGGCCGAGTTTGCCAGCGAGAATGCCTGGGGTGAAGAGGGATATCTCTCCGACAAGGGCCTGATCCCGATGCCCGCTGCCGAACGTAAAAAGTACATGTCCGATGCAAAAAACCTGACAACCAACATCATGATGTAACAGACCCATTGCGGGCCGGGTTCGAAACCAACCCGGCCCGTTTTTATTGGCTTATTAAATAAGAAACCCGAATGTCCATTTCAGCCCTGTTTATCGTCTTTGCCCTGTTGATTTTAGCAGGCGCCCTGTTTCAGAAAACCGCACGGCGGGTACTGGCCGGATTTCTTCCAGGTGCCGGGCCCTACAGGGCGCAGTCTGTTCGAGCCAGAAAAATCAAGGAACGGATTGCCGTTGTTTTTCTCATTGGCTGTTCCTCTATCGCTGTTTTAACGACCATCGGCATCATCCTGTCGCTGGTCTTTGAATCGGCGCGGTTCTTCACCCTCATTCCCATAACCGACTTCCTTTTTGGCCTGCAATGGAGCCCGCAAACCGCCTTGCGGGCCGACCAGGTTGGCGCTTCGGGCCTGTTCGGGATGATCCCGTTATTTGCAGGAACCCTGCTCATTACCTGTATCGCCATGGCGATTGCCGCACCGGTCGGGCTGATGGCGGCAATTTACATGTCTGAATACGCCTCGCCCCGGGCGCGCGATATTATCAAGCCCTGTCTGGAAATGCTGGCCGGGATTCCAACTGTGGTTTACGGGTTTTTCGCGGCGCTGACGGTTGCCCCGTTTTTTCGCAATCTCGGCGACGCCAATGGCCTGGCAATCAGTTCGGAATCGGCGCTGGCGGCCGGTCTGGTGATGGGCATTATGATTATCCCTTTTGTTTCATCCCTGTCAGAAGACGTTATCTCGGCAGTTCCCCGCTCGCTTCGCGAAGGCTCCTACGGGCTGGGCGCAACCCAGTCGGAAACCATCAAACAGGTGATCCTGCCGGCCGCCCTGCCCGGTGTTATCGGTGCCCTGTTGCTGGCGACGTCCCGGGTGATCGGTGAAACCATGATTGTGGTTATGGCCGCAGGCCTGGCCGCCAACCTGACCGCCAATCCCTTTGCTGCAGTAACCACCGTCACCGTGCAAATTGTCACCTTGCTGGTCGGTGACCAGGAATTCGACAGCGCCAAAACCCTGGCCGCCTTCGCGCTGGGTCTGGTGCTGTTTTTCATAACCCTGGCACTCAATGTCATCGCCCTGGTGATCGTCAATAAATACAGAGAACAATATGACTGACTCGATTTCCCTGCCAATCGCCGCATCGACAGCAAGCAAGGCACGCCTGGCGTCGCGTCATGCGGCGGAACGGCGATTTAGAATCTATGGACTGCTGGCGGTGCTGTTTGGCCTGTCCTGCATCCTCACCCTGTTCGTGACCATCCTGACCGGCGGCTATAACAGTTTTTCACAAACCGTCATCACCCTGGATTTTGAACTGGATGCCGATAACATCGATGCCAGTGACATTCACGGTTCAAACTTCCGCACCATTGTCCGCCGTTCCACCTATGCCTTGTTTCCGGATGTAACGACGCGGCAGGACAAGCGGACACTGGCGAATATTGTAAGCTCCGGTGCCGAATACCAGTTGCGGGATTTCGTGATCGCCCATCCGGACAGAATCGGACAAACCGTGACCCTGCAGGTGCCCATGTCCGACGACCTGGATCAGTTGTCAAAAGGGGTGATCCGTGCCGAACTGGATGAAAGCGAACGGCGGGTCAGCGACATCGAAATTTCCTGGTTCAACAGCCTCAGGGACCAGGGTAAAATCGAGACAGTTTTCAACGGGACCTTCTTTACGGCCAGTGACTCGCGCGAGCCCGAACTGGCCGGAATTCTGGGTGCGGCGCTGGGCTCCTTCTATACCTTGCTGGTCACTCTGGCCCTGTCATTCCCGATCGGTGTCGCCAGCGCCATCTATCTGGAAGAGTTCGCCCCCAAAAACCGCCTGACACAGATCATCGAAATCAACATCAACAACCTGGCCGCTGTTCCCTCCATCGTCTTCGGCCTGCTTGGTCTGGCGGTGTTTTTGAACTTCTTTGGCCTGCCGCGCTCGGCGCCGCTGGTCGGCGGCATGGTTCTGGCGCTGATGACTTTACCGACGATTATTATTGCCGGCCGGGCCGCCTTGAAATCCGTTCCTCCCTCGATCCGCCAGGCGGCGATCGGACTGGGTGCCTCGCCCATGCAGACGCTGATGGACCATACCCTGCCGCTCGCCATGCCCGGCATGATGACCGGCACTATTTTAGGCATGGCGCAGGCGCTTGGCGAAACGGCGCCATTGCTGATGATCGGCATGGTCGCCTTCATCGTCGATATTCCGGGCGGCGTTACCGACCCGGCAACCGTCATGCCGGTGCAGATCTATTTATGGTCAGACAGCCCCGAGCGGGCCTTTGTCGAACGCACCTCGGGCGCGATCTTGGTGCTGTTGGCCTTTCTGGTTACAATGAACGCCCTGGCGGTCATCCTGCGCAAGAAATTTGAAACGAAATGGTAGACACACAAACAATGACTTCGAAGATCAATGAACCGCAAAGCAAAACCAGCCGGATTGGCATTTCTGTTGCGGCTGCGGCGGCCAAATTCGTTTCCAGGAAGGTGACCGTGCACTACGGCGACAAGCAGGCGCTGTTTGATGTTGATCTGGATATACCGGAAAATCAGGTGACGGCCCTGATCGGACCATCCGGTTGCGGCAAATCCACCTATCTGCGCTGTCTGAACCGGATGAATGATATCATCGACGGCTGCAAGGTCGGTGGCGAGATCCTGCTGGACGGCGAAAACATCACCGATCCAAAGATCGACGCGGTCCATCTGCGCGCCCGGGTTGGCATGGTATTTCAAAAACCAAACCCGTTTCCGAAATCAATTTATGACAATGTTTCCTATGGACCGAAAATTCATGGCACAGTCGCGACAAAAGCGGATCTTGACGCGGTCGTCGAAAACAGTCTGCGCCGCGCCAGTTTGTGGGAAGAGGTGAAGGACCGGCTTGATGAACCGGGAACCGGACTTTCCGGTGGCCAGCAACAACGCCTGTGCATTGCCCGGGCGATCGCGGTCGAGCCCGAGGTTATTTTAATGGATGAACCCTGTTCGGCACTGGACCCCATCGCCACCGCCAAGATTGAGGAACTGATCGATGAGCTGAGAAGGAAATACACCATTGTCATCGTTACCCATTCCATGCAGCAAGCCGCCCGGGTTTCACAGCGCACTGCCTTTTTTCATCTGGGGAAAGTTGTCGAAGTTGGCAATACGGAGCAGATTTTCACCAACCCGAAAGATGAACGTACTCAGGGATACATCACCGGACGCTTCGGTTAACCGGGACCTATGAATAGGAACATATAGATGCCGACAAATCACATCGTTAAGTCTTTTGACGAAGACCTGAAACGCCTCGACAACATCATCGCTGAAATGGGTGGAATGGCTGAAATGCTGTTGGCAAATGCCATGGAAGCCTTGCTGAAACGCGACAGTGAAAAGGCCAATCAGGTGATTGCCAACGACAAGCTGCTTGATGCCCTGGAAGCGGAAGTCGACGAACTGGCGGTCCAGATGCTGGCCCTGCGCCAACCCATGGCCGAGGACCTGCGGGTCGTGATCACGGCGCTCAGAACCGCCAGCATTATCGAGCGTATTGGTGATTATGCAAAAAATATCGCCAAGCGCACGGTTGCCATTTCACAGGCAGCCCCGGTCGGCCCGACAAAAACCATTGGCCGGATGGGCAAACAGGTTCAGAGCATGATCAAGAATGTGCTGGATGCCTATATTACACGCGATGCCGTCAAGGCGGAAGACGTGCGGGCCAGTGACGGCGAAGTGGATGCGCTCCATACCAGCCTGTTTAGGGAATTGCTGACCTATATGATGGAAGATCCTCGCAATATTACCGCCTGTACCCATTTGCTGTTTGTTGCCAAGAACATTGAGCGGATGGGTGACCATGCAACCAATATCGCCGAAAACGTGCATTTCCTTGTCAATGGCAATGCCCCCATCGAGGCCCGCACAAAAGAGGATGACTCCAGTTTTGTGGTTGTCGGGTCCGGGCATAAAACCGAAGGGAAGGACAACTCATGAAAGCCCATATTCTGATTGTTGAAGATGATCCGTCCCTGAGCGAACTGCTGCAGTACAATCTGGAAAACGCAGGATACAAGGCATCAGTTGTCAGTGAGGGCGACGAAGCGGTCAACGCGATCCTCACGGAAGAACCGGACCTTGTCATTCTGGACTGGATGTTACCCAACCTGTCGGGCATCGAAATTTGCCGACAGATCCGCCAGAACAGCGAGACGAAGCGAATGCCGATCATCATGCTGACGGCCAAGGGCGAAGAGTCTGAACGCATTCGCGGCCTGGAAACCGGTGCCGACGATTATGTCATCAAACCGTTTTCACCGACCGAACTGATTGCCCGGATCAAGGCGGTGCTGCGGCGAAGCCATCCGGAAAAATCCATGGATGTGCTTGAGTTTGAGGATATTTCCATGAATCTGGAGGAACATCGGGTCAGCCGCAGCGGCACCAATATCCACCTGGGGCCAACGGAATACCGCCTGCTGCGGGTATTTCTGGAAAAGCCGGGGCGCGTGTTTTCCCGCGAACAATTGCTCGACCGGGTCTGGGGACGCGATATCTACGTCGAATCAAGAACCGTCGACGTCCATATCCGACGTCTGCGCAAGGCCATGCAATTGCCGGGAACGACAAACCTGATCCGGACCGTTCGCGCTGCCGGCTATTCCATTGATGTTCCCCTGAACTAATTTCTGATTGCCGTACGAAGCTGTTTCATAAAGGTTTTCTTCACCGATCTAATCTACCATACTAGCTCGGTGAATCATGAAAAAGCCTAGCCTTACCTATTCGCGAATTTTGATTTCGCTGCGGCGCCTGCTCAGAAACGACCATATGGTGCTTTCTGCCCTGGGGCTGACTGTTGGCGCACTCACGGGGGCGGCGGTTGTCGGCTTTCGCGAACTGATTTCCACCATCCAACTGGCACTCTTTCATTCCGGCTCGGAACGCCTGTTCCAGCATGCCCAGGAATTGCCCTGGTGGCAGATTATCCTGGTACCGGCCGGTGCCGGGCTGGTGGTTGGTCTGTTTATCTACCACTTTATGCCGAACCGGCGGCCACAGGGGGTTGCCGATGTGATCGAGGCGAATGCCCTGCGCGGTGCCCGCATGTCTGCCAAAGCCGGTTTCGGTGCGGCGCTGGCAAGCGCCATTTCAATCGGTGCCGGGGCCTCGGTCGGCCGCGAAGGCCCGGCCGTGCATATCGGCGCGACCCTCGGTGCATGGATCAGCCAGCGCCTGCATCTCACGCGATCCCTGCGCCGTACGCTGCTGGGCTGTGGCGTTGGTGCCGCCGTTGCCGCCTCGTTTAACGCACCCATAGCCGGCGCGCTTTTCGCCAGCGAGGTGGTGGTCGGCCATTACGCGCTCAAGGCATTTGCCCCGATCGTCATCGCCAGTGTCGCGTCAACCGCCCTGTCACGGACTTTCTTTGGCGATTTTCCGGCCTTTGCCCTGGAATCAAAAATCATCGCTTCTTTCTGGGAATTTCCCGCATTTGTCCTGTTGGGAATTGTTGCCGGCGTTGCCTCCATTGTCTTCATGCGCTCGATTTTTCTGGCGCAGGATCTGGCCGACAAAACCAAACTGCCGATATGGATCCGCCCCATGTTCGCCGGATTGCTGGTCGGCCTGATCGCTCTGTTTTACCCGCAGGTGTTAGGGGTCGGTTACGGGACCACGGAATCCGCCCTGCTTTTGCAGTTTGGTTTCTATACCATGGTCGTCATTGGCCTCGCCAAGATAGCCGCCACTGCGGCCTGCATCGGCTGGGGTTTTGGTGGCGGGGTTTTCAGCCCGTCCCTGGTGATCGGGGCCATGGTCGGCGGCTCCTTCGGCATTGTCGCCACCCATTTCTTTCCAGAGCTGTCTTCCGGACCTGGCGCCTATACCATCGTCGGTATGGGCGCTGTCGCCGCCGCCGTCATGGGAGCACCGATTTCAACAACCCTGATTATCTTCGAGATGACCAGCAACTATGCCCTGACCCTGGGCGTGATGCTTGCCGTGGTGGCCTCGTCGGAAATAACCCACCATTTCTTCGGCCGCTCGTTTTTCAACAATCAACTGAAGCGACGCGGAATCGATGTCAAGGAAGGCTTCGAGACCGAGATCATGAAGTCAATCCGGATCTCCGAGGTCTATTCCAATGACGGGGAATCGATCCAGATGAGCGAATGTTTGCAGGATCTGCGGATCAAACTGCAGAAATCACCGCTCGGAGAAATATTTGTGCTGCGCGATTCAGGCCAACTGTATGGGACCGTTACCTTTGCCGATTTGAGCGAGTCGGCTTTTGACCATGGCTTTGATGATCTGATCACGGCCAGCGATGTGGCGCGCCTGCATCCGCCGGTTTTGACCGTGGCTGACGATCTCGAAACCGCCCTGTCGGTGATGCGGGATTCCGGCGAGGAACATATTGCCGTTGTCGACGACACCGCATCGATGACCTTCAAAGGCTGTGTTCATCATCGCGAGGTGATGGCTGCCTACAACAAACTGTTGTTGCAGACCCGCCACGAAGAACACGGCGAATAGGCACGCCGGGCTATCGCAACAGGCAAGGCGGCCGATGCCGCTTCAATGCGATTGTGGCTTGCTCAGCCAGTCGTGACGGTCCTCGGATGTTACCGTTACTTTTTTAATTTCAAGCGACCCCACGCCGTGCGGCAGCAGGTCAATATCGATGGCCGCGCCGGCCGTGCCGCTGTCGCGGACGCGCTGATAGAAATCGACCATGTCTGAAACCCGCCTGCCGCCAACCCCCATGACAATGTCGCCGGCTTTGATCCCGGCTCTCTGCCCGGGCCCGGCATCGGCAACCCGTGTCACAATCACCCGGCCGCCCTGGGCATCTGTATAAATACCAAGCCAGGGCGGGGACGCCTGTGTGCGCCGGCCATTGGCCAGCAGATCGGCCAGTATCGGTTTCAGCAGATCCGTCGGCACGAACATATTGCCCGGTGTGAGGGCATCCGAACCCATCGCATCGCTGACAAACAGGGAGCCGATACCAACCAGTTGTCCCTGGTCATTGATTAACGCGGCACCGCCAAACTCCCGATGCGCAGGCATGGTATAAATGGCCCGCTCCAGCAGGTATTCCCAGCTCCCGGCAAAGGCCCGGCGGGATACCACCTGCACCGGCGTGACCGGCCGTGATTCACCCAGCGACATGATCAGGGCAATCGACTTTTCCGACATCGCCGCCGATGACCCCAGTGTCAGCGGTCCGACGCCGAGCGGTGCAAGGGCCCGCACCAATCCGAAGCCGCTGGTGTGATCGTAGGCAACAGGGGTTGCCGGGATGGTGTTGCCCAGAGCCGTCACCACCGAGGTTTGATCGGCTTCCATAACCAGATAACCAATGGTCAGAATCAGGCCTTTGTCATCGATCACCACACCGCTTCCCTGGCGCGTCGTTCCCAGCCTGTCGGCGGTCCGCGCTGCCGACGGTACCTGGGCCTGCACCATAACCACCGATTTGAGAACTTCCTTGAAATCAACCGCGGCCCTGAGCGGAGCGACAACGCATATACCGAGAAAAACCGACAGGATCAGGGTCTGAAATGTATGGGTCAACCATCTGCGCAGCATCACGACCTCCTTACGGCCTCATTTTCAAGCAGCGAAGTATATCACAAGCAGATCGCGGCGTTGGTAAACTTGCAGTGAATGGGTGGGAATTTCAGGCCATGCGGACAACTGGCGATTTCTTACCTGCCTGCTCATTTATCTGCATCTGTTGATGGCTCATCCGGGCGGGCATGCTATAAAACGTTCCATGTCCGACCCTTTTGATTTAGCCGCCCCGTCCGAAGCCGCCCCTGATCCGCATCCCGCGGCCCCCGCACCTATGGCTGGCGGCACTGCATCCATGGACTATTTGCAGAACCTGAACGAGACCCAGCTCGAAGCCGTGCAAACCGTGGACGGACCGCTGCTTGTCTTGGCCGGTGCGGGGACCGGGAAAACCCGGGTCCTGACCACCCGCTTGGCCCATATCCTGCTGCAGGGCAAGGCCCGGCCCTGGGAAGTGCTGGCGGTCACCTTTACCAACAAGGCGGCCCGGGAAATGAAAGAGCGCGTCGCGTCGCTGATCCACCGCCCCGTCGAAGGCTGGTGGGTCGGCACGTTTCATGCCGTTGGTGCGCGGATGCTGCGGGCCAATGCGGAAGCCGCCGGGCTCAGATCCAACTTCACGATCCTCGATACGGATGACCAGATCCGGCTGATCAAACAACTGATCGACGTCCATGAGATTGATGAAAAGCGCTGGCCGGCCCGGGTTATTGCCGGCACCATCCAGCGCTGGAAAGATCGTGGGCTGATGCCGGACAAAGTGACGCCGGGTGAAGGCAGCGATGCCGACGAGGGCCGCATCCTGTCTCTGTATGGCGAATACCAGCAGCGGCTTGCGGTTTTGAATGCGGCCGATTTCGGCGATTTACTGCTGCTTTGTCTGAAACTGTTTCAGGACCATCCGCAGATTCTTGCCGACTACCAGAACCAGTTCCGCTACGTCCTGGTCGACGAATACCAGGATACCAACGTCGCCCAGTACCTGTGGCTGCGGTTGTTGGCGCAAAAGCACAAGAACATCTGCTGCGTCGGTGATGATGATCAGTCGATCTATTCCTGGCGCGGTGCCGAGGTCGGCAATATCCTGCGCTTCGACGAGGATTTTTCTGATGCCGCCATTGTCCGCCTGGAACGCAACTACCGCTCAACCCCGCATATTCTGGCGGCCGCATCAGGTCTGATTTCCCATAACGAGGGACGGCTCGGCAAGACGCTGTGGACCGACGCCAACGACGGCGAGCCGGTTCAGGTGCGCGGTGTCTGGGACGGGGAGGAAGAGGCCCGCGTGGTCGGTGATGCGATCGAGACCCTGCACCGCAAGGACCATGCGCTTAACGAAATCGCTATCCTGGTGCGCGCCAGCTTCCAGACCCGCGAATTTGAAGAATGCATGATTACGCTCGGTGTTCCCTACCGGATCATCGGCGGGGCACGCTTTTATGAGCGTCAGGAAATCCGCGACGCGATCGCTTATCTGCGGGTAACCGTGCAGCCCGATGATGATCTGGCCTTTGAACGGATCATCAATCTGCCCAAGCGTGGCATTGGTAAGGCGGCCATGCAGACCATTCATCAGTTTGCCCGCGCCGAGGGCATATCACTGACCCGGGCGGTGCTGCGGCTGGTTGAAACCGACGAGTTCAGACCGAAGGTGCGCGCTACCCTGGCCGCCCTGATGAATGACTTCGAGCGCTGGCGCAAACTGGTATCGGTGATGCATCATCCGGAACTGGTCGGCACCATCCTGGACGAGAGCGGTTACACCGCCATGTGGCGCGAAAACAAAGCCACCGACGCACCGGGCCGTCTCGACAACCTGAAAGAACTGGTTGTCGCTCTGGAGGACTTCGAAAACATCGGCGGCTTTCTCGAACACGTCAGTCTGGTGATGGAAAACGAAGAATCCCAGGAACTGGACAAGGTCACCATGATGACCCTGCACGGGGCCAAGGGGCTGGAGTTTGAAACCGTATTTCTGCCGGGCTGGGAAGACGGCCTGTTCCCGCACCAGCGCTCGCTCGATGACAGCGGCGCGTCAGGTCTGGAAGAAGAACGCAGGCTGGCCTATGTCGGCCTGACCCGGGCCCGCAAGCGGGCAACCATTCTCTATGCCTCCAATCGCCGGATCTACGGCAAATGGCAAAGCGCCTATCCGTCGCGGTTCATCGACGAGCTGCCGGTCGAACATATCGCGCATACCGCCAACCCCGGCCTCGGCGATACCGGGCGCTCGGTTGAACCGTCGTTCGGCTTTGATGCCCCGGCTGAATTTCGCCAGTCCACCTGGGCCGCCCGGCGCGCCGCCGCCCAGCCAAAACGGCGGACGGAGAATCTGTCCTGGGCGGACAGCAGCGGGTCCGACAACGGCCCGGCCTTTACCCTGAACGAGCGTATTTTTCACCAGAAATTCGGTTACGGAAAAATCATCGCCATTGACGGCAACAAGCTGGAAGTGGCCTTCGAGAAAGCCGGCACCAAAAAAGTCGTCGACAGTTTTGTAGAACGGACCTGACCCCCCCATGACCATGCCCAGCTTCCTGCGGCGAATTGATTTTCGCGTGCCCAAAGATCACCACGATGCCTTCGAAGATTTGCTTGAACCCTGGTGCCTGGCCCTGACCTCTTTCGAAGATCAGAAAACCGGGGACTGGAAAATCGAGGGCTACACGGCCGCCGAGCCTGATTCCCAGGGGATCAGCGCCAAGCTCAACCTGCTGGCAAAGGCCCGCCAGATTGCGATGCCGAAAGTCTATTTTGATCTGGTGCCACCGAAAAACTGGCTCGCCGAAAACCTCATGGATTTTCCGCCGCTCCGGGTCGGGCGCTACTACATCCATGGCACCCATATCCAGAACAAACCGGTCGGCGGGCTGATCGAACTGGTGCTTGATTCCGGCTCCGCCTTCGGTTCCGGCGAGCACGCCACCACCGAAGGCTGCCTCCGGGTCATGGAAGCCCTGGCCCGGCGCTACCGGTTCAACCGGATTCTCGATATGGGATGCGGGTCCGGCATCCTCGCCATGGCAGCGGCAAAAACCTGGGCACGCCCGGTGATCGCCAGCGACATCGATGACGAAGCAACCCGCGTGACCATTGAAAATGCCAGACAGAACGGGCTGAAGAAACTGATCCGCGCCACGGCGGGCGATGGCTACGCCTCGAACCTGGTCCGCCATAACGGCCCTTATGATCTGATCGTCTGCAATATTCTGGCAAACCCGCTGGTCAGCATGGCCGGCGATCTGTACCGCAACCTCAGGCGCAATCCAAAGCGCCGCCAGTTCGCCATCCTGTCAGGCCTGCTCGAGCGCGACGCCAACCGGGTGATCGCCGCACATAGGGCGCGCGGGCTGCGGCTTTACAGAAAGCTGGTGATCAATGGCTGGGTGATTCTGGTGATGTTCCGCTAGGCACTGAGGATTGAACCCGGCCCCTGGCGGGCAGCCTGATCATCGCGGCTTAGTCTGCGCATCAGGTTCACCGGGCTGGCAGGTCCTGTTCGGCGACGGCGAAAGACTAGCTCTTTTTACCCGGCTGAAAACTCTGGGAGTACGGCGACTGCTGGCCCGGGTCCGACAGCTTCTTCTGTCCCCGGGGTGCGATTTTATGGACGATGTCATCGAGCATGGATTGCAGGTATTCAGACTGCGACAACAGCTTGTTGGTCGCTTCCAGGGCCTGGGTGGAGGCGGTGGCGCCAATTTCGTCGGCCATGGCGGTCACGTTCTGCATGGATATGCGGATCGCCTGTACGGTGCGTTCGGCGCGTTCGGTGATATCACGGATCGCATCAAAACGCTGGGCCAGGCCGTGATCGACAAACGGGCCTTCCGCGTGTCGCCGGCCTTCTTCGTTGAAGGGAATCAGGTTTTCCGTATCCATCGGACGGCCGTCGCGGCTGGTCGTATGGAAGGCCAGCAGGTTGGTCTGATCGCGCACCGAGGTGACCAGACCGCCCAGGTTTTCGAGCTGCCCGGTGGCCTCCTGCAACGACATGATCAATTGCTCGGTGCGCTCAACATCGGCGGCTGCGGCCGTGACATATTCGCTGAAATGAGCGAGCTGCTGGCTGACCGAGGAGATCGGGCCCATGCCCACATTGGGGGCCAGGGGTGAGGGAATATAACGCGGCTCATAACCGGCCACTTCCTCCGGCTCCGGCTCCCGTTCCGGCGCCGGTTCGCGTTCCGGAATTGGCTCGGGCGGCAGTTCCGGGGCTGGCATATAGGCTTCCGGTGGTTCCGGTTCGGCGGCAATATCGGCGATGAACGCCGCTTTCGCCGTTGCAACCGCCGTCGCCGCGCGCACATCTGACTCGGCAATGACCGATTTGAGTTTGCGCTGGGTTTGATCCAGTTCCTGGCGCAATTGATCGAGCAGGTTCAAATCATCCGCCCAGCGATCGAGCGCCCGGGCCGCCTGTCCGACCGCGTCAATATTGCCGCGCCCCGGTACAATCACATTGCGTTCGCCCGCGGCAATGCGCTGGGCCGAGATCGCCAGCGCGCGAATTCCGTTCGACATGCTGCGCATCAGCAGCAGACCGACAAAAATCAGCCACAGCAGAATTGCGGCGCTGCCGCCGGCGATGGTGTAGCGGGCAAAGGCCTGGATTTTCTCAAGAGCCCGGGTTGCCGAAACGGTCTGATCCCGGGAAAAGCTGCCCAGCCGCTCAAGGCTGGGGGCCACATAGGCCAGGATATCGTTAAACCGCTCGGTTTCACTATCAAGGGCAAAGCGCTGGTTGATCAACGTCAACATGTCGGTTTCATGGGATTTCAACAGATCCGTCATGTCCGCCTTGGGCCGGGGCGCAATTTCCGCGGATTCGAGAAATGCATGCAGGGTTGCATAGCGGTTTTGAATTTCATCAACGCCCTGGCGAAAGCCCGACGACAGGGTTTCCTTGCCCTGGCTGTTGATCCGGGAGATCTGATCGGCCAGATTGGCATGTCCGGCCTGGCGAAACCGGATTTGCAGGGTTTGGGTTGTTTCCTGCAAACGGGCACTGATCCCCGATTCATCGGCGATGCCAAGGACCCGTTCAGCCCTTACCACATCGACAAACTGTTCGTCATACTGGACCAGACCATCGCGCAGGGTGGCGATGGTCTGGCGAACCGGCATGCTTTCCGGCAGTCTGTACAGTTTGTCCAAAGCCTTCGAGACATCGTTGATGTCCTGATCAAAAGCCTCCGCCGCGGTCACATCCTTGCTGAGCAGGAATTGTTTTTCCTGGCTGTTGATCTTGGCGACGCCCGTTTCAATGCGCCCGACCAGTTCCGCCACGTTCTGGGAGTTGCGCCAGACGGTCAGCGTCCGGTCGACCCGCTGGTCCACATAAATATACATACCGGCAAAAACCACCAGGGCGGCAAAACTGAAAATCAGGTATATATTGATACGCGTCGACAACCGCATACCACCCATATGGATGCGGTCGGCAAAAGGGCCGTTGCCGAGATCCAGAAAATTGTGTTCCGTATCGGCATTACGCCCCTGCTGACGTGGCGTTTGTTCTCGCGTTTTGGGCACAACTCTAACCCCCATTATAACTGGGGGAAAGTTATAACACCTTGAGACTCAACAGAAAACAACTGATTTCAGGGGCTGGCGGCAGGGGCCGGGATTGTTTATGCTGATCGAAATCAGACCCGAGTCGGCGGCCTGATGGGCGTAGAGATTCCGTTAACCTTTATGGGCTAAATTGCATCCATGGAAACAAACCTGAATAATCTTATTGCCGGAAGACCCGCCAGCGTCGGCCGCGGATCGGGCTACCAGGGCGACACGGTTCGCGATGTGAAAGCCCGCGCCAGTACGGCGGAGCCGTCTCAGTCGGAGCAGGAGAAACGGGGCCTGCGACGGCTCAATTCCGTTCTCAACAATAACGAGCCGTTGCGCGATGATGTTCCGCGCGGCTATTATTTAAACATTAACGTTTAAAACTCCCTGCCCAGACACACACGCGGACGTTTTATGGTGCGAATTCTCGTTGTTTTCGGTGCATTGGCCCTGCTGATTTTGTCGGCAACCTGTTCGGCGGCTACCCTTGAGGTGGTGATCCGTGGTTTGCAGGATAACAAGGGTGACGTGCATATCGCCCTGTTCAACAAGGCTGACCACTTCCCCTATCAGGAAGGGGTTTTCAAAGAAGAAAAAGTTCGCATCGGCAACAACAGGGCGGAGCTGCGTTTCGAAGCCATTGCCCCGGGTGATTACGCAATTGCCGTCTATCACGATGCCAACGCCAATCACGAATTTGATCAGATCATTTTCGGCATCCCGCTGGAAAGTTTCGGGTTTTCAAATAATGCCGGGGTGTTTTTCGGCCCGCCCTCCTTCGATGACGCCAGATTCCCGGTCACCGGGCCGTTAACCGCCATCGAGATCGATCTGCGCAAATAGACGATTAGCAATTGGGCAGTAACCGGCAATCGTTGCCACGATTGAAATGCCGCACGGAGGTATAGGGAAACCGGCTGTTGCCCCGGGTTCCGCCAGCATCTCCACGGACCCGCGCCAACAGCTCCTGCTGGCTGGGCTCCGCTGTCAGCCTGGGAACCTGAACCGCCTGCTCCAGCCGGTTGGCGGTAATCCCGCGCACCCCGATCGTGCCGATAAACGCTGTGATGAAATCTGCCGACAAGGGTGCCCGACCGGCTTCACAATAATAGCCGAACAGCGCCTTCGAGGCGCGCAGGTCATCGCCAGGCATGTCCCAACGCCCGGCAAAAGCGGCACAGGACTTTCCGGAATTTGGCAGTTGATAGGGCTTGGCCCAGTAGCGGATGTTTCGGGCCGTTGTTTTGAAGGCCTCGCCCTGGACCGGTTTTTCCACCTGATTTTGACGGAAACTGGCGAGCACTTCGTCCAGACCCAAAAACTGGTCAATGACCAGATTGGTCAGATGCAGATGCCGGGTTGTAATATAGATAATTTCAGACTGGCGATTGTCCGCGTTAAAAAGCGCATATTCCTCCCGTTCAATCGAGCTGGCATAGATGATCCTTTGCTCGGCGCCCTGATCAAACGGAGGCGTCTCAATGACCACGGCTCCATCCGTCTCGCTCAGCGCCCGCAATCCCGTATGCGCCCCGTCCTGTATCGCACAGGCCGACACAAAGAATACCGCAGCAAAACCAACAGGAACTGTCTTCATAAGAAATCGAATCATGTTACCTATCCACTCCTGACTGAATTATACCAGAAATATAGGCGTCCTGTTTTCACTTGCCAGTGATCAGAAGGCATTAAATGTTTTCATGAACTCGATTTCCGCGTCGCTCGACTGCCGCCCCAATACCACATTGCGATGGGGAAACCGGCCGAACCGGGCGATCACATCGCGATGGGCAATCGCGTATTTCAGATAATCCGCATCTCCCAGCCCGGTGCACAGTTCAACCGCCCGCTCCTGATCCACCAGGTCTTCGCTATGTTCGAACGGCAGATAGAAAAAAATCCGCTGGAAGGGCGTCAGCCCGGCATCATGGCCTTGGGCAATGGCCGCTTTGGCCACCGCCAGCGCCTTGCCATCGGCGGCAAAAGTCTGCGGATCATTGCGGTATATATTGCGCGGAAACTGATCGAGCAGGATCAACAAGGCCAGTGCCCCCTCTGCACTGTCAGCCAGACCATCATGCTGCCCGGCGGCTGCCCGCTCGACATCTGTGCCAAAGCGATGGCGAATTTCGTCATCAAAGGCCGGGTCTTTTACAAACCAGGCTTTTCGCTTCTCATGGATATTTCCCGCATACCAGAAATCCAATACCCGTTCGACTAGATCCATTTTACACTTCCCATTTCAATCAATCCCAACTACACCCATACCTATAACAAAACAGGGATCAATCACATGCAAAATGAAAAGACCGAGGCAGTATCGGGCTGGCTGAAACGCTACCAGGGGGTTGAACGCACTGAAGACCGGTTGACCCCGACGGCACAGACCGCTGATGTCTTTTGCGCAGCTTCGGCAACGGCGTCGATCGATGCGGCTTTTGAGCGCGAACCCAGCCAGTTCTTTGCCCTGCTGCATGCCCTGGCGCCGGATGAGTTGAAAAAATGAGTACCGAAATCACATCCCTGAGCCTGCATGATGTTGCCGCCGCCCTGGCAAAACGCCAGCTATCTGCGGTCGAGGTCACCGATGCCTGCCTGAGCCGCATGCAGACATTGAACCCGGTCCTTGACTGCGCCGCCGAAATTATGGCCGTGCAGGCACGCAAGGATGCCCGGGCCGCCGACGCATTGCGGGACACGACCGATAACCCGCCGCCGCTGCTGGGTGTGCCGCTGGCCCATAAGGACATGTACTACCGGGCCGGGCGGATCAGTGGCTGCGGATCAAAAATTCGCGCTTCCTTTGTTCCCGACCACACATCAACAGCCCTGAGCCGGCTCGATGCCGCCGGTGCCCTGGACATCGCGCGCCTCAACATGGTCGAATTTGCGCTTGGCGTCACCGGCCACAACGATGTCATGCCGACACCGAAAAACCCCTGGAACCGGGACCACATGACCGGCGGCTCATCCAGCGGTTCCGGCGTGTCGGTGGCCGCGCGCATTGTCTATGGCGCCCTGGGCTCCGACACCGGCGGTTCGATCCGCCTGCCGGCGGCGGCCTGCGGTCTGGTCGGCATGAAGCCCACCTATGGACGGGTCAGCCGTTATGGAGCCATGCCGCTGTCCCATTCCCTCGATACGGTCGGGCCCCTGACACGCACGATCAAGGACAACGCCCTGATGATGCGGGCTATTTCCGGACGCGACGAAAAAGACCCGACGTCGTCGCCCCTGCCGGTGCCGGATTATCTGGACGGTATCGATACCGGCATCCGGGGCCTGCGCATCGGCATCCCGGAAACCTATTTTTACGACGATATGGACCCGGCAATCGAAGCCATCGTCCGCGCCAGTTTAGATGTGCTGGAATCCCTGGGCGGCATTCTGGTGCCCGTCAAATTGCCCAGCTCCATTGCCGTCACCAACGCACTCTGCGGCCTGATGACCACAACCGAAGGCGTTGCCCTGCATAAGGACTGGTTAAAAAACCGCTGGGATGACTATGGCAAACAAACCCGCAACCGCTTTTCAGCCGGTTTGCTGATGCCGGCCAGCGGTTATCTGGAGGCCCTCAACGGACGTGCCCGGATACTGGCTGATTTCGCCGCCGCGGTGTTCGAGACAGCCGACGTCCTGCACACCCCGGTCATTCCCATACCGATCCCCACAACCGCCCAGTCCAGCGATGCCTCAAGCGCCAATTTCTTTGCCCTGACCAATCTGATCGGCCGCTGCACCCGACCGGTAAACTATCTCGGTCTGCCGGGCCTGAACGTGCCCTGCGGATTTACCGGACCGAACTTGCCGGTGTCCTTTCAGCTGGTTGGCCGTCCCTTTGACGAAAAGACCCTGTACCGGGTTGGCCAGGCCTACGAGACGGCAACCGACTGGCATGCACAAAGCCCGAACATCTAGAAACTGATCGGGTTTAGGGGCATTTTGAAAGGCCGCACGGCTTCGAAGGCGGCGGCGGCCCGCATCACCAGTGGATCGCCGTGCATAGGCCCGACAATCTGCAGTCCTGCCGGCAACCCGGCCCGGGTAAACCCGCAGGGCACCGAGCAGGCAGGCTGTCCGGTCAGGTTGAAGGGATAGGAAAACGGGGTCCAGTCGGGCCAGCGCGATTGACTGGCCGGGTCGGACAGTTCCTGGCCCGCTTCAAAGGCCGGAATCGGCAGGGTTGGTGTCAGTAACAGATCATAGGTGTCGTGGAACCGGTTCATGGTCAGGCCGAGGGCCGCGCGTTCATCGACTGCATCCATATAGGCCGGCAAAGTGAAATGCGAAGCCGTCTCGACGATTTCCAGCAGTCCCGGATCCATAACTTTCTGCTGCGCTGCGGAAAAACGGGTCACCAGACGCCGAGCACCGGTATACCAGTGCGTGTTAAAACAATCGAGCGGGTTATCGAAACCCGGATCAACGGCCTCGACCTCGGCACCCAGTTCGGCAAATACGGCCGCCGCATCGCTCACCAGTTGGGCAATTTCCGGATCAACATCGGCATAACCCAGATTGGCGCTAAAGCCGATCCGCAACCGCTTGACGCCCAGTTCCAGGCCCGTTTGATAGTTCCAGGGGTCGTAGGGCAGTGCCGTCCAGTCGCGGGCATCGGGCTCGGCCAGAACGTTCATCATCAGGGCCGCATCGGCCACTGTCCGGGTCATCGGGCCAATATGGGCGAGCGTCCCGAAGGGGCTTGCCGGATAGGCCGGAACCCGGCCATAACTGGGTTTCAGGCCGAAAGTACCGGTAAATCCCGAGGGAATCCGCACCGAGCCGCCGCCGTCAGTGCCGATATGCAACGCCCCCATGCCCAGCGCCGCGGCAACAGAAGCGCCACCGGAGGACCCGCCCGGAGTCTTTGATATGTCCCAGGGGTTGCGGGTGATCCCACTGAGCGGGCTGTCGGTAACACCCTTCCAGCCAAATTCGGGGGTCGCGGTGCGGCCAATAAAGACGGCCCCATGTTCGCGCAGGCGTGCCACACAGGGCGCATCTTCGTCGTGCGCTTGATCGTCCGGGATCGCGCGCGATCCACGCAGGGTCGGCCAGTCCTTATGGAGGACGATATCCTTGACCGAAACCGGGATGCCATCAAGGAGGCCCTTGGCTTCGCCCCGGCTCCAGCGCGCTTCCGACTGGCGTGCCGCTTCCATTGCCAGTTCCTCGGTCAGAAGCGTAAAGGCATTGACCGTATCATTGACGGCGTGAATGCGTGCGAACACGGCTTTGGCGACGTCGACCGGAGAAACCGTCTTCCAGGCATAGAGATCCAGCAGCTGGGTTGCCGGCATATAACAGAGGTCATGGGTTTTTTCGGTCATTTCGGACATGCGGCTCTTTCTCCTTCAATCAACTAATGCCATCATAACAGCCGTGTCGGTATGGAAAACCCATTTTCGGAGAAGCCAGCGATGGATATATCAGATTTTCCGAGACTCCCCCTCGCCCATCTGCCGACCCCCCTGGAACCGCTGGATAATCTGAGCCGGCTGCTGGCCGGGCCACGCATTTATGTGAAGCGCGATGACTGCACGGGCCTGGCCACGGGTGGCAACAAAACCCGAAAGCTCGAATTTCTGGTTGCCGAGGCATTGGCCCGGAAGGCTGACACCCTGGTAACCGTAGGTGCCGTTCAGTCCAACCATGTGCGGCAAACCGTTGCGGCAGCGGCCAAAACGGGCTTGCGATGTGAGGTCCTGTTGCAGCGCGAAGTTATCAGAGACCTGGATTACGCAACCAACGGCAATCTATTGCTCGATCAGTTAATGGGCGTAAAGCTGCATTACTGCGATCACAGCGCGGACCTGAACGGCGACGGGCAAAAGCTGGCCGATGCGTTAGGCAGGGCCGGGGCGAAGACCTTTTTCATTCCCGCCGGCGGATCAAACCCGCTCGGTGCTTTGGGCTATGTGGATTGCGCATTTGAGCTTTTGCGTCAAACCACGGATCGCCAAATTGAAATGACCGCCATTATCCACGCCACGGGCAGCCAGGGCACACAGGCTGGCCTGCTGCTGGGACTGGCACTGCAGGACAGGGTAATTCCCGTTCATGGCATCACCGTCAGCCGCCCCGGCAGGGAGCAGGCGATAAAAGTCCTGGATCTGGTGCGCCAGACGGAACAGCTATTAGGTACCGGCCCGCTTGTCGCCGACAACCAGGTCCACTGTGACGGGGGATTTTACGGGCCGGGATATGGCCAGCCCAATGCCCAGATGATCGAAGCCGTCAGCTTATGCGCCCGCCACGAGGGCCTGCTTCTCGACCCGGTCTATACCGGCAAGGCCATGGCCGGGCTGATCGCCCATATCCGCAATGGCACCTTTAACCGGGACGATACACTTGTTTTTCTGCATACCGGAGGTCAGGCGGCACTGAGTGCCTATCGATCCGCCTTTGGTGCGCAGGATCTGGGGGAATAAATCACGCATGGACTGTACACATTGCAACAAATCCAATCCGGATGGCCATAAATTCTGCGGTCATTGCGGACAGGCCCTGAGCCTTCTGTGCCGGGCCTGCGGGTTTGCCAACGAACCGGGCCATAAGTTCTGCGGCGACTGTGGGGCAAGCCTGACGGAACTGCCGGTGCAACCGCCGAAAAAACAGGTCTCCGAAGCCGAGCGCCGGCAACTGACCGTGATGTTTTGCGATCTCGTGGGCTCGACAGCCATGAGCGAAATCATGGACCCGGAGGATTTGAGCGAGATTCTGTCAACCTACCAGGAAAGCTGCAAACGCCACATCAGCCGCTACGGCGGATATATTGCGCGTTATATGGGCGATGGATTGCTGGTTTATTTCGGCTATCCGCATGCCCATGAACGCGACCCCGAACGCGCCGTTCGCGCCGGGCTCGATATTGTCGCCGATATCGGTAACCAGACCCTGCCCGACGGAACCCCGCTGTTTGTACGGATCGGGATTGCCACGGGACAGGTGGTTGTTGGTGACCTGATTGGCGAAGGGGCGTCAGAAGAGCGCGCGGTTCTGGGTGAAACACCGAATTTAGCGGCCCGCCTGCAGGCCCTTGCTGAGCCCGGCACGGTGGTTGTTTCCGAAGCCACCCGGGGTCTGCTGGCGGGAGCGCTGGCCTTTGACGATCTGGGACCGCAAACCCTGAAAGGAATTTCCGGCGCCGTCCATGCCTATCGGGCCGCGGGCGAAATCACGGACCAGTCAAGAACCGCCCATTTAGCGCAGCCGGTTAGCGTGGTCGGACGGCAGGATGAGCTGGCGCAATTGCAGAGCTTGTGGCAACGCGCGGTGCGGGGGCATGGCCAGGTTGTCACGGTCATCGGCGACACCGGTTTCGGCAAAACCCATTTGGTCGCCGCGTTCCGGCAGTTGCTGGCGGACCCCGAGATCCCGATCATCGAAATCAGGGCATCGGAATTTCATCCCGACAGCGCCCTCCGACCGGTTCGCCAAATGCTGGAAGCCAGCCTGAAGGCCTTCGATGCAGGCTACAGCGAAAATCCATCCGGCGTTTTACACAGATGGCTGACGTCGTTTCCGGCTTTGATGGCGGATGTGCCGGTTATTCTGCACGATTTTCTCGGAATTGCCGCCGACCCCGCGGTTGCCCACAATCTGGATGCTGCCGCCTTAAAAGCCAGACTATTGGAGACGCTGCTGCAACTGCATGAGGAAATGGCGGCGCGGCGTCCGCAGGTGATGGTCTTTGAAGACGTGCAATGGCTGGACCCATCGACGTCAGAGTTCATGAGCCGGCTGGTCAGTCATTGTGCACATATGTCAACATTGCTGATCATCACCTTCCACCCTTCGTTTTCTGCGGACTGGAAGGAAGCAACCGACATCCACAAAATCATCCTTGGCCGCCTGTCCGGAGATGACGCGGCACAGATGATCGATACCGTTGCCGGATCCTCCGCTCTGTCGGCGAGCGTTCGCAGATCCCTGATCGAGCATGCCGACGGGATCCCCCTGTATGTGGAGGAATTGACCCGGTCTGTCGTCGAATCAGGTGCCGGCTCTTCCGACGGTTCCGACATAGCCGTGCCGACCAGCCTGCAGGATTCGCTGATGGCCCGGCTCGACCGGCTGGGACCGACAAAACTGACTGCCCAGAAAGCCGCCGTCATCGGCCGGTTTCTCGATCAAAACGTGCTGCACGCCCTGTCACAAACGGACGGCACAAACAGCGAGCGCGGGTTGCTGGATTTGCTGAGCGCCGGTCTTCTGATTCCCCGTACCGATCTGGGCGAAGGTCTGTTCGAGTTTCGCCATGCCCTGGTCCGCGATATCGCCTATCAGTCATTGCTGATCCGTCGCCGCAAGGAGATCCACAACGACATCGCCGAAGCGGTTTTGCGCCTGCACCCGGCGACAGAAACAATGGAGCCGGAAACCCTGGCCTTTCATTTCGGCGAAGCCGGCAGGCCGGAACGGGCCCTCCCCCTCTGGCGCGCCGCTGCCAGCAAGGCAACGGCCCGATGGGCCAACGTCGAAGCCATCTCGTATTACAGAAAAGCCCTGGCCGCGCTGGCGAAATCAGTTCCCGATGATAGCCGCCAGACTGTAGAGCTGTTGCTCGGAATGACCGGATGCATGCGCATCGTCGACCGCTTTGACGAGGCCTTTGCGGCCCTTGAACAGGCCGAGGCCCTGGCCACGACCCATGGCTTTGAGGATTTGCTGACCCGTCTGTATGCCCTGCACGGTAATTTGTGCTTTCCCATCGGCGACTTGCAGAACGGTGTTAAATACCACACCCGATCCCGCGATCTGGCGCGCAAGCTGGGTGCCGCCTTTGACGAGGCAAAGGCCGAAAGCGGATTGGGCGACGCCGGATTGTTCATGGCCCGGTTCCAGTCTTCGGAAGACCATTACAATACCTGCATCGAAATTGCCCGGCGCGAGAAGCTGCCGGATATTGAAATGGCCAACCTGTCGGTCCGCGGTCACATCCGGCTCTATCTGAACAAGTTTGCCGATGCCCAGGCAGATTGCCTGAGCGCAACTGATCTCGCGGCCAAAGCCAAAAACCGCCGAGCTGAAATGATCGCCCGCGGCAGTTGCCTGGCAAAAGTCACCTATGAACTGGGCGACTGGCAGCAAACCGATGAGCAGGCGGCCCGCGCCCTGGAGATTGCCGAAAGCCTGGGCGCCCGGCGCTATATTCCCATGTATATCTGCTTTCGCGCCAAGGCCGCGATCGGGTCAGGCCAGAGCGATCGGGCCCTGGACTATGCGTCGCGGGCGGTCGAGATCAACCGGCAAACCGACTTCATGTATTCGGGCCCGATGACACTGGGCACGCTGGCGCGGGCGCACGACAGGCCCGCCGATGCCAGAAAAATCCTCGATGAGGGGGAAGCCCTGCTGCAACGGGGTTCGCTGGCCCACAACCACTTCTGGTACCGCCTCGACGCCATGGAACTGGGTTTGAAATGGCGTGAATCTCAATTGGTCGCCGATCACGCGGCGGCTCTCGAGGCCTATACGGCGAGCGAGCCGGCCGCTTGGGCGACGTTCCATATTCAGCGCTGCCGGCTATTGGCCCGCATCGCCGACGGCTCCGCCGATGACACCGTTTATGCGGGGATAAAAGCTTTGCTCGTGGAAGCCACCGGACGCAAACAAAAACCGGCGGCGGATGATTTAAAGCGGGCCTTAGAGCAGCGCCAGATGGCGGATGCCAATAATCGCCAGCAAGGTCAGGGTGGTCAGCAATAACGTCACAGGCGGATGCCAGCGCCAGGCGATGGTGAAGGCCGACAGGCCGGTGGCCCGGGCCAGGTAAAGGGTAGTGCCGGAATAGGGATTTACCAGGGTGCTCAGGCCCCAGATCCCTAGCAGCGAAACGCCCAGAACCCAGTCGTCGACGCCCATCACTTCCGGTGGCAGCACTTCGCCGACCAGGATCACGGCAATCACCGCATGCAGCCCGAACGCGCCGATTGCCAGGATGCTATAGACCAGCAGCGCCAGGCGCAGATCGACATAGGGCACATAGGTATCGAGCCACTGGGTCAGATCCGCCGACGGGATCAGCGACGAGACGCCAACCCCAAACACGGTGGCGCCTACAAAGATAAAGGCTTCGTTGCGCAGCCCGGGAATTGCGCCCAGCACCTGGCTGACAATCTGCCCGGCCCGCGCCCCGGCATCATCACCGTGCTGCGGGTTCATGGCATACCAGATAATTGCGTAGGGCGGCGCGATCAGGGCCAGGGCAACGGGGATGGAAACGCCGGCCCATTCGACAAAGCCGATCACCAGAACGATCAGCGACACCAGGATGGTCGCCACCTGCAGCCGTTCCCGGGCCGGCAGCGGCACCGGCACCACCGGATCACTGTTGCCACGGGCATGGCGCCATTCGAAGCGGTCATACATCCAGCCGATGGCAATCGCCAGCACCGCCAGGCCGATCCCCCAGCCGGCAACATCAAGCCACTCCAGTGACGGCACCGCCAGCAGGACCACAACCATGGCCACATAAAAGGGCGACCAGGACGAGGCGCTGACGAAGCCGATCATCAGCGCCGTCAGCATGCGCCGGCGCAGGATCGGATCGCGCTGGCGTTCGACCATGGTCGAGAGCAGGCTGAGCCCGGCCAGATTGAGCACCGACCCCAACACATGCACACCGGTTGCCAGATACAGATAGCGACGGCCCGGCGGCTGGTTGATGATCATCCGCCGCGCCGCCCGGATTGACGGGCTGTCAGATGCCGGCATGCGCAGCCAGGTGACAGCAAAAAACAGCATCAGAAAGGTTTTGGCCCGGGCAAAGCCATCGATCAGCATGGCGGGATCGGCGCCGCTGACATAGACCGACAGACATCCCGCCCCAATCAGGCCAAGGCCGACCGCCGCCTGCGGCCGCGGCGCGTTGCGGACTTCAATGGCCAGAAACGCGATGATCAGCGATGCCGTGACCGGGCTCACGTGTGGCACTCCAACCAGGGCATCGACGATACCAAGGGCGATAATGGCTAAATAAATGGCCGTGGAAAGCGCTGCCACTAGCCGAAAACCTGTAAAATGAAGATGCCGGCGGTGATCAGCAGGGCGCAGACAATGCGCCGCCAGCCGAAGCCTTCCTTGAGAACGAGGGCGCCGATCAGAGTGGCGAACAGGACCGAGGTTTCACGCAACGCCGAGACATGGGCCATGGCCCCTTCGTTGAGGGCATAGAGCGCCGCCGCATAGGCCAGCAACGCCAGGCTGCCGCCCAGCACACCGGGTTTCCAGCTGGAAACCAGAAAGGGTTTGATATCAGGGGTCCGGCGGCTCAGCGCCCACAGGGTGATGGGCACCCCTTCAAGAAAATTCAGCCAGGCGATATAAGGCCAGGGACTGGCGCCGGAGCGAATGCCGAGACCGTCGATGACCGTATAGCTGGCGATCAGGGTGCCGGTTATGAGCGCCAGGCCGATCGGCTTCATGCCGGCCCGGCTGATCCTGCCCTTGGCGAAGGTCAGGCTGACGATGCCAACGGAAACCAGTGCAATCCCGGCCATGGCCCCCGCCGTCGGCACTTCGCCGGCCAGCACCATGGCCAGAGCGACCACCAGCAACGGCGATGAGCCGCGGGCGATCGGATAGACCTCGCTCAGGTCACCGACCCGGTAGCTGAGCAGTAAAAACAGATAATAGAAATTGTGAACGACCACCGAAATCAGCAAATAGGGCCAGACCGCCGGGTCCGGCAGACCGACAAAAAAGATCGCAACACCGCCGATCATGGCGCCGGTGAAATGGATCAGGGTCATGGTCAGAACCCGGTCGCCGGCACTTTTCACCACCGCATTCCAGAACGCGTGGATCAGGGCAGCCAGGAGAACGAGAAGGACCAGATGAAATTGCAGGATCATGGCAACCGAATAAGAAAGGGTGATGTTCGGCGCGAATGTCCAAACCAGTGGCGCCTATGTTAAGAGCCTGCGCCCGATAAAGCAAAGCCGGCAGGGCGCAGGTGCGATGGCCGGCACTTGGCCTCCGGACGCAGGTGGTTTGCCATGGCAAATGACAAAATCACCAGCCGGACTTCAGATCCCGCCCAACAACATTTGCATTTTGGGCGTGCAGACGCTACGCAGGACAGTATTCGAACTCGACACAGAATTTCCCGCAGGCAATCCGGTCAATTTCGAGCTCGCTGGCAAACCCTCTTGTCAGGTTTTCTGCAGGTCACGGCGGTACGGTATGTCCAAAAACAAAGCCCTTCTCGGCATTCTGCTGATGGTCCTCGGATCAGCCATTCTGTCGAGCAAGGACGGGATTGTCAAAACCGTGGTCGATCAGGTCGGGCCCTTTCAAATTCTCTGGATCCAGTTTGCCGGCTCGTTTCTGGTGATGGCCCTGGTCTCGCTGCCGAGCCATGGCTGGAAAGTCATCCTGCCCAGTTCGCCCGGCGCCCAGTTCGTGCGCGGCGCCCTCAATGTGGGCGCGGTTTCGGCCTTTTTCTTTGCCCTGAAATACATTCCGCTGGCCGATGCGACCGCCTTGCTGTTGTTTGCACCGGTGGTCGCAACCGTGCTGTCGCCCTTTGTTCTGGGCGAAAAAATAGGGCTGTTGCGGATCACCGCCGCCGCCTTCGGGTTCTGCGGGGTTATCGTCATGCTGCGTCCGGGTTTTGCCGGAGACCCGACCGGCTATTATATTGGCCTGACGGCGGGCATCCTGCTGGGCTGTTATTTCATGGCCAACCGGCGGCTGGCCGGCTCGCAGCACTTCCTGCTGAATATTACCCACAACACGCTGATGGGCGCACTGGCGCTGACACCGGTGATGCTGTTTGTCTGGGAGCCGGTCCCGGCTGCGGTCTATTGGGAGTTTGCGTTTATTATTGGCCTTGGCGTGATCGGCCAGGGCTGCCTGATATCGTCCTTCAAATACGGACCCGCCGCTGTCATCTCACCCTATTCCTACACCATGCTGCTGTTTTCCGCATTGATCGGCTATCTGGTATTCGATACCGTGCCCGACGCGATCAGCTGGCTTGGCATTGTCCTGATTGTCGGCTCCGGCGTCTATATTGCGCACCGCGAACGGCAACTGGCGAAGGGTCAATAGGCCAGCAAAACCAGGGCCCCTGCGGCGATTCGGCGGACCCTGAAAACGCGCTAGGCTTCCAGGCCCATCAGCGAGCGGGCAAAGGCTTTCGCCTCGAACGGGCGCAAATCGTCAATGGCTTCACCGACGCCAACCGCATGCACGGGCAGCCCGAACTTTTCAGCCAGAGCGACCACCACCCCACCCTTCGCCGAGCCATCCAGTTTGGTCATCACCAGGCCGGAAACCTCGACCATGTTCCTGAAGGTTTCGACCTGGCTGTGGGCGTTCTGGCCGATCGTCGCATCCATCACCAGCAGCACCGTATGGGGTGCGGTTGCATCGATTTTGCGCACCACGCGGACCACCTTGCTCAGTTCCTCCATCAAATCCTTGCGGTTCTGCAGACGTCCGGCGGTATCGATCATCAGGATATCGGTGTTTTCCGCCTGCGCTTCTTTGAAGGCATCGAAGGCCAGTCCGGCGGCATCGGCGCCGGGGTCCCGGGTAATCACCCGGCAATCGGCGCGCTGGCCCCAGATCTGCAACTGTTCGACGGCGGCGGCGCGAAAGGTGTCACCGGCGGCGAGCAGCACCGAGCGCCCCTGGTCGCGAAACTGCCGCGCCATTTTACCGATGGTGGTTGTCTTGCCGCTGCCGTTGACCCCGCAGACCAGAATCACATGTGGTTTGCGCGCCGGATCAATCACCAGCGGCCGCGCCACCGGTTCCAGAATGCTGGCGATTTCGTCGGCCAGGGCGGTTCTGATTTCTTCCGCTGTCACTTCCTGATCAAAGCGGGTTTTTTTCAGAGAGTCGGCCAGCCGGGTGGCAGTCGCCACACCCAGATCGCCCTGAATAAGCAGTTCTTCCAGATCCTGCAGGGCTTCCGCATCGAGTTTGCGTTTGGTGAACAGATCGGTGATACCGGTGCTGATCTTTTCGGATGAACGCTGCAGACCGGCTTTCAGGCGGCCGAACCAGCCGCCCTTGTTTTCTTCGCTCATTTACTCAGGGCTCCCCGTCAGTTCACCCGCAACCAGTCCGCTTATCCGCACATCAACCAGGGCGCCGGCCGGGTGATCGCCGCTCAGGCGGACTGGGGCAAAATAGGGATTGAGGCCGCGGTTGCCTTTTTCGACCAGAACCTGAGAGGTGGTACCGATTTGACCGCTCATATAGATGGCCGAGATCTGATCGCCCCGTTGGCGCAGACGCGAAGCCCGCTGTTTGCGGATATCAGGCGCCACGGCCGGCATGCGGACGGCAGGCGTGCCCTGCCGCTCGGAATAGGGGAACACGTGCAAATGCAGCAGTTGCAGCTCATCGACGGCATCCAGGGTATTTTCGAACATGGCATCGGTCTCGGTCGGGAAACCGGCAATCAGATCGGCCCCGAACACCACATCAGGGCGCAATTCGCGGGCGCGCCGGGCCAGGGCAATGGCCTGGCTGCGGCTGTGCCGGCGTTTCATGCGCTTGAGGACCATATCATCCATGGCCTGCAGGCTGAGATGCAAATGCGGCATCAGGCGCGGGTTGCTGGCCAGAACATCCAGCAAAGCGTCATCGACAAAGGCCGGATCCAGCGAACTGAGGCGCAGGCGCGGCAGTTCGGGCACGGCTTTCAACAAGCGCCGGACCAGATCGCCCAACCGCGGCTGGCCCGCCAGGTCACTGCCGTAGGAACAGATATCAACGCCGGTGAAGACCACTTCCTTGTAGCCGTTTTCCACCAGCCTGCGGACCTGATCAACAATTACGCCGGGCGCCAGCGAGCGGTTATTGCCACGGGCGAAGGGAATGATGCAGAAGGTGCAGCGGTGATCGCAGCCCTGCTGGATCTGCACGAAGGCGCGGGTCTGGTCATCGAACCCCTGAATCAGATGCGGCGCGGTTTCGCGGACTTCCATGATGTCGGCAACAACAACGGCGTCAGTGCCCAGATAACTTTCCAGCTCAAGCTTTTCGGCATTGCCCATGACCCGGTCAACCTCGGCCATGGCGGCATAGGCCTGTGGATTCAACTGGGCCGCACGGCCGGTGACGATAATCTGGGCGGTGGGGTTTTGCTTGCGCGCACGGCGAATGCTTTTGCGGGTCGAGCGTTCGGCTTCAGCGGTGACCGCACAGGTATTGATGATCACGGTATTTTTTAACCCTGCGGTCTGGCTGTGGCCGCGCATGATCTCGGACTCAAAGGCATTGAGCCGGCATCCCAGGGTAATGACCTGTGCCTCTGTCATGTCAGTTGGCCTGCGCCGCTGGTGATTTCAGCAGGGACGGGTTGAGATGACCGTGAAAACTGGTGGCAACCGGACCGGTCATCAGCACATGGCCATCATCGCGCCATTCAATCTGCAAAGAGCCGCCATCCAGCACCACCTCGACCCGGCGGCCGGTCAGGCCGCGCCGGTGGGCGGCGACGCCGGCCGCACAGGCGCCGGAGCCGCAGGCCTCGGTAATGCCGGCGGCCCGTTCCCAGACCCGCATGCGCAGGCGGTCGGGGCCGATCAGCTGGACAATTTCAATATTGGCCTGTTCAGGGAACAGCTCATCATGCTCAAGCAGCGGACCAACCCCCGCCAGATCAATGGCCGCCACATCGTCGACAAAAAACACCGCATGGGGGTTGCCCATATTGACCCCGACGGGATCCGCCAGTCCATTGCCGGCGATGCCCATATGCAGGGTGTCGACGTCGCGCGACAGGGGGATCTGCCGCCATTCCAGCCCGGCCGGACCCATGTCGACGCTGACCCGGCCATCACTGTGACGGGTTGACGCCAGCAGCCCGGCGACGGTCTCAACCGTGACCTGATCGCGGCCCAGTTCATCCATGACCAGCGCTGCCACACAGCGGGTTCCGTTGCCGCAGGCTTGGGCCTCGCTGCCATCGGGGTTGCGGATGCGCATGAACACGTCGGCCTGATCCGAGCGCGGTTGTTCGAGGATCAACAGCTGATCAAAACCAACGCCGGCGCGGCGGTTGGCGATGGCCCGGGCCGCCTGTGGCCCGAGCGCCAGGGCACCGTCGCGATCATCAATCACGACAAAATCATTGCCCAACCCGTGCATCTTTATGAATTCGATATGGCTCATAGGGGGTAAATAAGGTCACAGGGGTGGCGATGTCCACTCAAAACCGCTTATTTGCCCGACCCGGACTGACTGTCGATAAATTTTTCCATATGAAAACCGGCCTGGTCCGGCCCATAGGCGAAGTCCTGGCCAACCGGGCAGGCATGGCGGGCCAGGCATCCATGGCTGCGGCAGCGGGGCGCCGGATCGCTGGCAACGTGGGAGACGCAGGCCGGCACGTCGTAGCCGCCGGGCTGAAAGGCGCCAACCGGGCAGGCGCTGAGACAGGGTTTATCGATACAGCTCTGGCAGGGTGACGCCAGGCGTTCGGGACGCGGGAAATCGATGGCATGATCGATGACCAGAGCGCCCCGGTAGGCATGCCACAGGCCATAGCGGGGATGCAGCAACGGCCCGATGGGTGACGGCACCACCGGCTCTGCCCGCATCGCCCATTGCTGAAACGGATGATAGGGCGGGCCATCGAAGGGATAGAGCGCTGATGCCCCGAACTGTCCGGCCACCGCATCCAGCGACCGGCGGGTCCAGCGATCCAGCGGATCGGCACCGGCGCTGCGGCTGTCGGCTTCCGGCGACGCCCGGAACGCCTGCCACATTGCCGGCCCGGCATTGCCGACCAGCACCAGCCAGCCGCGGTGCCCCGGGATATCGGTTTGTGCAAGTCGGAAGCCACCCCGGCAGTTCATGCCAAGGCAGGCGAGTGCGCGGTCTATATCTGCATAGGTCATGGTTTAAAGAGTACCCCGACGCCGGTCGGGGTCAAGGCCCGTCTGCGGGTTTGCGTCAGGCTGTTAACGGGTCGGACGGCTGGGGCTTGCGGTAGCTGGCGCTGTCGGCAACGGAACGCATCAGGGACAGGATTTCCCGGCGGGCGTCGACGTTTTCAATGGCCCCATAGGCTTTGACAATCGCCTCCACGTCAGCCACCTCAACCCCGGAAGGGGGCGGCACATAAGCCACATCGACGGCCGGAGCACCGACAAAAAAAGCATCGACGGACAGATCCATAAATTCCGCCAGGCGCACCAGGGTCACACAGTCCAGCCGTTTTTCGCCGCGTTCAATCCGCGATACCGTGCCGCCGGACAAGGCCAGTGCCGCATCCATTTCACGCAGGGTCATGCGCAGGCGAAGGCGACAGGCACGGACCTGTTTCGACAGGTATCCGTTGATCTCAGTTAAATCATTTACTTTTAAAACCATGGCCCCGCCCACCGGGTTTCGCTATTCACGTGGAGGTAGATTTCTTATTTCTTTTATTCCTATTGATCTACCACGGCCCCATAGCTTTGCCAATAGGAGCAACTGGCGCAACGGCACAAACCAGTGCCGCCAGACCTGTCGCCATCAGCCGCCGCCGGCCGGTGCTGTGCCGTTCCGGCAGACAATTGAAACCTGTGTGCAGGAAAATATCCAGGTTCTTATTTGTTGCGAATGGTTCTTAATTGCATTTACAACCAAAACCTTTGCCGCTATATATGTCTCCACAACCCACTGACGGAGACCTTTCATGAACGCCATTCAACGCCGCCCGCTGGCCGCTGTACGCACCCCCTTTTACCGCCTGGCACCGAGCCAGCGCCAATTGGTCTCGGCCATGCGCCGCTGGACGGAAGGGACAGCCGGCCGGCCCGATGTCATCGAATCTCTGTTCAGCCTGTTCGGCATTTATTACATCGAGGCCACCCTTGAAGCCTTCGATACTGTGATGTTTGCCCTGGCCGACAACCCCGCCAACCCGGTCGGGCTCTATCCCGCAGGCTGCTCGCGGGTGAGCGCCGGCGAACTGGCAACGCTGAAACTGATCACCGCCTTCCAGGCCAACGATCTGGGCATCACCCAATCGCTGGCCCGCGAACTGGCCGGCCCGGAAGGTGCGCCGGAACTGCTGGCCGCATGCTCGGTCATTGCCGAAGCCCTGGACGCCCGGCGCATCCTGTTCACCCTCAGGGAATACAAGCCGCTGGCCCTGATGGTGGTCGCCGGACAGGGGTAAGCCAGACCGGCACGGCCAGAGGCGACGGCACAGTCATTCGCTCCGGCACGTCCCCGCACAGGACAGCTTTCTGCAAACCCATCCCCGGCATCGCAGCACTCCCCACGCGCTGCTTGACTTCCCTCCCCCTGCCCCCTATGTTCCGCGCGAATTCAGGGAAATTGTAAACCCTACGCCTTGAGGGGCGCCGCCAATCCGCGAGTTTCGCGCACTGGCGCGTTTGTCGTTGTGCGCAGGTGTTGACCCGGACCCGCAACGTTTGAAGACAAAACAGAGAAGCCATGTTTGACAGTTTAACAG
>JABMNT010000154.1 GCA_013203595.1 Rhodospirillales bacterium
GGTGGAAACCAGCAGAAGATTGTGCTCGCCAAATGGCTCATCCGGGAGCCGAAAGTGATTATCTTTGATGAACCGACGCGGGGCATTGATGTGGGCTCAAAAAACGAAATCTACCGCCTTATGCGTGACCTGTCGGACCGCGGGGTGGCGGTGCTGATGATTTCCAGTGACATGGAAGAAATTGTCGGGGTCAGCGACCGGGTTGCGGTCATGCATAACGGGTTGATAGAAGGTGTCCTCGATCGCGCAAAACTGTCCGAGCATAATGTATTGCAGTTGGCAGTTGGCAACCATACGGGAGTGATTTAGCCAATGAATAAAAAGGATATAGGCCTGCTTGTTCTGATTCTTGTCGTCGGGACCACGGTTGCCCTGATTAACCCACGCTTTGTTTCCGCCATAAACATCTCCAATACGGCAAATCTTGTTGGCCTGTTCGGTCTGTTTTCCATTGCCGAAGCCTTCGTCATCATTACCGCCGGTATCGATCTGTCTGTGGGTTCCATCATCGCCCTGCTTGGTGTGATTTTTGTTGATCTGATAGCCAGCCATGGGGTGGCCTGGCCTGTTGCCATTGTGGTGGTTCTGCTGATTGGCATCGTTATCGGCTGGATCCACGGCTTTCTGGTCACCCGCATGGGGTTGCAGCCGTTTGTGGTTACCTTGTGCGGCCTATTGGTCTATCGCGGGATCGCGCGTTTCTATACCAAGGATTCGACCGCCGGATTTACCTTCGGCCAGGAATTTCCGACCCTGGAATGGCTGATAACCGGGCGCACCTACGGGGTGCCCCATAGTATCGTTGCCTTTGCCGTTGTCGCGGTCATTGCCTGGGTTGTCCTGCATCGTTCGGTTTATGGCCGGCACTTGTTTGCGGTTGGCAAGAACGAGGAAGCCGCCCGTTATTCGGGGATTTCGACACACCGGGTGATTATTGGCGCCTATATCATCTGTGCCGGCCTGACCGCCATTGCCGCGGTTTTCTTCGGCATGTATACGCGCTCGATTTCGCCGGCCTCGCATGGTAATTTTTACGAGCTCTACGCGATCGCCGCCGCCGTGCTCGGCGGGTTTTCCCTGCGCGGTGGTGAAGGCTCGATTATCGGTGTGGTGCTCGGCGTCATCCTGTTGCAGATCCTGCAAAACCTGGTCAATCTGCTGGGCATTCCAAGTTCCCTGAACTTTGCAGTCATGGGCACTGTCATTCTCGGCGGGGTGCTGGCAGATCAGCAGTTTGCAAGGTACCGGCAAAGGCGCCTGACGGCACAGGCGGCGGCAGGCGGCGAGGTAAGCGGCCCGTCACCCTGATATCGCCGTAAAAGCCTGTGCGTTGGGTTAGCCGGCTTCTATTTCCGCATGCGCCCGATCCAGGCCGTCAGGGGCGCGCCGAACAGCCCGAGCAATGCAAACACCAAGAACAGGGCGGCCAAGGGCTGGGTCAGGATCAGCCACCATTCGCCTTCAAACATTTTCAGGGAATTCTGGAAATTGGTTTCCACCATTTCACCCAGAATCAGGCCGACCGCGATGGGGGCAACGGCAAAGCCGTTACGCCGGGCAAAGAACCCGACGACACCAAAAATCAGAACGATCCAGACATCAAGCAGTGACGAGCTCAGGGCATAGGCGCCGATGATGGCAAGGGCGAACACGATGGGCCATAGGATTTGCAGGGGTACCAGGGAAATGCGGGCGAAAAATTTTGCCGCATAGAGGCCCATGCCCAGGAACATCAGATTGGCCAGCAACATGGCGCCGAAAATCTGATAGACCGTGGTTACCTGTTCGGTGAACAGATAGGGGCCGGGGCGCAGGCCATGCACCATAAGGCCGACCAGAATGACCGCAGTGGTTCCGCTGCCGGGGATGCCCAGCACCATGGTCGGCACCATGGCGCCGCCGGTTGCGGCGTTGTTGGCGGCTTCTGCACCGGCGATCCCTTCGATCGCGCCCTTACCAAATTCCTCTTTGTTTTTCGACCAGCGTTTGGCTTCGGAATAACCGATCATCGAGGCCACCGTTGCGCCCTCGGCCGGAAGCACCCCGATAAAGGTGCCGATCCCGCAGGAACGCAGGACCGTTTTCCAGATCTTTTTGTAGTCTTCTCGGCTCGGCAACAGCACCGCCTTCATGCTGATCGTTTCAATAATCCGGTTGATCCGTTCCGACTGAATGAGCAATTCGGATATGGCAAACAGGCCAATGAACACGGGCACGAAGCCAAGCCCTTCATAAAGTTCATAATTGCCGAACATGAAACGTTCAATGCCGGTGGTTGGTTCGGCACCAATGGTCGCCAGCCAAACCCCGAACACGCCGCCAATCAGGTTCCTTATGGTGCCGCCGGCACTGATGGAGGCCAGCATCGAGAGACCGAACAGGGTCAGGGCAAAATATTCCGGTGGCCGAAATTCGTAGGCGACCCGGGCCAGCATCGGTGCAGCTACGCACAGCACGATGACCGAAAAGACACCGCCGATGGTGCTTGAGACGACGGCAATCCCGAGTGCGCGGCCGGCTTCTCCGCGCTGGGCAAGCGGGTAGCCGTCAAAGGTCGTCGCCGCAGCGGCTGCGGTTCCCGGGGTATTGATGAGAATGGCTGTTATCGAGCCGGCAAATGTCGCCGATACGTAAATAGTCGCCAGTACGGCAATGGCGTGGACCGGTTCCATTGTCAGGGTGAACGGCAGCAACAGAGCCGCGCCGGTGGTCGCGCCGAGGCCGGGAAGCACACCGATAACCACGCCGAGAACAGTTGTCATGAAAATAAGCAGAAGTAGATAGGGATCGAACATCACCGATGCCATTGCCTGTAACGCTTCAACCATGGCTGAACTCCCTAGCCGTAATACCAGTTGGTCAAAAGCCCGCGCGGAAAACGCACCCTCAAAACCAAATCAAACAAAAAGAACATTGTAAGCGGGGTGGCCAGGGCGACCGCCGCAGCGACCAGAATCCGCCGCTCTCCCCACAGCAGGCACATCAGGAACATCACCACGGCAATGCCAATGAACATGTCCAGATAGACCGTCAACGGATAGAACAGGACAAACAGCGCCATTGTGCTCCAGGTATGGTAAGTTTCCCGGGCGACGATCTTCGGCGGCGATTTGCGGTACTGAAAGACCAGCAGGGCGACCAGCCCCAGATTGAGTATCATCAGAAATATGGGAAAGACACGCGGCTGCAGGCTGTCACCGACAATCATTGCAGGGGACAGATCAAGCTGCAGGGCGGCCCAGATAACGGCCAGTGAAAAGACCGTGATGAGTCCGGGAACGAAGAGAAAATGCATGGTAAAAAACAAACGGTGCTTCCCGAAGGAAGCACCGTCTCCTTGAATTATGACCTGGTTTACTTAACCAGACCCATTTCCTTCAACGCCGGACCAAACTCGCCGACCATTGATTTAATCTGCTTGCCCCAGGCTTCAGAACCCTGCGGCGAGGTTGCATCAAGACCTGAGTTCGTCAGGTAAGCCTGATACATGGAATGTTTCATGGCTTTGCCCATGGCACCTTCAAGTTCGGCCACACGTTCCTTGGAAACGCCTGAATGCGTCACAAAACCACGGGTCGTGGAAAGCACCAGATCAACACCCAGGTCCCGGGCGGTTTTCGCCTTGGGTATCGGTGCCATGCCGGATTCGCCCAAAATCACCAGCGGGCAGATATCGCCGGCTTCAACCGGAGCTGCCGCCTCGGACAGGTTCAAAACACCGGCATCAACGGAACCGGCGACCAGTTGTGTTGCCAGTTCGCCGCCGCCCTTGAACGGCAGGTAGGTCGGCATCGGCAGGCCCAGGCGCTTCGACCACAGAAACACGGTGAGGTGGTCGATGGTTCCGGTTTGGGTGCCGCCATATTTGACATTATCGCCTTTCTTCAGGCCGGCGACAAAATCTTCCGGGGTCTTGTATGGGCTGGTCTTGCAATTGACCATCAGGATCTGCGGATCATTGGTGCCACGTGCGATCGGCGCCATGTCGTCAACCGTGAGCTTGGTTTTGCCCGAAGCCATGGTGATGGCGTGACCTACGGTAAAGGTCATGATTGTGTTGCCATCGGCCGGACGGCTCAGAAAATAATTCATGGCGGCAGCGCCGCCGCCACCCCGTTTGTTGACCACGACCATGTCCTGCTTCAGTTCCCGGCGTCCGCGCAACATCATCATGCGCGAGTTGACGTCGGTACCGCCGCCAGCGCCGGCATGGGTGATCACTTCAATAGCCGGTTTATCTGCGGCTTGGGTGATGGCGCTTGAAAGCGCGACCAAACCCAGGCCGGCCGTAATGGCCGTCAGTGTGAGTGCGCTTTTGCGCATTGGACCAAATGTCATCTAATCTATCCTCCCTGATCTGAAATAACGAAAAACTAGTGTTATCCGTTGGCGCCTGAACGGTTAGGCCTCAGACGTCGGATGATACCTTGAAGCAAGATATTCTCAGGGTCAACAAAAAATGGTATACCAAATTTTACCTGCACCAATGGCAGCAATTGGTTGTCGGTAAGGCCCATTTGGTTCGGAAATTCCTGAACAATACCTCATTCCCATCATTGCATACAAAGCTGGGCGGATGCCGGGATTGCCTGCGTTTCGGGGAAACGTCCCTTTAACGCGGCTTTTCCGGCTGCACTGGATAATCGTCGAGGCTGACCTTGACCCAGGTATCGCTAAGATGGTCAGCCATCCGCCTGGCCAGCAGTTCCCCGTCGCGGGCCTCCAAAGCTGTGATAAAGCCCTCATGCTGGTCAATCGCTTCGTGCCATTTGGCATTGCGCTGGTTGGAGCGGTAGCGGACCCGATACAGGCGGGCGTTAAAGTGGCGGTGGGTTTCGATTAGTGATTTGTTGCGGCTGGCGGCGATGATGCTGGTGTGAATCTTCTGATTGAGTTTGAAGTAGGTCAGTTGGTCCTTGCGGCTGTAGGCGGCCAGCATTTCGAAATGCAGGGCCCGGATTTCTGAAATCTCCGCATCCGTTGCCTTTTCCGCGGCCAGGCGACCGCCCAGCGCCTCAAGTGCGCCGAGGACCTGCAGCAATTCGAGGACTTCCCGGGGCGCCGGGTCGGCGACAATCGCACCGCGGTTGGGCAGCAGCTCGATCAGCTTTTCACCTTCAAGAATTTTCAGAGCCTCGCGCAACGGCGTCCGCGATACATTCAGCTCTTCCGATAACTGGCGCTCGCGAATACGTTCGCCGGGTTTGAATATGTCCTGAATAATCATGTCGCGAATGATTGTCGCCACCTGGCTGGTCAGAGGCAGACGCGTAATGTTGCCGGCCCCGACATCATCGGGCGATGCGGGCAGGGGACCGGCTTCGTGATCCGCCACCATCGGCTCCGGCTCTTTTCCCGTCATGATTTCATCCTCACTGTCATCACACCTCCCTTATAGCAAATTTATTCCATATGGCATGCAAAAACTTTATGGACGCTGGTGCAGGAATAAAAGCGTACCCTGCCGTACCGGCCGCTGTACGGGGTGAAATTCGCCCGGATTTACGGGATAAATTAGACAATCGGAAACTTGTCTAACAGCAGCTATCAGGGAAATAGGTTGACGAATTATCGGATTGCATGCCAAACCTGAAAAAAGAATGACCGGCCTACAGGTGCTGTAAACAGCGCAACAGGCCATAGTGAGAACTCCAGGAACAGGATCGAGACATGAAACCACGTATCGCCATCACGCACGGAGAACCGGCCGGGATTGGACCCGAACTGGTCGCCAAGTTATTGTCGGAACCGGATCTTGCGGATCTCGCTGATGTGGTCCTGATCGGTGATCCTCATGTCTTCGCGCTGGGACGCCAGCAGGCCGGGGCCGACTGGCAGATGCGCCCGGTCGACCCGGACCAACCCGCCGACTGGTGGGCCGGCGACGGTTTTCCCCTGCTGGCCCTTGAAACCATTGCGCCGGCGGAGGTGCAGCTTGCCGCCGTCAGTGCCGCCGGTGGCCGGGCCAGCCTGCGCGGCCTTGACCGGGCGGTGGATCTGACCACGGACGGCATTGTCGATGGCGTGCTGTTCGGTCCGTTCAACAAGACATCGCTGCATCTGGGTGGCATGGACGTCGAGGATGAACACCGCTATATCGCCAAATACCTGGGCTTCACCGGCTACCATTCCGAAATCAACATGCTTGATGAACTGATCACCACCCGGGTCACCAGCCACATTGCGCTCAGGGATGTGGTCGCCAATATCAATCAGGACAAGGTGATCGCCGCCGTTCAGCTGGCCAATGATACGCTGAAGGCGACGGGCATGGAACGGCCCCGCATCGGCGTCGCCGCCCTCAACCCGCACGCCGGCGACGCCGGCAACTTCGGCACCGAGGAAATCGACATTCTGGCCCCCGCCGTCAAACGCGCCAGTGAAATGCAGATTGACGTCAACGGGCCGTGGCCGTCCGATACGGTTTTCCTGCGGGCCCGCGACGGGTTGCTCGATGCGGTGGTGACCATGTATCACGATCAGGGTCAGATCGCCATGAAGCTGATGGGCTTCGAGCGCGGGGTGACCATTGCCGCCGGCCTGCCGATCCCGGTGGCGACGCCGGCCCATGGCACCGCCTTTGATATTGCCGGGTAGGGCATTGCCAACCTGGGGGCCATGCGCAAGGCCTTCGATGTGCTCTGTCGCATGGCGCCGGCATACCGCCAGACCCGGGACCGGGGGCTTGCCGGTTAGCTGGCGTCGTCGGCCTTGAGTGATTCGAGCGTTGGCATGCGATGCCGGTCTTCCGGGTCGAGCCAGCCCTTGAAGTTGGGTTTGCGTTTTTCTGAAAAGGCGGCGCGTGATTCCATCAGGTCGGTCTTGTCACCATGATCATGCAGAGCGGCGGCCAGCCGGGTTAAGTCGGGGGCCACCTGGGGCCGCATCTGGCGCATCATGTAGATTGTGTTGACCCGCGACGCCGGCGGCAGGCTCAGCAGGTGCTCGGCCATGGTGTTGGCGGTCGGGATCAGTTCCTCGGCCTCAACCAGGCGATTGATGAAACCCACCTCATGCAGGCGCTCGGCGGTGAAGCGGAAGCCCAGCGCCATTTCCGTGGCCACCGGATGCGGTAGTCCGGCGAAATGGCCATGGTTGTAGCCGCCCAGCAGCCAGCGTTTGGCTTCCGACATTTCGAACACCGCGCCGCGTACGGCAACCCGCAGGTCAGTGCGCTCGACCATCATGAAGCCGCCGCCCATGGCAAATCCGTTGACGGCGGCAATCACCGGCTTATCAAGTTTGCCGGTCATGAACGGGTCTTCGAGCGGTGCGCCGGCACCGGGGTCGCCACGCTCGAGGGATTCCTTCATGTCTTCGCCGGCGCAAAAGGCCCGGCCGGTGCCGGTCAGCACGGCAACTTCAAGCGCCGGATCGTCGCGAAACGTGGTAAACGCCTCGGCCATGCCCTGGCGCAGTTCCATGCCCATGGCATTCATGCGTTCCGGTCGGTTCAGGCGAACCTGAAAAATCTGTCCCTGTCTTTCGGTTTCGACGACAGCCATATCTGTTCTCCTTGATCATGGGGTGTTTATGTTTTTGTTTGCTGTTGGCTTGCGGGGCACCGCTGGTGCTCCTGTGGTTCGGTGAGGGCGGCCTCAGACAAGGCCGTCATCGTGGAATTTTGCGATCTCCGCATCCGAATAGCCGAGCCCTGCGAGCAGCGCATCGGTGTCTTCGCCCAGCTTCGGGGCCTTGCCGATCTGCGCCGGTGTTTCGGAAAATTTCCAGGGTGAGCCATGGACCTTGACGGTTTTCCCGTATTCCGGATAGTCGACTTCCGCGATATAACCGTTGGCCAGTACATCGGGATCGTTGGACGCTTCCAGCATGGTATTGACCGGTGCGGTGACAATATCGGTCTGGCGCAGAATGCCGACCCAGTGATCGCGGTCACCCCGGGCAAAGCAGCCGTCCAGTGTCGACAGCATGGTTGTGCGCATCTCTTCCGATGTGACAACAACCCCGAGATCGGCGAGCCCGACGGCCTGCAGTTCCTCATAGAAACCGAGCGCTGTCATCGCCCGCTGCCAGTCCTTGCCGCCAAGTTGAAAGACAAAGGGCTTGCCGTGCTTGTCGGCGAAATTAACGCTGATGCTCGGCCGGTCGGCGGTGCCGGCAATCCGCACCTGTCCGGTCACCGGGTTCTGGTCACGCCACATGATGGTCGTCAGGGTCCAGCCCATGAGCCGCACCTGGCCACCCAGCAGCGAGGTCTCGACCTTTTGTCCGACTCCGGTTTTCTGGGCGCTGAGCAGGGCTGCCAGCACCCCGCCAAAGGTCAGATAGGCACAGGTTTCATCGGCCACCGAGACAATCCCGGTGCGCAGTGGCTGGCCCGGCGTGGCATAGGCTTCGGCAATTCCACCCAGCGCCTGGCCCATGGCATCGGTGCCCGGCAATGCTGCGTTTGGGCCGTCGGGGCCGTAGCCGGAAATCGAGGCATAGACCAGTTTCGGATTGATCCGGCGCAGGTCTTCATAGCCGAAGCCGTTCTTCTCGGCGGCTCCGGGGCGGAAATTCTGGCCGAAGATATCGGCTTCGGCGACCAGCTTGTGAAGGATCGCGAGGGCCCGCTTGTCTTTGAGATTGAGGGTCAGGCTTTTCACACCGCGGTTGTTGGTTTCGAAAAAGGTGCTGGGCAGACCGGGTAAAATGCTTTGCGTGCGCGAGCCGTCGCCGATGCCGGGGATCTCGATCTTGATAACCTCGGCGCCCAGGTCAGCCATCAGGCTGTAGGGCACGGTGCCCGCCTGGGCGGTTGAGCAGGTCACTACTTTGATACCGTCGAGAGGGCCTTTGTTTTGCGTCATGATCGTCAACTTCTCTGCTGCAGGGGCGCGCCAAAGCCGCCCGTTGTTGCCATCAAAAAAACCTGAGCGGTAGCCTGCGCAAAATTTGAGAAATGTCAACTGAGTGCCTGAAACGGGCGGAAACCGGGCCAGGACAGCGCCATCCACACAACAACAAGCGGCCACCGACGGGCAAATCTGCAGGTCCGTGACCGCGGTTCCGTGTTCGGTTTCTACGCCGGGCGCCGAGCCGCCCCGGCCAGCACAGCGGTCAACCGGGCCTGGCCAGGGGGGATCAGAAATAGGCCCAAATCAGCAGGGCGACGAGCGCTTCAGTCGAGCCCTTCGAACAGCCGAATGTCGCGGTCGGCACCACCGTCCAGGACCTTCAGGGCGTTCTGATAGCCGTCGCTTTCATAGGCGGCGACGGCTGCGTCGAAGCTTTCAAACTCGATCAGGATGGTGCGCTCCTCGATGCCGTTTTCCTTGGCGATCACCCGGCCACCGGCGGCCAGGTATTTGCCGCCTGCGGCTTCAAGAGCCGGTTTGGCAAGGTCGCGATAGGCGGCGCCTTTGACCGGGTCGGCGGGGCTGCGATGGGCGCTGATCATATAGCCTTTGGCCATGGTAAGTCTCCTCAAATAAAGCGATTATGAAATTCGCCCCCATCTTAAGAATTCTGCCCCCATGTGCCAGCCGAATAAATGCCGGGAGCGTATTTGATTGCAACAGGCGGCCTGCCGGCGCGGGCCTGTGGCTTTTCCGGTCAGGCGCGGACCAGGGTGATGGCGGTTTCCGGACAGGCTTTGATGCACAGCCCGCAGGCTTCGCATTGCGCCGCATTGACCGCCATCGCCTGCTGCCAGCGGTGGCCAAAGCCCTTGAGTTTGCCGCGCAGGCTCAACCCCGAGCGCATCTCTTTGGGCAGGGTTTCGATGCGGAACACGTCAACCGGACAGACAGCCACACAGGCGGCCTTGCCCTCGCAGCGGTTGCGGTCGATGGCGGGAACAAATATCCCGGGTTCCTGCTTGCATGCCTCTGTCTTGGCCACGGGCCTGCCTCCTTCTGTGCTGTCGCCGGTCATGGGGTATGGTCTCTTTCATCCGGTGTTTTGCCGGCTTTGGCAAGCCCCGGGGGGGCGGCGCTCACGTAGGCTTAAGGCCGGTAGCGCAAAATGGGCGGAGAGACAGGGACACAAACCGCGGGCACGCAGGCGCAGAATGGAAATCGAAATGTATGCTGGTGCTGCCTGCAGTGTTGATTGGCGCCGGATAGTACTGATTCATCGGGTTTTTTCAGAATCCAGAGACCCGTAATGTGGCCTGATATTATCTGATTATTATGCGTTGATCAGCAAAATGGTTAGCCAATTTACAAATTTGATGCAATTGATCGTGTCCTCCCATGCGAAGTGAATGCATAAGAATATGAACGCGAAACTGTCTTTTCTATCTGTTAAAGCCATCCCTGCTCTGTCGTGGAGTTCGCCAAAGCCGCTCAATTTTTTGCCACGACCGGTAACGCTGGCCTATTTAGTCCTTGGTCTTCTGTTGTTTGGCCTGGGTGAAGCGATGCTTATTGCCGCCGGAGCAGGGGTGAGCCCGTGGACGGTGCTGGCGCAGGGGGTGACGCACCTGACTGAGTGGAGTATTGGGTTTTCCACATTCATAATCAGTGCAGGCGTGCTTTTGCTTTGGATACCGCTTCGGCAAACGCCGGGTATCGGTACGGTTTTAAATGCCATAATTGTTGCAACAGTGATTGAATTTGCATTGCACTACCTGCCCCTAACCGAAAATAGTTTTCTTCAGGTGGGCTATGCGCTTGCCGGGGTTTTGATAACCGGGATCGGTGGCGGTATATACCTGACAGCTAATTTGGGGGCCGGGCCCCGGGACGGACTGATGACCGGTCTGCAGCGCCTGACCGGCGCTCCGATCGCCTGGGTCAGAAACGGGATCGAAGTCACAGCTGTCGTAGCCGGGTGGTCATTGGGTGGGGTCGTTGGAATCGGCACCTTGATGTTCGCATTTCTGATTGGCCCTTCCGTCGCCTTGAGCCTCTTTGTTTTAAGCAGGCACGTTGTACGTAAAGATCCCGATACCGCCATATAGTCTGGCCCCACAGCGTGATTGGCACCCCCGCCCCCTTGATGGCCTCTATGAAATCGATCGGACAATCCTGCCGCACGGAGAGCTTTCGGTAGCACGAAGGTCAACGCCATTTTCACAGGCTTTGGTGTCATTTTTACCAGCGTAGGACATAACCCCGCTTTCATAGATCTGGATCAGGTAATGGTTCATGGAATCCCTGGCGATATGGCGGGGTGTCCGGATCCATTGCTGCTGGCATGACTGGGTCCGTGCCAGCATAAGCGAGCCGTAAATATCAGCCTCGATGCTGCCCCTGAAATCCTGGTCGCGGACTTCGGAAGAGGCCCCGACTATCTGATGCCGCTTCGTTACGGCGAAACGATTGAATGCCCTGAGTGCGCCAAAGCGGGGAAATTTCACCGCATTAAGCGCCACCCGGCATATGAGTGCGCATGGTGCGGCTTTGAAATCTTCCCGATGGTTGGAACTGTTTTTTATCGGTCGCATACGCCACTTCAAAAGTGGTTCTATGCCATGTATCTGTTCACCACATCGCGTCCTGTCGTCCCTTGGATACGAGCACCATACTGGTGACCACGCATAAACCAGCTATGAACTTTTGGATATTCATGGGAACAGTTTTGACTCTGTACTTATACGGGTGTCAATTTTACATCTACGTAACGTAGTATTACACGGTTAAGCCTTACGCTTGATGATCCGCACTTTTCCATTTGACCGGGGTAACGTTAATGATGTTGTCATCAACACTGACCATCACATCGCCGTCCTGAATATTAACCTGCAGCTTCATCA
>JABMNT010000155.1 GCA_013203595.1 Rhodospirillales bacterium
GATTGAGCTTCGTTTTCAAAGAACTATCAACCATACGGGACCCGACTTTGACAATCAGGCCGCCCAACAGGCTCTCATCGACGCGCGCGTCAACTGAAACTGAGGTCCCCATGGCACTATTTAAAGAATCTACGATGGCTTTAAGCTGACCTTTTGTCAGCGCTTTCGCCGAAATAACAGTAGCAGTGGACTCGCCGCGAAGCGCGCTATGCAGGGCCTGAAACCCCTTGATCATGGCGGGCAGAGCGAAAAGCCGGCGGTTCTGGGCGATAAGCCCGATAAAATTGTGCGTCAAGTCACCAATTTCCGCAGCGTCCAGAACGGCCAGCATGGCCGAACTCTGGTCTTCACGGGAAATGACCGGTGATCTGATAAGGCGATTCAGGTCGTCCGACTCGTCAAGCATCTGGGAAAGGGCGGAAAGATCTCCAGCCACCGTGTCCAGTTGCTTGCCTTCCTCAGCAAGCTCAAATAACGCCGTCGCGTAGCGGCCTGCCAGGCCAGTCGCGCCTATTACTTCCGATGCCACTTGGGAACCCTCGTCTTTTTAATTTGTTAGTCTCAAATCAACTAGACCCTCAATTTCTGGAGGGGCCAAGCCAAAACTTGCGTCGCCAGGATTTTCCCGTTGAAGCGGGCACTTCGTACCATACTCAATCGGGCTATGCAACGGACTCTAGGAACCTTTTTGCATTGCAGTAAGGCACCCCGGTTCAGGCCTTCGACGGCCCCGCCTCAAAATCCATGAATTAACCGCATTTGTCGCCCAATAGCGCAGTTTTCTGCGTCGTTCCCGGGGCGAGCCTGAAAATGCCTGTAACTGCAAAAGCCGTTTGTCGGGCCCTGTGTTCAGAAAAAACTCATGGGGTCCACGTCAACCTGGATTCGTACTTTTTTAAAGCGTTCAGTTCGCGCCAGCCAGTGGCGGACCAGCGGCTGCACGGCGGTATCCTTGCTGGCCTTGAGCAGTAACCGTCGCCGGTGACGGCCACGCAGCAGTGCAAATGGTGCCGGGGCCGGGCCCAGCACCTGAATGTTTTTGCCCGACGGGGCGGCACGGGCCAGCGCCAGCGCCGCCTGATCGACCGCTGCCTCATCAAATCCGGATACAATTAAACTGACCAGACGGCCAAAAGGCGGCATCAGGGCGTCGCGCCGGGCGATGGTTTCGGTCTCGATAAACACCTCCTTGTCGCCCGACAGCAACGCCTGCATAACCGGATGCTGTTCCATATAGGTCTGGATCAGCACCTTGCCCGGCTTTTCACCGCGACCGGCCCGGCCGGCGACCTGGTACAACAGCTGGAAAGTACGCTCTGCCGCCCGGGGGTCGCCGCCCTGCAGGCCCAAATCGGCATCAATGACACCGACCAGGGTCAACAGCGGGAAGTGATACCCCTTGGCAATGATCTGGGTGCCGATGATCAGGTCCACGTCATGGTTTTCGATACGGCGAACAAGCTCGCCGGCGGCCCGTGGCGACTGAATATTGTCGCTGGCGGCAATGGTCATCCGGATGTCGGGGATGAGGGTGGTTATTTCCTCGGCCAGGCGCTCGACACCGGGGCCACAGGCGACAAGGCTGTCCTCGGTTTCACATTCCGGACATTGTTTGGGCGGAGAAATGTGAAAACCGCAATGATGGCACTGCAGGCGACCGGCCAGTCGGTGTTCGACCAGCCAGGCCGTACAGCGGGGACACTGGAAGCGGTGTCCGCAGGTCCGACACAGCGTCAGTGGCGCATAGCCACGCCGATTCAGGAACAACAATACCTGTTCACCGGCCCCGACCGTCTTGGTAATCGCTTCGGCCAAGGGAGGCGACAGCCAGCGGCCGCGCGGCGGCGGTGTTTTTATCATATTGACCGCCTTCACGTCGGGCATTTCCGCCCCCGCATGGCGAATCGGCAATCCATGCAGCCGATAGCGGCCGTTCGCCGCATTCAGCACCGATTCCAGTGACGGCGTTGCCGACGCCAGGGTAATCGGAATTGCACCAAGCTGGGCCCGTACCACGGCCATGTCGCGGGCATTATAGATGACCCCGTCTTCCTGTTTGAAGGCACCATCGTGTTCCTCGTCGACAACGATCAGCCGCAAGTTCCGGAACGGCAGGAAAAGCGCTGACCGGGCGCCGACGACCACGCTGGCCCGCCCGGTCGCCACATCGCGCCAGGTATTGCGGCGCTGGCTCATGGTCAGATCGGAATGCCAGACCGACGGATTGGCCCCGAATCGGGCTCGAAAACGATCCAGCCACTGGGCACTCAGGGCAATTTCCGGCAACAGAACCAGAACCTGTCCGTCCCCGCCCAGGGCTTCGCAGATCGCTTCGAAATAGACTTCGGTTTTACCGGACCCGGGAACACCATCGAGCAGGGAGACGGAAAAGCTGTCGTCGCGCACGGCCTGGCGCATGGCCGCTGCCGCTGTGGCCTGTTCGTCTGACAGAACCGGCCCGGCCCGGTTTGGATCGGGAAGGGCGCGTGTCTGGGTCGGAACCAACTGGACTTTGGTCAGCGCACCCGCTTCGTACAGGCCCTTGACGACGCCGGGGCTGGTTGCCGCTTCGCGGGCGATATCGGTTGTCGTGCGGGGCGGGCTGTCGGCCATCAGGGCGAGGATGCGCTGGCGGGCCGGGGTTAATCGGATTTCCGGCTGTTCGGGGCTTTTCACATAGGCCGGTATGGGTTTTGGCGGATCCAGAGCATCCCGAACGCTCATCGCCATTTTCAGGACCAACCCCTTCTCCTGCAGGGTATAGTTTGCCGTCCAGTCGATAAACCGCCGCGAAACCGCGGGCAGTGGTGGGCAATCCAGCAGGCTGATAATGGCTTTTAACTTGCTTTCGGCAACACCACCGGCGGCCGGTCCCCAAACCACACCCTGCGCTACCCGCGGCCCCAGCGGCACCTTGACAAAATCGCCGTCGGCCACGGAAAACTGCTCACCGACGCGATAATCATAGGCGCCGCCGATGGGCAGGGGCAACTGTACGGCGACCACGGACCCCGGTGGGTAACGGGTTGACGGGGCAGGGGCGGGCAAATGTGAAGGCATGAATGATCAGACGTTTCTTATTTGTTAAGGATACTTTGTTAACCAGAGGAAGGTGTATAATAAAGCGATTCGCGGCATCCGGCGACGAATAAAAGGAAATCAGTGATGACACAACAGCTAGACGAGTTTTTGCCAACCGATGGAGACGCAAATCCGCCGGGGATGCAACTGCCAACTGAAGAAGATGTGGTTGCCTATCTGCGTCGCAACCCGGATTTTTTCAAGTCCCATGCCGATATTATGAGCGAAGTTGTGGCCCCGGAACGCTGGACCGGTGACGGGGTTGTTGATCTGCAGCGCGTAATGCTGGACCGGCGCACCTCGGAAATTGATGAGCTCAGAAATTGTGCCCAGGAAGTGATCGAGACCAGCCGTTCAAATATGTCGACCCAGACCCGGACCCATGCCGCTGTGCTGGCTGCGGTGACGGCCAACGGATTTGCCCATCTGGTTCAGGTTCTGGCCGACGACTGGCCGTTCCTGCTCGACGTTGATGTGGTCACCATCGGATTCGAGCCACCCCATGTGCCGGATCCACGGATTGTCGGGGCCGGTATCCAGCAACTAGAAAAAGGCGATGTCGATCGATTTGTCGGTCCGGACCGGGATATTTGTCTGTATCGTGATATTTCCGACGATGGCCATCTGTTTGGCTCGGGTGCCGGATTGGTGAAATCTGCAGCCCTTGCGCGGGTGCGGCCATCGATGGCTTCGCCCGTCGGCATTATGGCCCTGGGCTCGCGCGGAAACGTCTTTCATCCGGGTCAGGGATCAGAACTGATCGGGTTTCTGGTCCGGGTTCTGGAATCACTCATTCACCGTGAGCTGGATCGCGCCGAATGATCGAAATTGCCGAACCTGCGGTCATAAAAGCCGTTACGGATTGGCAGGACTGGCTTGCGCACGAACGGCGCTATTCGGCCCATACCCTCGATGCCTATGGCCGGGATCTGGTTTTCTTCATGAAGTTCCTGACCGGGCATTTGGGTCACACGCCGGGACTGGCTGACCTGGACCGGCTGAGTACCCGCGATTTCCGCGGTTATCTGGCGCGCCGAAACAGCGACGGGCTGGGACGCACATCAACGGCGCGGGCGATGTCGACGCTCAAGTCCTTTTTTAAGTTTCTCGAACGCGAAGGCCGGATCGCCAACACGATCATTCAGACCGTGCGCATACCAAAAATCCCCAAATCAATCCCTAAGGCGCTGTCGATCGAGGATGCATTAACCGCCCTGAAAGTGGTTGAAGAAGTCAGTGATGAGCCCTGGGTCGGCAAACGCGACAGGGCGTTATTGTCTTTATTATATGGGTGTGGCCTTCGCTTGGGTGAGGCTCTGCAATTGAATCGCGATGACGCGATGCGCGCGATGCAGGCCGAGGCGACCCTGATTATAAGCGGCAAAGGCGGCAAGCAGCGTCTGGTCCCGGTGTTGCCGGCGGTTGCTGCGGCGATCGGGGACTATCTGAACCTGTGTCCCTATGCCATGGACGGGGCCGACCCGTTATTCATCGGCGTCCGCGGCAAGCGCCTGAACCCGGCGATTGCCCAGAAACAGATGCGCGATGTCAGGGCCCTTCTCAATCTGCCTGATACCGCCACACCACACGCGTTGCGGCACAGTTTTGCAACTCACCTGCTGGGCGGTGGCGGTGATTTGCGAACGATCCAGGAGCTGTTGGGGCATGCCTCGCTGTCATCAACGCAGCGGTATACGGCGGTCGATGGCGAGCATTTGTCGCAAGTCTATAATTCGGCGCACCCTCGGGCACGCCGGCGTTAGTGCCTTTCCTCTCAATATGGAAACAGCTAAGCCCGGAAATGTGTTAGCCGGCGCTTCGCTTAATCATGGGCAGTTCGAAATAAAAGGTTGAGCCAACGGCGGCGGTCGAATGCAGGCTGATTTGGCCTCCGTGTCCGGTGATGATTTCCTGGCAGATGCACAGCCCCAGACCGGTTCCGGCTATTGATCTGGTATCCGACGAATCAACCTGGACAAACCGGTCGAAAATTGTTTTCTGAAACTTCTTCGGGACGCCGGGGCCTCTGTCCGTTACGGAAACCCGAACCATGTCCTTGCGGGCGGCAATTTTAATCTCGACTTCATCGTTGGGTTTTGAAAATTTGACCGCATTCGACAGCAGATTATCCATCACCTGCATAAGTCTGAGGCGATCACCGGATACCGTAAAACCGCCAGCCCCCCTGTCCACGTACAAACCAACCTGATAACGATCGGCAAATCCCAGATTGGCATTTACAGATGACTCGATCACTTCATCAAGGGCCAGGTCTTCCAGTTCCAGTTCGAACTCGTCATGACTTATCTTTTCCAGATCCAGAATATCGTTGATCAGGTTCAACAATCGTTCACCGTTATTGATCCCGATATCCAGGATATCCCGGGCCGGTGCCGGGATCTCGCCGCCTGCCCCGCCCTTGACCAGCCCGAGCGAGCCAAGGATCGACGTCAGTGGTGTCCGCAATTCATGACTGACAGTGGATATGAACTGGCTTTTCATGCGGTCCAGTTCCCGCTGTTCGGTGAAATCATGAAAGATCATCAGATAACCACCACCAGCCATGGGGCTGCCCCGATACTCGACCCATTTATTCATATCCAGCCGAAATTCGATGTGGCTGCTTTGTTGCGGATCGAGAAGCATTGCTGATACATCGGTCTGGCCTGCCTCGGGCATGCCAGTGCTGATTTTGTGAGAAATCACAGACAGCAGGGAGACGCGAAGTTCATCGGGATCGGTGGTCTTTAAATCTTCAATATCAAAAAGCGTAAATAAATAATCATTCCAGGTAACCGGATTGGTATCGGGGCCGAGAACAATAATTCCGTCAGGAATAGTGCGAAAGGCGGTTTCAACGATTTCTGCCTTTACCGCCCTGTCTTTTTCAATCTCCTTTTGGCGCGTTATATCCGTCGACATGGTCGCAGTCATGCCGTCTGGCAGCTTGTGTTCGACTATCAACGCGGTAACCCCGTCACTGCGGGTAAATTCAAAGGGTGGCCCCGGATGTTTGTGGCGCCTGATCCTGTCCGCAACAATCGCTTCTGTGGCCTCCGGATCAGCTGTAAAGGGGGGAAGGTTAAATGCAGCTCTCATGTAGTCGGAAAAGGTCACCCCGATACCCGATTGCTCAGGGATTCTGACATTCAATTGGCGGAAAAGGTTGTTGCAGAAAATCAGGCGGTCATTTTTATCCCAAAGGGAAAAATAGTTTCCCATGTTTTCAATGGCGTTGGTCAGGCGGTCAGCCAGTTTTGCAGTTTCGATTTCTTTAGTGACGACCCGCCCGGAGCCCCGGTAGCCCCGGAATTTACCGTTTTCATAAAAAGGCACACCACTGGTCTGAACCCAGGTAACGGTGTCGGGCCCACGCCGGGCATAGGTCAAATTGGTGAAGGGTTTGTGCTGTGCGAGGAGGTCCTGAAATGCCAGCCAGGCCCGTTCGTCCATGTCTTCGCGAAAACCCAAATCTTCCCGGGTTTTTCCGTAGTGCCATTCAGGATCGATCCCGGTTATTTCACGTACGTTGGGTGACATGTAGGTAAACCGGTGCTGTTCGTCGGTTTCCCACGACCATTCGGATGCGGCGCGCTGAAAATCGGCAAACCGCTGGCGTTCCAACTTGAGAAGAGTGTTTGGATCGCAATCTTTTACCACCGGTTATATCCGCTTTCTGGTCGTCGACGGCATGTGCCAGGAGCCCCTGTAAGGGAAGGCCCGTTTTGTCGTCGGTTGAGCATGATAGTATGTGCTGATTTCTAGAAAAGCACCACAGGAGCGAATTGTATAGGAGATTTTATCGCGACATTAAACCAAAGGTTACTCCCTTCGGCTGCGTCCCAATAAGGCTATGAAAACCGGGCCCAACCCGACAACCAGCCCGGACAGGGCAAACGCCCACCCCCATGACGCGGTCGTTGTGCCGCCCAGTCCCGTCGGACTGCCGAAATCGAGAGTAATGCCGAAAATCAGTGGCCCGGCGAAGGACCCCATAAACCCGATACATGAATGAACGGCCATGGTCGCGCCCCGAAAACCGGCAGGGGCGGCGCCAACGACTCCGGCAGTCAGGGATGATGATTCACCGGCAATGGTGATCCCGTACAGGACAACCAACAGGGCGACGACGATAAACGGCAGTTCGGCGGCGAAGCCGATAAAGCAGGCAAAAGCGGTTGATGTCCACATGATCAGGGTGATCGCCTTATGGCGACCAATGCGTTTGGCCAGTTCGTTGCCAAGCACACTCGCGGGCAGGGCAAAAATATTGGCGATGGCGGCCCAACTGGTGGCCGAGATCAAAAGGCTTTGGCCGGCCTGGGTTGATGCTGAATAGACCAGAAAAGCGACCAGCCAGGAGCGATAGGCAAAAAGCTCAAAATTATGAACCGCATAGGCCAGCACATAGGCCATGGCGGGCTTGCAGGCAAGAACCGGTCGGAAATCCAGCGGATGGGTGTCGGGGACAATGCGTGGTCCGGGGTCCTCTTCAGGTAACAGGAAATGGGCGATTGCGATCGCGATCAAAGGACCGGCGGCAGCGATCACGAATGCTGTCTGCCAGTCCCAGATGGCCGCCGTCTCACCGGCAACAAAATAGAAAAGTGCGGTACCGATACCGAAGCTTGAGGTATAGAAGGCCACGGCCCGGCTCCTGTCGGCGTCCGGGCGCAAACGATCCAGGTGATCGGTCAGCAGTTTCAGGCCCGGCATGTAGGACCCAGCGAGACCAATTCCACCGAGGGTGCGAAATATCATTGCCGACCAGAATCCGTCGACCGCATAGGCAAAGCCAAGGCCCGACAGGGACGTGAGCAACAAGCCGAACAGATAGATTTTAAGGGGTGATTTATGGTCGGTCATGCTGACCAGGACCGGGACGGCCAGCAGGTAACCGCCGTAATAGATCCCGTTCAGCCATCCGGCATCGGTGTTGGTTAACTGCCAGCTATCGATAAAGGCGGGCAGCAGGGCCGGAAATGTGACAGCCCCCAGCATGCTGAAGATTTCAGCAATGCACAGCATGACAATCAGTTGCACGGGTGACGGCTTACCCATTGCCGCAGACCTCCGGCACGCTGCCCGGTGGTTGCCGGCACAATGGCCTAGATATGAAGGGCGCGGCCACCGGCTCCCAGGGCGGCTTCCTTGACGGCTTCCGACAAGCCGGGATGACCGTGGCAAATGCGGGCGACGTCTTCGGCACTGGCGCTCAATTCCATGGCGACAACGATTTCCTGAATCAGGTCACCGGCGGCTGGCCCTACGATATGGCAGCCCAGCAGGGCATCGGTTTTCTTATCGGCCAGGATTTTGACGAAGCCGTCCGCATCGGCATTAGTCCGGGCCCGCGAATTGGCTGAAAACGGAAATTTACCGACCGTAAATTCAATGCCGGCGTCTTTCAGCTGTTCTTCGGTTTTGCCAACGCTGGCGACTTCCGGATGGGTGTAGACAATGCCGGGAATAGTTCCGTAATCCACGTGCCCGGACTGGCCGGCAATGATTTCCGAGCAGGCCGAACCCTCTTCTTCGGCCTTATGGGCCAGCATGGCACCGCCAATCACATCACCCACGGCATAAATACCCTCAACGTTGGTCTGGTAATCCTCATCGACCGGAATAAACCCGCGTTTATCAACCGTAACACCGACCTTATCGAGCCCCAGTTTATCGGTGAACGGGCGGCGACCGATCGCGACCAGCACCACATCAGCGGTCAGGGTTTCAGCTTTGCCGCCATCGCGCGGCTCCATTGTCAGGGTGACGCCCGATTTGGTTTTCTTTGCGCCGGTGACTTTGGTTTTCATTTTCAGTTTCATGCCCTGCTTTTTCAAAATCCGCCCCACGGTTTTTGAAACTTCCCCGTCCATGCCGGGCAGCACAACATCAAGGAACTCAACCACCGTCACCTCCGAACCCAGGCGGCGCCAGACAGAGCCCAGTTCAAGGCCGATGACACCGGCACCGATAACGATGATCGATTTGGGAACCTTGGGCAGGGACAGGGCACCGGTTGAACTGACAATCACTTTCTCATCGATCTCGATACCGGGCAGCGGGGTAACTTCCGAACCGGTTGCGATCATGATGTTTTCAGTTTTCAGGACCTGTTTTTTTACACCCTTTTCAGATGAACTGACCGTCACTTCACCGACTGCCGTGATCGCACCATAGCCGTCCACATAATCGATCTTGTTCTTTTTCATCAGAAACGCGATGCCGTTGGTCAGATCCTCAACGACCTTGTCCTTGCGTCCCAGCATGGTGTTCAGGTCCAGTTTCAGGCCGCCTGTCTGAATGCCATGGTGGGCAAATTCCTTTTCCGCCACTTCGTAGTGATGGGATGACTGCAACAGGGCCTTGGAAGGAATGCAACCGACGTTCAGACAGGTGCCTCCCAGTTTACCACGGGATTCGACAACAGCGGTTTTCAGGCCCAGTTGCGCGGCCCGAATCGCCGCCACATAGCCGCCCGGTCCGCCACCGATGACAACCAGATCGTATCCGTCGCTCATTGCATGTTCCTTCCAGCGATACTCTTTAATTTAGACGTCCAGCATGATCCGCTGCGGGTCTTCGATCAGGTCCTTGACGCGGACAAGAAAGGAAACCGCTTCGCGGCCATCAACGATCCGGTGATCATAGGACATGGCCAGATACATCATCGGGCGGATAACAACCTGGTCATCAATAGCCACCGGACGTTTTTGAATCTTGTGCATGCCCAGGATCGCCGACTGGGGGACGTTCAGGATCGGCATGGAGTTCAGGGAGCCGAAGACGCCACCGTTGGTAACGGTGAATGTGCCACCGCTCATTTCATCCATGGTCAGTTTTCCATCGCGCGCCCGGCGTCCGAAATCGGCGATGCTGCCTTCAATTTCGGCAAACCGCATGGCATCGGCGTCTTTCAGAACAGGAACCACAAGTCCCTGCGGTGTGCCGACGGCGACACCGATATTGTAGTAGTTTTTGTAGATCTGTTCGTCGCCGTAAATTTCGGCGTTCAATGCCGGCCATTCCTTCAGGGCGATGCAGGCGGCACGGACAAAGAACGACATGAAACCGAGCCTGACACCATGCTTCTTCTCGAACGCCTCTTTGTAGGTGACCCGTAAATCCATGGCGGCGCCCATGTCGACCTCGTTCCAGGTGGTTAACATGGCGGCGGTGTTCTGGGCTTCCTTCAGGCGACCGGAGATAATCTTGCGTAACTTGCTCATGCGCACCCGTTCTTCGCGGGGATCTTCCGGGCGCGGCGGCAGGTTGGCGGGTGCAGCCGGCTTTTGCGGCGCAGCCGAGGCCGGGGCGGCAGCGGCGCGGTGGACGGCGGTTCCCGCTTCCATGGCGGCCAGCACATCACCTTTGGTGATGCGGCCGTCCTTGCCGGTTGCGGCAATAAGCCAGGCATCCAGATTGTTGTCATCGACCAGTTTGCGGACGGCGGGTGACAGGTTTTTTGCCGGAGCTGCGGGTGTGGTGGCAGAGGGGGCAGAGGGGGCAGAGGGGGCA
>JABMNT010000156.1 GCA_013203595.1 Rhodospirillales bacterium
AGGTTGAAAATTTTCCCGCCTTTATCGTTGTCGATGACAAGGGCAACGATTTTTTCGCGGAATTCATGAAGTAAACAGCCATGGAAAATCCACTCGGCAGCTTCGATCAGTTCCCGCGCGCGGCACTGGCCGTGACCCCGACGCCCCTTGAGGCCATGCCGAATCTATCAAAAAAACTGGGTGGGCCCCAGTTGCATGTCAAACGCGATGATCTGACCGGGCTGGCCTTTGGTGGCAACAAGGCGCGCCAGCTGGAATTTTATATGGGTGACGCCATCGCCAAAAAAGCCGATGTCATCCTGATTACCGGCGCCGTCCAGTCAAACTTTGTGCGCACGGCAGCGGCAGCAGCGGCGAAAATCGGTTTGGCCTGTCACGTTCAGCTTGAAGAGCGGGTGCCCGATGTGGATGCGACCCATCGCATGTCGGGTAACGTACTGCTCGACAAACTGCTGGGTGCCCATCTCTACAGCTATCCCGATGGCGAAGACGAAGCCGGCGCCGACCGCCATATTGGTGAAATTGCGGAAGACCTGAGAGCCAGCGGAAAAACCCCCTATATCATTCCTCTGTCGCCCGGACACCCGCCTCTGGGGGCGCTTGGCTACGTGGTTGCGGCGCAGGAAATCCTCGACCAGCTCAACGCCTCCGGGCAGGTGATCGATGAAATCGTGGTCGCGTCCGGAAGTACCTCGACCCACGCCGGACTGCTGTTCGGACTACGCGCGCTTGGCAGCTCAATACCGGTTATCGGCGTCTGCGTGCGCAGAACCAGCGCCCAGCAGGCGCCACGCGTGCGCGCCCGCTGCACGGAAATCAGTGCCCTGCTGGGCACGCCTGATTATGTGGGCGCGGACGACGTCGTGGTGACCGACGTTGCCCTGGCGCCGGGTTACGGTCAACTGAACGCCATGACCATCGAAGCCATGCAACTGGCTGCCCGCACCGAGGGACTTATTCTGGATCCGGTCTATACGGGAAAAGTCATGGCCGGTCTGATTGACCGCGTGCGCAGCCATAGCTACCGGGCTGATGCCAATGTGCTGTTTATCCATACCGGCGGACAGCCGGCACTGTTTGCCTATGAGGCGCTGCTTTCGAAAGCCCTGGACGCGGAATAATGGCACTGCCCCGGCTGCTTTTCGACGGGCCCGCCACCGCCCGGTTCACCCTTGTTCTGGCCCATGGCGCCGGCGCACCCATGGACAGCCCTTACATGCAGGCCTTTGCCGAAGGCCTGTCGTCACGGGGTTTTCGGGTGGTCCGCTTCGAGTTCCCCTATATGGACGCACGACGCCTGACCGGCAAGAAAAGACCGCCTGACCGGGCACCGGTCCTGCTCGATAGCTGGAGCCGCGTGGTCCAGTCCCTGGATACCTCCAACCTGATCATCGGCGGCAAATCCATGGGCGGGCGCATGGCAAGCCTGTGGGCCGCCGAACAGCAGACCCCGGAAAATGGGGTAAAAGGCCTGGTCTGCCTGGGCTATCCGTTTCACCCGCCGGGCCGGCCGGAAAAACTCCGCACCGCGCATCTCGAATCCCTGAACACACCCACTTTGATCTGTCAGGGTGAGCGCGATACGTTCGGAACCCGCGACGATGTCAGTTCATACAATTTATCGCCATCAATCCGCCTGCATTGGCTCGCCGATGGCGACCACGGATTTAAACCGCGCAAGGCATCAGGCCTGACCGAACAGCAAAACTGGCAAAGCGCCATGGATGCCATTGCCGCCTTTGCCAAGGACCTTGGCTAGTGGCTTTCCTATTGATATGGAAACAGCTGAGATCGGAAACCGCACCGTCAGCGCGGTTGCAGGAGCCGGCTCCCTGCATCGGTGATTGTCGATAAGCCGTGACTGCGCTAGCCTTCACCCATGGTCAGTGATCCCACACGCATGCGCAAGCGCTCGGTCCGTCTTGCCGGTCACCAGACCAGCATTTCCATTGAAGACGCGTTTTGGGACATTATCCTGCAGATCGCCAACTCACGTCAGCAGTCGATCAATGCCCTGATCACTGAAATTGATGCGGCGCGCAGCGGCAATCTGTCGAGCGCCATTCGCGTATTTGCGCTCACCAACAAGGATCAGGCAAAGCCGCCATCCGCCCCTACTTAAACAGTTGTTTTAATAGATCCTCTGGACGCAGTGCGCTCGGCGGAACCTGTTGGGGTTCGGTTGTTCGGGGCGGCGGAGGAGTATCCCCCTGTTGACTGCCGCCACCGGTCGTCTCTGCCGGCGCTGCCGGACGCGTGGCACCGCTACCACCCAACATGCCACCCAGCAGATTGCCAATGCCCTTCGGTGCCTTGTTCAGCAGGGTATCGGCGCCTGGTATCGGCAGGGAACTACCGAGCAATGCGCCGGTGTCCACCTTTACGGAGGGATCATCAATGGGCCCCGTCAGGCTAAAGCGAACCGGGCTGGTTCCCCGCTTCAGCTTGGCCTGCAATATTTGCGTAAGGGCACTTTGCTGCAGTTCGATTTGACCTTCAATGTTGAGCAGCCAGGCGGGCAGATCGACGGTGCCGAGGGCGACCCCGTTACCCAGTGCCGATGCCAGTTTAAAATCATTGGTTCTGGCAACGCCGCGGGCAATCTGAAAAGTCCCGGAAACATCTGCCTTATTACCGTTGCGGCTGGCGCCGAGGCGGTTCAGCGTTGTCAGCAGATTGTAAATGCCGGCAAAGGCCGACCCTTCCGTGCTGGCACTGGCATCGACCTCTTTCATGGTAAATCCACCGGTTCCGGCCAGGGTCGAGACAATATCCGCGACACTGGCTCCGGCTGCGGTAAAGTCCAGATTGGCATTTAACACGCCACTGGCCGAGGCCTTGCCGGTCACCGACTGGAGGGCTTCAGCAATGTTGATTCCGGCAATGGTAAAGGCCGACGCAACTTGATTGGTTTTAGCCGATGACACGGTTGCCTTGCCCTGCAGGATACCACCAAACATCTGCGCAGTCAGGCGTTTGGCGGTTAGCGTTCCATTGGCAATCTCCGCCGCCACATCGACTTTTTCGAACAGATATTTTGAATAAGCCACGAGCGGCGCTTTCAGGGCAATGTTCGCATCAAAAGCGTCCAGGGCAGTCAGATCGATGGGATCTGTCGGCCACCGTGCCGACGTGGCGATATTTATGACCGGCAGCGGCTGGGCAGGTCTGTCGGGCCCGGGCCAGACAACCGGCCGCCGTGTCAGCGCCGGCCATAACGCCGGCTCCAGGCTTGCGCTATTGGCGGCGGGTAAAAACGTGTCCAGAATGAGCGCCCCGAGGTTTAAATCAGCTGAAATCAACGGCCGTAGATTGGTCAGATTGACGGCTGCATTTCCACTGTAGGTCAGGTCGCCCAGGTTGCCGAACAGGCGCTGGAAATTTACATTTTTCGGATCACCCGTCATTTGTGTCGACAGCGACAAGGCCCCGATCTTCCCGGCCGGTCGGTAATTCACCCCCAGAATACGTAGCAGGCGGGCGAAATCCGGATGGCTGACCTTAATTCCCAAATCAAACAGATCGCCGGTCGGCAGAAGGGAGACGCCGCCATCAATACCGACACCGCCACCAGCGGTCAGAATTTCAGACTGTATTTTTGGCTTCAGAATACTGCCACTGGCGCGCACATCAACCGATGTTGTGCCCAGACCTTTGGCGCTGAACGGCAACTCGATTCCGAGCAGCCGGACCAATGGAGTCAGGTCCTTGGCCTTGGCAACAACCTGCAGTCCCTTGACCTCGGGGATACTGCGGAGGTTGTTCACTTGCCCCCGGGTGGTGATTGAGGCGCCGGAAAACTCCGCAATATTCATCTTGCGAATTTCCAGACCACCATCATACAACGTTGCGTCCACAACAACGTCAGTCAGGGGCTCGCCACGCAAGACAAGACGTTTCACTGTCAGCAGGGCATTTGCATCGAAACTGGCCAACAGGGCCAGGCCCTGGAAAGGATTTACCTGCTCCGGATTTTTGTCCGGTTCACTCCCCTGTGGTATCACGGTTGCCGATTGGCCGTTTTGTCCGGATGAGCCTGGCTTCGATGCTGCGGTTTCCACCGGTAGATAGGCATCCGCGTTAATCTGGTCGAGAGTCAAATTCAACCCCAGCCCCGGGCGGGCGCGCAGGGCAATGGTGGTGGCGCCGGTCAGACGAGAACTGTCGAACTTCAAATCGATATTCTGCAGTTTGACTTCTGCGGGAGTCAGGTTGAGCTCGGTTGAAAAGCTCATTTTGCGCAGGCGATCGGCCGGGACGTTCGGGAACTCCACCCCCAGCCAGCTAACCACTTTGCGGATGTCATTTGTCGACGTTTCCACGGTGCCGGAAAAACCGGGCTTACCGCCGGGTGACGACAAAAGTCCGGACATGGTTATCTCAGACCCACCCGGGAATTGCGCGGAAAATTGTCTGAGGTTGGCAACGCCGTCGGCCAGTTCCGTATTGATCAGGACATCATTGATAATTTCACCCCGATAGATCAAAGCCTCGACAGACAGGAGGACCGAGCCACTGATGGCGACCGGAATGACCACGCCGCCAGCGGCCTGTGCCGGGGCTGGAACCGCACTTCCCTTGGCCGTTGACTGTGGCGCAGCTGCAGCTTGCCGCTTCTTGTCGCCCGATGCCGGCATGGCCGATTTAACCAGCCAGCTATCCAGATCGAACCGTCCCGCGGTTAAATTGACCGAAAACCGGGGAATTGCAGACATCTCGATGGCGACATCACCTTCGACCCGGGAATCCGCCAGTTGCATTTGCAGTCCGGACAATTCCGCACCGCTCGCCGAGGCCGAAACGAGGGCCTCGACAGCGAACAGCTGGGCCAGTGCCGGCGGGGCGGGAGTCCGGGTAACGGCTTCAATCAGAAGCCCAAGATTTTTGCCCTCACCTTTCAGGGTCCCCTTAAACTTCGGGTCATCGGTAAGACCAAGAATCGTTCCCCCAATATGCAGCGAGGTGTCACCAGCACCCACGCCAAGCTTCATGTTCAGGGGCAACGTCCGTTCCTTGATGAGCTCACCAACGGTGACATCATAAGTTAACGGGATGCTTCTCAGGGTCAGCGATCCCTTGGACTGAAACGGGCCTGAAAGCGACGCCGCCTCAATGCGGGCGTTCAGCCCTTTGATATTTTCAACCGTACCTGCCTTGGAATCCCGATAGGTCAGGGAGCCATCAATGATCGTGAAATCATCCAGCACCACGGACGGCGGCTGCCCGCCTGCCGGTTTTGTGGGTTCTGAAACCGCGGCACCGGCGGACGCCGACTTGCCGGCAGCAGGCGGCGCTGCAAACTCCCAGTTCTGGCGGCCATCCGCGAGAAGTTCCAGCTCGATAACCGGCTTGATCAGACGCACTGTCTCGACCTTGATCTGCCCGGCGAAAAGCGGGCTCAGGGCAATCCGTACCTCCGCCCGCTGCAATTTTATCATTTCTGAGGCTGCAGCGCCGTCCAGATTGGAAAACGAGACATCGTTGGCAATAACTGCCGGCGTTGGAAACAACGAGACCTGAACATCGCCTTTTATTATCAGGTCGCGGCCGGTATAGGCCTTGGCCTGGCGCGTAACCTCGCCTTTATACCGGTTCCAGTCGACAACATTGGGGCCAACCAGCACGGTGCCGATGACCAGTAAAAGGACAACAATAAATCCCCAAAATAGTTTTTTCACGGATTGCTATTCCTTGCTGTTAGTCTTGTTTCCTGAACCGTCCCTCAGCGGACGGTCCATACATGTAGTCATTTGCAGTTTTTACGGCAATACCAGTACCGCCCGCAGGTCATTCACATTGGTGCAGGTGGGACCGGTCATTAACAGACCACCGACTTTCTCGAAAAACCCGTAGGAATCATTGTCCTGCAGATAAGCCATGGCATCCAGGCCTGCGGCATGGGCCCGCGTCAATGTATCGGGGTCAATCATCGCCCCGGCGTTGCCTTCACTGCCGTCGATACCGTCGGTATCGCCGGACAAGGCAAACACCTTCTTTTCACCCTGCATCTCGAGCGCCATCGCCAACGCGTATTCACCATTGGGACCGCCGCGGCCCTGGCCTTTTATGGACACGGTCGTCTCGCCGCCAGACAGGAGAACACAGGGGCCATCGCCGGCCTCACCGGACTCAATGATTTTACGTGCCATCTGCGCGTGCTGTCGGGCGACGTCGCGGGTTTCACCCTCAATGGCATCGCCCAGAACGATCGGCCGCACCCCTGCCGCAAGGGCGGCAGCCGCAGCCGCATCCAGACTGGCCTTTGGCCGTCCGGCCATGATCAGGCTGGTATTGGCAAATACCGGATCGCCGGTTTTCGGGGTTTCGTTTTCCGCCTTCAGCAGATGATCCATAATCGCCCTGGGGGGCTCAATGCCATATTTTTCAATGACCGCACGGGCTTCGGCAAAGGTTGTGTCGTCGGCCACCGTTGGCCCCGAGCCGATAACCCCCGGAATATCTCCCGGCACATCGGAAATCAGCAGGGTCACGATCCGGGCCGGTGCGATGGCCTGGGCAAGACGTCCGCCCTTGATCGCCGACAGGTGTTTGCGCACGCAATTCATCTCGACGATATTGGCGCCCGAACGCAACAGAGCCCGGTTCAGTTGTTGTTTGTCTTCCAGGGTCAAGCCATCGGCCGGATAGGTCAGAACCGCTGAGGCGCCACCCGAAATAACGGCAATGCAAAGATCGTCTGGCCCCAGGCTTTTCGCCAGTTCAACGATCCGTCCGGCCGCCGCCCGCCCGGCCGCGTCTGGAACCGGGTGCGCGGCTTCGATAATTTCGATCCGTTCGCAGGGCACGGCAAATCCATAGCGGGTGACAACCAGCCCGCTGAGCGGGCCCTGCCAGTTGGTTTCCACGGCTCTGGCCATGGCTGCGCTGGCTTTTCCGGCCCCGATGACCACGGTTCTGCCCTTTGGCGGCTGGGGAAGATGCGGGGGAATACACAGCATCGGATCGGCAGCCGCAACCGCGGCGTTGAAAAGACTGCGAAGGAATTCTTGCGGATTATCCATTAAGGGGCACTCGATGTCATTAACGCGTCAGTTTACAGATTGATGATTTTACCGGGGTTCATAATATTATCCGGGTCCAGCGCCATCTTCATGGCGCGCATGACACTCAGGGCTTCGCCGTGTTCAGCCACCAGGAACTCGATTTTTCCAATCCCCACCCCATGTTCCCCGGTACAGGTACCGCCCATGGCGATGGCGCGCAGGACCATGCGCCGGTTAACGCCCTCGACGCGGCGCATTTCGTCGGCATCGTCGGGATCCATAATGAAACAAACGTGGAAATTTCCGTCGCCCACGTGACCGACAATCGGCGCCAGCAACTTTTCCGCATCGACATCCTTACGGACCTCCAGGATACATTCCGCCAGTCTGGATATGGGAACACAGACATCGGTCGCCATGCCCTTGGCACCGGGACGCAGGGCCATGGCCGCATAATAGGAATCGTGGCGGCCCTGCCACAGTTTGCTGCGCTCTTCCGCCTTGCTCGCCCACTGGAACTCCCCGGCCCCGTTGTCGGCGGCGATCTCGCCAACCAGTTCAGCCTGTTCTTTGACACCGGCCTCGGTGCCGTGAAACTCGAACAGCAGGGTGTTCTGTTCGGGATAATCGAAACCGGAATAGGCGTTTAGCGCCTTCATCTGCACTTCATCCATCAGTTCGATACGGGCCACCGGAATGCCGCACTGGATTGTGGTGATGACCGTATCGACGGCTGATTCCAGATCCGGAAACGGGCAGACCGCTGCCGAGATGGCTTCGGGAATCCCATAGAGCCGCAGGGTAATCTCGGTGATCACACCCAGGGTTCCTTCGGAACCGACAAATAACCGTGTCAGGTCATAACCGGCGGCTGATTTTCTGGCCCGGCTGGAGGTCTTGATGATCCGGCCATCGGCCATGACAACGGTCATCGACAGCACGTTTTCGCGCATGGTCCCGTAACGCACCGCATTGGTTCCGGAAGCCCGGGTTGCCGTCATCCCGCCCAGGGACGCATCGGCACCGGGGTCGATTGGAAAGAACAGGCCGGTATCGCGCAGGTATTCATTGAGCTGTTTTCTGCGCACACCGGGCTGAACGGTCACATCCAGATCAGCGGCATTGACGTTCAGTATTTCATTCATTTCCGACAGATCAATGCAAACGCCGCCGTAGACAGCACCGACATGGCCTTCCAGCGAGGTCCCGGTGCCATAGGGGATAACCGGAATTTTATGGCGGGCACAGATCTTGACGATTTCGCTGACTTCCTCCGTTGAATGGGCAAACACCACGGCACCCGGCGGCAGCGATTCATGCCAGGATTCGTCCTTGCCGTGTTGCAGACAAACCGCCGCAGAGGTCGACAAGCGTTGCTCGACAACACCACGCAGCTCTTCAATAAACGAATCACTCAGGGAAACCGGATTGGCCTGCATTTCGACGCGTCCTCTCAATTATTCAGGCATACAGATTAGCCCAGCGCCGCCAGAGATACCAGACCGCCCTGCCTAAATGGGCTTGCCTTCGAGCTCGGATTGCAAGGCTTCGACCCGCTGTCTGACGGCCGCGTTATAGGGAGTGATTTTAAGGACCTGCTGCCAGGCCTTCAAAGCCCCGGCCGGGTTGCCGGTGGCATCGAAGATCAGACCCATGCCTGAAATGGCCCCGTAATGGCGGGGTTCCAGCGCCAGGGTTCGCTGAATGTCGCTGACTGAGTGCTGCAGATTACCCATCATGTAATGCACGGTCGCGCGTTTGTTCCAGCCTTCAGCGAATTGCGGATCAAGCACCGTCACCAGGGAAAACTCCCGCAGCGACAACAGCAGGGCACCGGTTTCCATGGCCTTGATGCCAAGTGCCATGTGGTTATCAATGCGGGCATCACCCCGGTGCAGCCAGATGCTCCAGATCTGCCGCTCAATGGGAACCGCCTGTTCGGTGGTTTCGGTTTCAAGCAGGCGGCTGAACAACTGATCAAGCCTGGGGTCATTCTGATCGGCGATGGCGGGCAGGCCAGCCCCGGCCGTCAGGCAAACCCACGTGACCATGAGGAGTAAGATACGCATCGTTCAATAATGCGGAGAAACCGCAAAAAAACCAAGAACGAACAGTTCAAATTCGCGTTACAGGGAATTGCCCGGTTCGGCCAAAGCCGCCGGTTTCGGCCCGCCACTGGCCCAGTCCAGCAACTCAACCGTATGCACAACCGGCAAACCGCCGTCCGCCCCGATCCCCGCCGCGATCTGCATTTGACAGCCAATGTTGCCGGCGGCAACAACATCGGCCTTCAATTTCTTCAAATTGGCCACCTTGCGGTCGCGCAACTGGGTTGCCAGGTCCGGCTGCATGATGTTGTAGGTACCGGCGGAACCGCAGCACAGATGGCCTTCCTGAGGCTCCAGCACCTGAAATCCGGCCGTCCGCAACAGGTCCAGCGGCTGGGTTTTCAGTTTCTGACCATGTTGCATGGAACAGGCAGAATGATAGGCAACCCGCACCTGGGCGGTCTCCTGGCGCCGTGCGTCGAGTCCCAGTGTCACCATCACCTCGGTCACATCCCGGGTCAGGCTGGAAATAGTGGCCGCCCGCTCGGCCCAGGCGGGGTCATTGCGCAACATATAGCCATAGTCCTTGACGGTTGTCCCGCAGCCCGACGCATTGATCACAATGGCATCCAGACCGCCCGTATCGCGAACCCTTTCCCAGGCCACGATATTGGCCTTGGCCTGGGCATGGGCCTCGCCTTCACGCCCCATATGGTGGACCAGTGCCCCGCAGCAGCCCATCCCGTCGGCAATCACCACCTCGCAGCCATGGCGCCTGAGCAGGCGTGTGGTTGCTTCATTGATAACCGGATTGAGAACCTGCTGGGCGCAGCCGGTAAGCAGGGCGACGCGCATCTTTTTGGTGGCTTCAGAGGCAAGGACCTGGGGCCGGTCAACAGCCGAGGGGCTTGACACCGACGCCGGTGCCAGGACCAGCATGGCGCCGATCTGGCGCGGTAAAATCCGGGCTAACGGCTTGGCGAACCAGGCCCCCATCAAGGCCAGGCGAAAGCGACCCGGGTAGGGCAGCACAAAAGCCAGCAGGCGCCTGAACAGGCGGTCGGTCAGCGGCCGCTGAAAGGTCTTCTCGATGCGTACCCGCGCCAGATCAACCAGATGCATGTAATCGACAGAGGCCGGGCATGTGGTCATGCACGACAGGCACGACAGACAGCGGTCAACATGGGTGACAACCTTTTCCGTGGCAGGCTTGTCACCTTCCAGCATGTCCTTGATCAGGTAGATACGGCCGCGCGGACTATCGAGTTCATCACCCAGCGTCACATAGGTCGGGCAGGTCGCCGTGCAGAAACCGCAATGAACGCATTTGCGTAAAATTCCGTTGGCGACTTCGATATCCGGATCGGCCAACTGGGCCAGCGTAAAGTTTGTCTGCATTGTTTTTAAACGCCTTCATACATGCGGCCGGGGTTCAACAGTCGCCCGGGGTCAAAGCCGTCTTTTATCCGTTCGGTAACACCACTCAGCACCGCATCCAGCGGCTCGAACACGGCAACCGAGGCCCGCAATTCGGCGGAGCCGCGGACCAGCGTTGCATGGCCACCGACATCGCCGACACAGCGGCGCACCTGCGCCTGCGATGCCTTGTCAGCGGGCTCCACCGACAGCCAGACCAGGCCACCGCCCCAATCATAAAAAACCTCGCCCGGGCGGCCCTCGAGAATATGCAGGGCGACCCGTGCGCCTTCAACCGGCGGCACCGAGATCCGCCACAAGGCGCGCTCCTGATTGTCGGCAAAATACTCCACATCGGAAATCTCTTTCCACAGACGCTTCGAGTTTTGGCTGTGGAGTTCCTCGATTTTGCCGAATTTCGACAACATGTCATGCAGGGCAGCGACCCGATAGGCAACGGAAGGACCAGGCCCCTCAACGCGCAGGGCGGTAACCGCACTGCCCGACCCGCTGACATAGTCAACAGCTGATCTGGCCGCCACATGGGCCGGCAAATGCGCCGCGCCGGAAACTTCATTAACACTGCCGAGCGCTTCCGTCATCGCCTGCACGCCGCCATGGTCATAGACCCCGTTCTGCGGCCAGTGGATGAGCACGGTACGGACTTTATCCGCGGCGGGAAGCACTTTCAGGGTTGCTTCGGTGATCACCGCCAGGGTCCCGTAGGAGCCGGTCATCAATTTGGAAAGATCAAAGCCGGTGACGTTCTTGACCACCTGCCCGCCCGATTTGAAGACCTCGCCACGCCCGCTGACCGCATGGAAGCCGAGCAGATGGTCGCGTGCGGCACCTGCCTTGATGCGCCGGGAACCGGCCAGATTACAAGCGATCAGGCCACCCACCGTGCCCTGGCCGGCAGCCCCGCCAAGCAGTGGCCCGTAATCAGGCGGCTCGAACATCAACTGCTGATTTTGCGCGGCCAGGGCCGCATCAATGGCGGCAAGGGGTGTGCCGGCTTTCGCCGTTATATACAGTTCGCTGGGTTGGTAATCGACGATTTCCGCCAACCCGGACATGTCGAGACGCTGATCGGCCTCCACCGGGCGGCCAAACCCCCGTTTGCTGGCGTTACCCACAATCTCCAGGGTTTGTTTGTCGGCGACGGCCCATTTGACCGCGTCGAGAACCTGGGCATCGGTAGCGGGCTTGAAGGTACTGGTCATTAAAACCTCGGAATATCGGGGAATTTAACGGCGCCCTTATGGACATGCATGCGCCCCAGTTCGGCACAGCGATGCAATGTCGGATAGACTTTCCCCGGATTGAGCAGATGGCCCGGGTCAAAAGCGCATTTGAGGCGCTGTTGCTGTTTCATATCGTCTTCGCTGAACATTTCGCCCATCAGGTCGCGTTTTTCGATGCCGACCCCGTGTTCGCCGGTCAGCACCCCGCCCACCGCGACACAGAGG
>JABMNT010000157.1 GCA_013203595.1 Rhodospirillales bacterium
TTATCAGGGGCAATTGCCCCGCGCCGTGGGCTGGAACCGGATCAACATTCTCCAGGACTTCCAGAACATGTCAGCGCGTTTGATGTCTTGCGCCTAATCCGCGATGTCGGCCACGAGATCGGCTTGACGGGGAGTGATATACAGCATCTGGATTATTTGATAAGCCATACCAGAGAGCTTGATTGGCAACCAGGCGCACAGCCGATTGTCTATAAGTCGGTTTGCAAGATGGCCAGAGAACGGGGCATCACGGAACGCCAGATTTATAACCGCGAGAGCAAACTCCATGTGTTGGGTTGCCTCACCTGGAGCGATATTGGAAATTTTCGGCGAACGGGGTGTAGAGATGCCCAGGGGCGAATTGTATTTGCTTACGGGGTCAATCTGGCGCCCCTGGCATCGATGTATGACGACCTGGTTGAGATGAAGAAACGACAGGTTGCTGATCTTGCTGCGTTTGATAAGGCAAGAAGGCAGTTATCTGCCTTGCGCCGGCGTATTTTGGTTAAGATCACAACGGCGCAGGAGCAGGGCGTTGATGTTGATGATATTACAGTTCGGTTCGCAGCGCTTCCCCGCGTTAGAGCGACAACACCGACACCGCATTTGGACTCGATTATCTCGCAGGCTGTCATGATAGAAGCTGAGCTTGATCAGCTGCTTGAGTCCTTAAAACCACAAGCCGAGGAAGTTAAGAATTCTTGTGGATTAACACCAAATACTTCCGACCAGGCGGAAGAAAACTTCCGACACATACAGCCTACAAACAATCCTCAATTATCTATAGATAATACATGTAACCCGCCGGTGGATAACGGCAGGGAAGACGTTGCGGTATCCATACCACCCGATATTCCAACAACGGGTGCTGAGCACATCACGCTGTCCATGGCGATGAATGCGGCCAGTGATGAGTTTATCGCGTGCATTCACCCGACTGGGAGACGAGTAGTGGCTTGCGATATGATCGATGCAGCGGCCCGGGTTTGTTCTCATCATGGGATTAGCCTGGGCGCATGGACTGATGCCTGCTCAATTATGGGACGATATCCTGCCGCCGTAGCCGTTCTCGTTATAGACAGAAATATCTATCACCCAATAACACCGATAAAATCACCGGGTGGTGTGTTGAGGGCGATGACAGCGAGATCGCGAACGAGTGATCTGAACTTACATAGATCGTTGTTTGGGATTCTGGAACGAGATGTTTTAAGATAGAGAATACCAACTCTGAATGGTCCAAGTTATTGGGGGCAGACCAAGTCCAAATAATGGAGATGCATCTAAGTTAGACATCGCTGACAGTACCCTTTCATATTGTATATATATTATATATACAATATGACTATGTACTCGGAATAGGTTCACTTCCTGTTTCACCTAATAGACTGAACCCGGTTTTTGGGTGGAAAGAAAATTGAACAGAGTGCAAAGACTCCTAATGATCAAAGATGACAATTCGCTTTCTGAGGATGCGTTCACAAAAGTCCGCAATATGATAGTCAACCGTCAATTATCGGGAGGCGATGTTCTTATCGAAAGCCGGCTCGCGAATATTCTTGGTTCGACACGGACACCCCTGCGTGAAGCACTTGTCCGGCTGGAAGGTGCCGGCATTCTTGTGAAGAAAAAGGGGAGATCCTTCGCAGTTAGGGAAGTCGGTGCCGCCGAATTTTTTCAGAGCCTGCGGGTTCGCCAGTATCTGGAATCGAAGGCCGCCAGTCTAGCCGTTGGCAAGGCCAGCATCACCGATATCAAGACCTTTCAAAACCGCATAAAAGACCTGTTGAAGGAAGATATACGGGGGCCGGCGCACTGGAATCTGGATGATGATCTGCATGAATGGCTGGCAGAAGTCGGTGGCAACAAGGTGCTGGCGGACAGCGTCCGGCGCCTGCGCATTACAACCCAATTATTTGAGGTCGGCAGCCCCTTTGACCGTGCTGAGGCCGATGCGCGGGAACATCTTGCCATTCTCCAGGCTTTGGAAGAGGGAAATGCCCGCGACGCCGAAGCGGCAACACTGAAACATCTCAAGAACATCGAGAAAGATGTTCTGGAAATCGTAACCGGTTCCTGATCATCCCGAACGCTGCGGTGTCAGGCGCTCAGGGACTGTGTGGTACCGTCGGTTAAAAGGCCGGAGTCAATCAGTGCCTGGGTCAGTCTTGCAACCTCAAGGTCCGACAGAGGCCGAAAGGGTAATCGCATGGCGTCGCAGTCCAGCCGCCCCAGCAGTTTCAGGCATGTTTTCAACCGGGCCGTTGCGAGATTAGCTGGCGCGACACCATATATGGCTTTTGCTAACGGATAGATGGTGTTGTGTGCGTTCCGGGCCGCTGTAAGGTCACCTATTCGAATGGCCGCGTCGAGCGCAATAATGACTTCCGGAATTATGATTGCCAGACTGACCATGCTGCCTTCGCTGCCAAAGATGAAGCTGGACATCAGGTGCTCGTCGCCGGAAGCCATAACGGCAACAGAAGGGTTCAGTGATTTGACCAGCCGCCGGTTTCCTTCGTAGGTCGCAACTTCCCAACTCCCCTCTTTTATGGCGATAACACGTGGCAGGGATATCAATGCGCTGATGACCTCATGGGAATAGGCCATGGGCCCTAAGGAGACGGGTGCCTGATAAAGCACAACTGGTAAATCAACGGCATTGATGATCGCTTCATGATGGGCGACGATCATTTCCAGTGACGCCGATATCGCCCACGAATTCGGCGGGAAGATTAGCAAGGCATCGGCACCAGCCGCAGCCGCGTCCTCCGCATAACGGACCGCTTCAGCTGAAGATTCCGAATTGACGCCACAGACCAGAATTGTGTCGTCCGATACGGATTGCCGGGATATGCGCGTTACCAGGCGCTTTTCCTCTCTGGTCAGCAGAAAGTTTTCGCCCGCATGACCATTAATCAGAAAGCCCTTAATACCGGAAATCGGGTCGAGACCTGAAATATGCGTTACCAGGGCTTGCTCGTCAATTTCCTGATCTCTGTTAAGCGGGCAAACCGTTGCCGGATATATGCCGTTTATTCCTAACCGTTCAATTCTTGTCATCTTTTTCCTGGCCTCCAGATACCTTCTGCGATAAGCGAGTCGACTACGCCATCAAATGCCTTTTTGCAGCGGTCAACGATTTCATCTATTTCATTGTGGTTTATAATGAGTGGCGGTGAAAATGCCACGATGTCGCCATGCGGAAGCGGGCGGACAATAACGCCTGCTTCCCGGCATGCGATGGCAATGCGATTGCCAATGCCCAGCGCCGGATTAAAAGCGACCGGGGTGTTGCGATTGGCAACCAGTTCGAAACAGGCTAAAAGCCCCACACCCCTGACATCGCCGACCATTTCATGATCCCCGAATGTTTCGCGCAGGCGCTTAAGAAGATAGGGGCCAACCACGCGCACATTTCCCATAAGATCTTCACGTTCAATAATATCAAGATTGGCCATCGCCGTCGCGGCCCCCAGCGGATGGGCAGCATAGGTGAAGCCATGCGCAAAAGCGCCGAAATTCTCTGACCCCTGTTCCAGGACCTCCCAGATACCGTCGCTCAGCACACTTCCCGCCAAGGGAAAATAGGCACTGGTCAGGCCTTTCGAGATACACATCATGTCGGGCTGAATATCATAATAGTCACAACCGGAATTGGTCCCCAGTCGGCCAAACCCGCAGACGACTTCGTCGACCATCAAAAGCACGTCATGTTTGCGCAGGACCTTTTGAATTTCCTCCCAATATCCTTCCGGCGAAGGAAGCACGCCGCCAACGCCAACCACGGGAGCGATAAAGGCGGCAACGGTATCTGGTCCTTCCGCTTCGATTAGGCGATCAAGTTCGTTGGCGCAATACCTGGAGAACGCACGTTCGTCCATGGTGCGGTCTTCGCGCCAATAGTAATAA
>JABMNT010000012.1 GCA_013203595.1 Rhodospirillales bacterium
GAAAAGATAGGAGAAGTGCGTTCGGATGACGACAAAAACTGCCAATTGGGCACCTGAGCTTGATCAAATCACAAAATCAAGGCTGTCGGATGGCCGCAGAGCTAAATTCCTTCCACCAGGGCCTGAGTTGATCTACAGTTGACTACGTTTTGAGGAATATATGGGAAATGTCAGTTAGATATACGCATGATAGTCCCCTCCAAGGAGTGTAAAAACCAAGCCTGTTTATAGAGTGCGGGCAGTTGACCTGCGCCTGCTTTAGCCAAACCACCTTTTGCGGTGCTGGCAACAAACAACGCCCCCATTCAGTCGGTGGATAGCATGTTGTCCGTAGATTAAGCTTAATAGTTGCGCGTGAGCTTGTCTATTGGCTGTTCAGGCCCGGGTGCCCGGGCACACCTCTGAGAGACAGATTCAGCGGCAACTTATCCAATAGAGAGAAAACTGTATAAAGACTATAACGCCCCTAATTCATTTAACCATTTGATAGGTAAGAATTATTTTATTTTGACCGGCCAATTTGTGAATTTTTGGAAAAATTGTAGTGACATATAGGCACTGGATGTTTGAGAAAGCTTTATTCCGGTCCCTTTTTTCTTGCCATAAACGGGCGGGCGATCAGCCAAAGCAGGAAGGGGAGCAAAGCCGATAACAGCAATGTCAGCAGCGGCTGGTCGCCACCCAAATCGCCGATGAAGGAAAACAGAAAGCCAAGGGGAACCGAGCCGCACAGCAGGGCGACAAGAAAAACCGGGAACGGCATGCGGGACAGCCCGGCCAGGCAGGCGACGACTTCCGAGACCACGGGAAGCCAGCGCGACATGGCGACAATCCAGCCTCCGAAATTCGTGAAAATACGTTCGCCTTCGGCCAGGCCCTGGTCGCCGCTCAACCAGAGCGCGAACGGCCGTCCCAGTTTGCGGCACAAGCCGTATCCGACCAGTCCTGAAATCACCGAGCCAAGCGACGCATACAGGCCGCCGTACACAGGCCCGTAGACCATCCCCAGCGCCGCCATGACGGCGGTTGTCGGCACCGGAATGGCGAGGTCGGCAACCAGCAACCCAATCGCCGCCACCCCTGCGAAAGATCCGTATCCCTGCAGCCAGGAAACAACCCCCTCGCCAGAGAACATTTGTTCGATTTGCGTACCAAAAATAAAAAACGGGACCGAGACGAAAAGCACGAGGCCAATTACGATACCGATGAGTTTGGTCATTTCGGGTCAGGTCCCAAATGAACAGCCTGCGTTTATTCGATAATCAGGTCGTCCATTGTGCGTCGTGATTTCGGTGTTTCGACAAGCGGTTCGCGCTGTCCGCGCAAAATTGAATTGCCTTCATAGACGGTGCGCTGGTCAATTGCCGGCGGGTTCAGCCAGTCCTCTTCCTTCATCTGGCCGCTTTGCCCGTAGGCATCAAGGGCATTCTGATAGCAAACCAGACGAATGGCTTCTTGGTCGACCCCCTTTTGCGCTGCCAGTTTGGCAGTTTTTGCGACAGCCAGCGGTTCCGAAATGCCCCAGTCGCAGGCAGAATCCACAATAATCCGCTCCGGTCCGTACTGTTGCAGGATATCGACCATCCGTTCCGTCCCCATTTTGGTGCTGGGGTAGATCGAAAATCCGGCCCAGTATCCCCGGTCCAGGCATTCGCGCACGGTTTCCTCATTGTTGTGATCGACAATGACTTTCGACGGATCAATGCCATGCTCCTCGCAGACATCCATCGATCGTGAAGTTCCCCGTTTCTTGTCGCGGTGCGGGGTGTGGATCATGACCGGCAGGTCCAGCTCCATGGCCAGATCGATCTGCAAACGAAAATACTTGTCCTCCAGTTCCGTCTGATCATCGTAGCCGATTTCACCAATCGCGACGACGCCTTCCTTGAGGGCAAACCGCGGCAAAATCTCCATCACCGCTTCTGCCAGTTCTTCGTTGTTCGCTTCCTTCGAATTCAGGCCAATGGTGCAATAATGGCGAATTCCGAATTGTCCGGCCCGAAATCGTTCGAAACCGACAATCGATGACAGATAATCGCTATAACTGGCGACATGGGTACGCGGCTGCCCGAGCCAGAAGGCGGGCTCGATCACAGCGACAACACCGGCCGCCGCCATGGCTTCGTAATCATCGGTTGTTCTCGACAACATATGGGCGTGTGAATCAATAAACATCATCGCTTCATTTCCACTTCAAAATTCAGTTTTCGAGTTATCGCCAGGGCGTTGTCGAACATTTCGTCGGCGATCGCCCGCCAGGTTAATGTGCCATCTGATATCGCCGCGTTGTATTCGGAGAGACGGGCACAAAGATCCGCCTTGCCGGCGGACTCAGGCGCGGTTGTCAGCGCAAGTGCCACCGCTTTCTTTTCTGTCGCATGGCCGTGTTCAATGACGCGTTGAAAATCGGCCAGATCCTCGTCCTGTGCAAACGGCCCGATACAACGCCACAGTTCAGGCGAGACCAGGCGGTCGGCGGCCCATCGTTCATGCGCGTAATCACGAAGAATTCGCGCCAGTTCCGGATTGGCCCGTTCATCCAGCCCCTGAATGGGTTCCAGCAGAACACCGACAAACAGTGCTTTCAGAACCATGTTGTTCCAGGGATTCTGGTCAAACTGTTCGGCGGGAAACGGGTTGCGATGGGCGACGGCTTCAAATTCGGCCTTTATGTTGGTGCGCAGGCCATCGGCTGCCAGCAACACCAGGCTCTCCGGTGCCGCGTAAAGGGGCAGGCCGGAAAACAGTGCCAGCAATTCGCCCAGATCAGCGGTCCGGTGCAAGCTCTTGAAGCGCTCGGCAAAGGGTTTCGACAGCTCTTTGGAAAGGGTCACCAGAAAACAGACGCGGGCCGCAACATCCAGGCTCCACTGGCCGGGATTCCAGCCGGGGCGGGCGGCATCGGCGGCGGCCAGGTCCTCGGCACTTAAGGCCAGATCCTCTTTGCCCAGTTTGCGGGGTACCAGGCCAAACGCGATATCAAAGGATTTCTGGTCAAAATCCGATTGCAGCTTGTCGCATTGCTTCTCGAACCAGTCTCCCGCCTCTGCCGAGGCCTGTCGGGAAACCCAGTTTCTTAGCAGTTCAGGCGCTGTATCGCTCATATCACTCCCCGGAACTCGCACAAACGGTGGATGTCTGATGCCGCATCCTTGACCAAAATCATGACTAATTTCAGGCGCAGGCACAAGATAAACAACAACCGCAGGTCTGGGAAGGCGGTCAGATCAGCACCGGAACCGCCGCCCGGCTCTGCCTTTTGACAATAACGCACGGTCGGTGCGGGTGGTTCTGTCCGGTATCAAAACGCAATAAAAATGTTTTCATAACCCTCTGCCTTTATCCGGTGGCGACCACACCCGATCCACCGGGGCGCCGTTATTTTTACTCGGATTGTCGCTGACATCGTTCGTCTCAGCAGCCGTCATCGCGACGGGACCATTCTCGTTGGCAGTTGTGGGAATTGCATGGGCCGATGGCAGGGCGTGAAAGGAGGGGTTTGATTTTATTCATTTCAATTTTCTTATGAGAAAAAATGGAGAAGAAACAGGCATTCGACCCCTGAATACTTAAGCGCACACTGGTTTCCGAGATTTAAGCAGGTGGTGCAGGTCTCTGCCTTTTGGTGCTGAAGAGGTCTGCTTTATTGTTTTTTTCACAACCTGTATTCCTGTTGGTACGCTTTATTGTTGTCCCGTTATCGCCGGTTCGTTAGCAACAGGGTCAGCAAAACTATTTGCGGTCGCTAAAATTATTGATGCAGCCTCTATACGTCGTGTAGATTGGCACCGAAGTGCCAACACCTTTGTTTATTGAATGTCGATATGTCCATAAACGTTCTTACTGTTGGCGTTGCTGTCATTGATTTCGTAATGAACCTGGATGAGATGCCATGTCGCGCCGAAAAATATCGGGCCAACGACGCTGCAATTGTTGGCGGCGGCTGCGGCGCTAATGCAGCCGTCGCAATATCAAGATTAGGTGGTGAGTGTGATCTGGTGGCCCGGCTTGGGGACGACCAGATCGGTGACCTTATTATCTCGGGTTTAAGGAAAGAAAATGTAAATTGCGATCTGGCACGGCAGTTTAGCGGTTGCAGATCTTCTTTTTCATCGATTTTCATTGATAGGGCCGGAGAACGACAAATCGTCAACTATCGGGATTTCGGGTTTCCGGCCTGCGCCGATTGGCTGTTGGACATTCCCTTTTCCTACGATGCCGTACTGGCGGATACACGTTGGCCCGAAGGTGCAGAAGTTGCCATGAAACTGGCTAAATCAAATGGTGTCCCCGGCATTGTTGATGCTGAACCTCCGTTTGACGGAACCCATACCGCTTTGGAATTGGCGAGCCATGTCGCCTTTTCAGCCCAGGGTTTGCGCTCGTTCACCAGCGCAGAAGATCTGCCGAGCGGGCTTGAAATAGCCAACGCGCGTCTCAATAATTTTGTCTGCGTCACCGATGGACCCAATGGTGTGTGGTGGATGGAAAACCAAACCGTCAGGCACAAACCGGCTTTTAACATTGTTTCCGTTGATACGCTGGGGGCTGGCGATGTCTGGCACGGTGCGTTTGCCCTGAAGTTAGGCGAAAATTCGGATATCGAGCTTGCCATAGAATTTTCAAACGCAGTCGCGGCACTAAAATGTATGCGGCATGGTGGACGTGAAGGCACGCCGTCAAGAAACGAAACGGATTCATTTATAAGGAAAAATTCACAATGCAATTAAGCCCGGGGAAACTATGGGGAATGCGTCGTATGGCAGACTCTGACGGCCGCTTTAAAATGACAGCGGTTGACCAACGTCCGCCGATTAAAAATCCGATTGCCCATTACTATGGCACCGACGAAGCCCCCTATGATGATGTCGCGCGGTTTAAAGCGATCCTGACAGAAGAGCTACAGGGCCAGTCGACGGCCATGTTGCTTGACCCCCATTATGCGATTCCACGCGGCATTCATGCCCTTTCGCCAACCAAGGGCTTGATCGTTACGCTTGAGGACTCTGTGTTTAAGGAAACTGAAGATGGTCGCTTTTCGACCGAAATTGATGACTGGTCAGTGGAAAAAATCAAACGGTGTGGTGGTGACGCGGTCAAAGTTTTAGCCTGGTATCGTCCTGACGCTGGCCGCCCTGTCCTGCAGGCCCAAAAAGACTTCACCAAACGTATTGGTGATGCCTGTGCAAAATTCGACATTCCCTTTCTTTTCGAGTTGCTGGTTTACCCCTTGGCGGGTGATTCCCACCAAACCAAAGACTATGTGGAAATGAGGGGCAAAAAAGCCGATGACGTCCTTGCCAGTGTTCAGGAATTTGCAAAACCTGAATACGGAGTTGATGTCTTTAAACTGGAGAGCCCATTGAGCGCCTCGGAAGTGCCGGGTGTCGGAAACGATAACTGGGAGGAGGTGCAAAAGGTATTTGACCAGATGGGGGCTCTGGCTGGCCGACCCTGGGTTATGTTGTCCGCCGGTGCGGGCAAGGCTGATTTTAAAAATGTTTTGACCCATGCCTATGCCGCCGGGGCCAGTGGTTATCTGGCCGGTCGTGCCATCTGGCTGGATGCTTTTGCGCATTTTCCCGATTGGGACGCGATAACAAGCGATCTCAGAAACGCCAGTGTCCCTTATATGCAGAGCCTCAATAAACTGACCGATGAGCAGGCTTCTGCCTGGTTTGATCACCAGGTATACGGTGAAAAAGGCGCGACGTTTCAACCCGATGACGGATCATTCCGCCATCGTTACCTCGGGTTTAACGGTTGATTATGGGTAAAACAATTTATGTGCTGCCCTGCAAATGTTGAGGGATGGCGCGTCCAGCGGTCGACGTTTCTTTTGCCGGAGGAACGGCGCCGCTGACCGGTGCGGCTGTTCGCGTCTCGGGATAAATCTGTCCCGCTGTATGGTCAGACGAATGAGACATCGTCTCCATATGGCAAAGATGTGACCCTGCTATGCTGCACTTCATTGCTGGCGCTTGGTAATTGCGGCATGCCTTTGGACGACAGAAATGTAAACGTTGCGTTAGGATCATGAAGCAGACCTTGCGCGTTGCGTCTTTCAAGTGGGAGCCAGACATATAATTTTACAGCAAGGGAGATGGTTTCGGACGACATCTTGAAACAACGACATGGCTTATGATTTCCACCTCAATTCAGCAGGGTTCAGCCTGCCTGCCGGCACTGAGCCGTTGCCACTGAAACCGCCGCATCGGAATCGCAGATTTGGTTTCCCGGGCGCTTCGTTCGCGTTACAGTGTCGCACGAGGACAAGTTGTGTAGACCCGCATGGTGAACCGGAACATTGGTAGTCTTTAATGCCGCGAATGAAAATTAGTCGTCCTGTTACGATAAGAGATGTGGCCGTTTTGGCCGGCGTGTCGCCGATCACTGCTTCGCGCGCTCTCAGTAAACCGCACCTCGTAAAGTTGGCGACGCGGGAAAAAGTAGAATCCGCAGCGGAAGAATTAAATTTTATCAGCAACATAGCTGCGGGCAGCCTGTCCAATAAACATAGCAATATGGTCGGTATTATTGTCCCAACGCTGTCCAATTCGATTTTCGCAGATACCATTCAGGCCATCACCAGCAGGCTGATGCCTGAAGGACTTCAGGTGTTGATAGGGAGTAACGAGTATTCGCCGAAGCGTGAGGAGGATATTATAAAGACCTTCATCTCGCACCGGGCAGAAGCCCTGATCCTGACAGGTTATACGCGAACCGAGCGGGCAGAAGAGTTGATTGCAAAGTTTGGCATTCCCACCATCGAAATATGGAACGTGCGAAAAAACTCGAAACATATTTGTGTTGGTATGTCGAATTAACAGGCCTCGTTTGAAATGACCTCTTACCTCATCGGTCGGGGATATAAAAAAATCGGTTATATTGGTGGGGAAACTGCCCACAATGATCGAACCCAGGACCGGCTTCAGGGCCATAAAGATGCGTTAAAAAAGAACGGCCGAAAATTTGATCCGTCCCTGACACGCGAATCCCAGTTTGAGTTCAAGTGCGGTGCAATCGCCATGAAGAGTTTGCTGACCAAGCATCATGATATCGACTGTGTTTTTGCAGCGTCAGACATTATCGCGTTTGGTGCGTTGATGGAATGCAGGAGCAATGACATAAAAATTCCCGACGATATTGCCCTGGCGGGATTTGATGATGCCCTGATTGGTGCATTTTCGACGCCCGCGCTGACAACCATTTCGGTGCCCCGGGAACGAATTGGATTTAAGGCCGCAGAGATCGTGCTTCGCTTACGCGCCGGCGGAACTGACATCAAAAAATATAATGACCTTGGTTTCGAGATAAAAATTCGCGAGACCACCTGAGGCATCACCCCACCTGACGTACCGAAAAATTAGATTGCGTTGGTTCTTTTTATGCGGTTTCATGAGAAATGATATCGGTATCATTTTGTAGAAATGATCACATTTAGGTGTGAATTATTTCATCAAACTGCTCTTCGAACGGGACCTCAGGAGAGGATCTGAATGCGCGACGCGGTCGGATTTATAGGCCTTGGAACAATGGGCTCAGCCATGGCAAAGCGTCTGTTGGAATGCGGCTTTCATCTGGTTGTTTACGATATCAATAAGAAGGCACTGGCACCGTTTCGTGCAAACCCCAACTGCCATGAGGCTCAGTCCCCCGGCGAGGTTGGAATGCGCGCAAATCGCGTCATTACGATTTTACCAACCAGCGATCAGGTGGATGAGGTTCTTTTCGCTGCAGATGGTGTCGCCGGCACACTGTGTCAGGGCGGGCTCCTTATCGAAATGACAACAGGACGTTTAGACCAGTTGGAAACGCAGGCCCGGTCTCTTTCCAGGTCAGGGCACAGGATGATCGATGCGCCCGTCTGTTTATCGCCGAGGGAAGCAGCAACCGGTCAACTCATTGCGTTGGTTGGGGGTGAGGAAAGAGATCTGGAGACGGCCAGGGATATTCTGAATGCCCTGACGAGCCGGGTCATTCATTCCGGGCCAACGGGATTTGGGTTGCGGTTAAAACTCACCAATAATTATATGAGTATGATCAATCATGTGCTTACCGGTGAAGTGCTTGCGCTGGCTCAGGCGATGGGCCTTGACCGTGAGGTAACGGTTGACCTGTTGCAAAATACTGCGGCCGGACGGGGGCAGCTTCTGACCAATTACCCGAAAAAAGTTTTGAAGGGGGACGTTTCCCCCGACTTTTCAATCAAAATGGGCATCAAGGATCTGGAAATGTCAGCCGCCATGTTTGAGGAAATTGACAAAACCCCGGCCTTTGGTCAATTGGCTAAAACACTGTTTCGCGAGGCAGACAAAGCCGGGTACGGTGATCAGGATTGCACGGCGATCCTCAACTTCCTTGATCAGAGGGCAGATCTGAAAGTTACGCCCTGAATTTGTTTAGCCCGCGTGTTCCAGAATGTGGTGAGCGGCCTTCTCTCCAATCATCAGCGATGGCGCGTTGGTATTTGCCGAGGTGACTTTGGGCATCACTGAGGCGTCGGCCACGTATAAGTTACTGACGCCTTTCACGTGCAATTCAGGATCAACGACAGCACTGTCGTCTTTTCCCATGCGACAGGTTCCTACCGGGTGAAAAACGGTGGCGCCATTTTGCTGAATGCTCGCCAATATGTCTGCATCGGATTTGACGCTGGCGCCCGGGATAACTTCTTCATCCCATAAGTCCCTGAAGGCTTCTTTCTGATAGATCTCGCGCATCATTTTCACACCTTCGACCATGACCCTTTTATCCTGTTCATGGGACAGGTAATTGGGTTGAATTCTTGGTTGTTTATGCGGGTCGCTGGAGGTGATTTCGATTGTGCCGCGTGACTCCGGATGGCATTGCCATACGGTTGCCGTGAACCCCGGATATCTGTGCAATGGCTCTCCCGGTTTGTCTACAGAAAGCGGCATGACAAGAATTTGCACATCAGGGCGATTGTCCTTCGCATATTTGGTACATGCGCCCGCACCGACTTGCCCGGCACCAATTGAAAGGATGCCTGAGCCGTCCTTTAACCAGTTCAATCCATGCATCGCCAGTTTAAGCGGGTTCCTGGTCTCGATATTCAAAGACAGCTTGTTTTTCATGCGGACAATGGTTCGCATCTGGTAATGATCCTGCAGGTTCTGGCCGACCTGGGCAGAGTCGCTGATCACCGGAATTTTATGTTGGGATAACAGATCCTTGGGGCCAATCCCGGACAACTGCAGGATCTGTGGCGACTGCAGAGCGCCGGCACTGAGAACAACTTTGTTGCCATGAATGGTTTGCGGGCCTTGCCTGCTGTGGAGTTTGACGCCAATTGCGCGTGTCCCCGAAAACAGGACTTTCTCGACCAGGGCATCGGATATGACAGTCAAGTTTTTGCGATTTTTGACGGGATGCAGAAAAGCACGCGCCGAGCTTGATCGCCATCGCCCGTCCAGACTGAGTTGATAACGGCCCGCCCCCAGAGACGTGTCCGCATTAAAATCGTCGAGATAGGGCAGCCCCCAGTCCTGGGCCGCTTCAAGCCAGGCTTCGCAGGCCGGGTGCTTAAGCCGCAAATCGTCGACTTTCAGTTCGCCAAAGCTGCCCCGAAACTGACTTTCGCCGCCCTTGTAGCCCTCAAGCTTGCGGAAGTAGGGAAGCACGCTTGGAAACGCCCAGCCCTCGGCCCCCAGCGCCTCCCAATCATTGAAATCTTGCTGTTGCCCGCGGATAAAGATCAGGCCGTTGATACTGCTGGAACCACCAATAATCCGCCCCCGCGGCCATTTTATGGCCCGCCCCGCAGTCCCCTCACTGGGTTCTGTTTCAAAAATACGCGCGAAGGTCTCGTCGTATATCATCTTGAAATAGCCAACAGGAATTCTTGACCAGAACCGCCGGTCAGACCCGCCCGCTTCAATTAACAACACGTTATGCGCAGGGTCCGCCGATAACCGGTTGGCAAGCAAGCAACCGGCAGAGCCGGCACCAACAATAATAAAATCATAGGAAGAGGACATCTTTTCTGTCTGCTCACTGGCTCAAGTTACGTGGATTGACAAGACATAGGTACGCTGGAATGATACCGGTGTCATTAAATAATGCAATGCCCGTCATTCGTTGGGGGGGCATTAAGGAAACGGGTTGGTGGAAAACTTTTTTTGTTTTTGCGCCCTTCTAGGCGAGCGGGCCGCAATGCGCGGGTGTCTTGATGGTTTTCGAAGCACCGGTTATTTGCACATGTGGGTATGTGAAAGAGAAATTTTAATATGAGGATGTCGAAGCCGGACGTGGCCGTAAAAGAGCATCTGGTTTTGATAAGGTATGCGGCATTTCGGACGAAACGGCAGTTTTTGATTGTCAATCTTTTGACAGAAATGTCAGGTTGTGGCGTTCAGAAAAAAAATGATATTTTGGGGTTTTGGGGGATTCAGTGACCACAATAATTCGGTGTCTATCCTATATCAACTCACGCCAGCTCGAAGTGATGCGGTGGGGGGCAATGTTTCTCGTGTTCGCAATCGCCGCAATCGTTGTCGCCGGTGTTTTTTACCGATATGTGCTGAATGACAGCCTCTCCTGGTCAGAAGAGTTGGCAAAATATGGTTTGTTATGGCTGGTGTTTTTAGGCTCCCCCATTGCGTTGAGGCTCGGTGGACATCCCAATATCGAGATTGTTATATCGCGGTTTCCTGACCTGATCCTTGGCGTTGTTAAAACAATCGTTTATCTGGCTGTTTTCACTTTTTGTGGCTACCTGACGATAAAGAGTCACGCCTTCGCCTGGAACGGCCGGACCCAGGTGGCGATCGCGATTGGCGACGTATCGATGTATTGGTTTTTTCTCTCGATCCCCGTGGGGATGGCAAGTATGACACTTGTTTCGCTGCAACAGTTTCTGGAAGAACTGTTCGCGCTCGTCACTCACAAGCGAATTGAAGACGATGCCTTTCTCAAGCACCACAAATTTATAATTGACGAATTTTAATAGCCATTCGGCTTAAGCGGGGAATGACATGATACCCATTTATTTTATATGGATATTGCTGGTGCTGGTTGCCGTTGGCATGCCGATTGTGTTCGCACTTGGCGCTGCGCCAATGCTGGGAATAATCCTGGCGGATAAGCCGGTCTTTTTATCTATCATCGCGCAAAAACTCTACATTGGTATCAATCAGTTTCCGCTGTTGGCTATTCCCATGTTTATTCTGGCCGGCGAAATTATGAATGTTGGCGGCATCACCGAGCGCTTGGTGACGTTTGCCCGGGTATTGGTGGGCCATCTCCGGGGCGGGCTGGCGCACGTTAACATTATTTCTTCCATTTTCTTTGCCGGATTAAGCGGCTCTGCCGTTGCAGATACGTCGGCAATTGGTTCCATGCTCATTCCCGCTATGGAAAAACAGGGCTACTCGAAGAAATTTGCAGCTGCGGTTACCGCCGCGTCGTCCGTAATCGGTCCCATCATTCCGCCCAGTATTATCATGGTCGTCTATGCCTACATTATGGAGGTATCCGTCGCTGCCTTGTTTCTTGCCGGGGTCATTCCCGGGCTGTTGACGGGTGTTGGCTTGATGGTGGCGACCTCAATCATTGCGAAAAAACGCAATTATCCGGTCGCTGACAGATTCCCGGGTGTACGGGTTGCTGCCCGCGCAGGGCTTGATGCATTTTGGCCCATGCTGACACCGATCATTATTCTCGGCGGTATCCTTTCCGGTGTTTTCACGCCAACGGAGGCCGCTGGTGCCGCCGTCGTCTATGCTCTGATCATTTGTATGTTTATGAAAAGCCTGCCGCTGGCGCGGTTCAAAAACATGCTGTTCAGGACCGCCGTTTCATCCAGTGTAATTTTACTTGCCGTTGGAATGGCGACGGTTTTCGCGTGGATTGCAACTTTGTCCGGGTTGCCGAAAAGCCTGGCAGAGTTTCTGTTTCAATTTACCGATAATAAATATGTGCTGCTTCTCATGATCAATTTGTTGTTGCTCGTCGTGGGTATGTTTCTTGACGCGGGTCCTGCCATTTTGATCCTTGGTCCCATCCTGACACCGACGGCATTGGCCCTGGGGATTGATCCCGTTCACTTCGCGATCATCATGTGTGTTAACCTGACGATCGGGTTGGCGACCCCCCCTATGGGCCTGATTTTGTTTGTGGCGTCGGCGGTCAGCCGAGAACGAATAGAGGCAATCGTTTCTGAAATGCTGCCGTTTTATGTGGTCCATGTGAGTATAATTTTATTGATCACGTTTGTGCCCGCTGTATCAATGACCATCCCGCGCTGGTTCGGTTTTGCATAGACTTATAGACCCTTACAGCAGGAATTTTCTTGAATCGAAGGCTATTTACATAAAATGATACCGGTGTCATAGTTTGTGGGGAATTCATAAATACGGGAGGAAAATATGAAAAAACTATTGATAACATCTATGCTGGTTGGAGCCCTCGCAGGCGGGTTTGCGACTGTGGCGAAGGCTGCGGAATTTACGATCAAATACGCCCATGTGGGCCCGGTCACCTCGGATGACCAGGTTGCAGGCGAGTTTTTGAAGTCGTTTCTGGAAGCGCGTTCAAATGGCCGTATTGCGGTCGAAATCTATCCTGGAGCGCAGTTGGGCAACTTCCGGGAAATGATTGAGCAGGTTCAATTGAACACGCTTGAACTGACCCACACGACAGTTGGCGGCATTGCGAGCTTTTTCCCTGAGCTGCAGGTCACAGATATCCCGTACATGATGAACGGTGATGCGATTGCCGAGAATATTGCCCAAAGTGCGTTCTTCGATGATGTTCGCGAGGAAATTCTGAAAAAAACCGGTAACGTACGCCTTGTTGCTGTCGGCAATACAGGACGCTGGAGAAACTTTTTCACGACCAAAAAACTGATCAAGTCGGCCAGTGATATGGCGGGCGTGAAAATGCGGACAATTAACTCGCCGCTGCAAATCGAGTTCATCAAGTCGCTGGGCGGGAATCCGACTCCGGTGGCATGGGGAGAGCTCTATACATCGCTGCAAACGGGTGTTGTTGAAGGCACCAAGAATGCTGCTACGGATATCATTCCGACTAAAATGTATGAAGCTGTCAAATATGTAACCTTGGACGAGCATGCGTATCTGTTTGCGTTTTGGTGGATGTCCGACCAGTGGCTGAAAAAATTACCTGCTGACTTGCAAGATCTGGTGATCGACGGGGTCCAGCAGACAGCTATGGTCCAGTCAGATTGGAACAAAGAATATGACGCAAGAGCCTTGAAAGAGTTTCAGGGTTTTGGCGGAACTGTTTATGTTCCAACACCGGAAGAACGTGCAACCTTCGTTGCTGCACGAGACAAAATGAAAGTCTGGTTTGTCGAAAAGTATGGCGATACCTGGTTAAAGAAGTTTGAAAAAGCTGTTGCTGATGCCGAAAGCCAGGTCTCTTCGAAGATATCTAGGGTCATTGGCCGCTAGGACTCTTAACGAGTAGAAGGTTATTGGGAGAGCGGGCCTTTGGAAGCAGGGGCCCGCTTTTCATTTTTGCAGGTCTTACATAATTCTCTTCAATAAGTACGAGGCATATAGCTTGTGATGTTCGACGGAAAAACAATTGTTGTGACAGGTGCCTCTGGCGGGATTGGTGTGCCCTTGGTATCAAGACTGATCAGCGCCGGAGCGCGGGTTATCGCTGTCGATATCAATGCGGATGCTTTGGAGGACTTAAAAGCACAGGCCTCTGTACCCGCAAATCTTATTTGTCATTGTTCGTCCATGGATGATGAAGCGGCCTGTGCAAAGATTGTTAAGAACGAAGATAAAATTTACGGTCTGGTTCATTTGGCGGGCATTTTCGTCCCCGACTCGATGGAACAAAATGATACGGAGAATATTTTCGATCCGGTAATGGCGGCAAATATCAGGAATGTCTATTCCCTGTATATCGCTGCCCGCGATGCCTTGCTTCGTCAAACGGGGGCACGTGTTGTTTTGGTCAGTTCCCTTGCATTTCGCAGAGGCGCGCCATCACATACCGCCTATAGCGCCGCGAAGGGTGCGCTGGTCGGGATGGCCCGGTCCCTGGCCAGAAGAGAAGCCCCTCATATTCTGGTGAATGCGGTAGCTCCTGGATTAATCGATACGGCCATGCCTGCGCAGATGATCCAGAAAAGAGGTATCGAGACTGTGCTGGCGGGGATTCCCCTGAAACGCCTGGGCAGTCCCGATGAAGTCGCCAGCGTGATCCAGTTTTTACTGGGTCCCGATTCCAGTTATATGACGGGCCAGGTGCTGAATGTGGATGGCGGCATCATTTGTAACTAGGGTCCAGGCGCAATGGGTGCGATCCCAGTTCGGAACGTCGCACATGCAAATGGTGGCCGGGTGATCCGGTTCCAGACCTTGGTTGCGCCGGCTTAACATCTGTATTCAATTGTTTTTGGTAGGACCGATGACTGCAAAAAATTCAGTGAAAACATGGGTTGTGATTGGCGCAAGCCGGGACGGCATTGGCACGGCCATCGCGCGTTCCGCCGCAAAATCGGGAAACCGGGTGATTATCACGGGCGCGGAAGCGGAGCCCTTGTCAATGCCGGACGGAATTGATGCCTACCATCAGCTGGATATTTCCGATTCCGGTGCGATTAAAAATCTGGCGGCACATTTTGACCGCCTGGATGTACTGGTTAATTGTGCGGCGATTTCGCGCCGGGACGAAGAAGAAGATATCGACGTGTTTCGTCATGTCCTTGATATAAACCTGACGGGCAATTTTGACGTTATCATGAAGTTTGAGAAGGCGTTGATTGCCGCACGGGGGGCGGTGATAAATATTGCATCCATGTATAGCTTTTTCGGCAGCCCAAAAGTACCTGCCTATGGGGCCAGCAAAGCAGCAATTCATCAACTGACGCGCTCATTGGCATTGAAGTACGGCCCGCAGGGCGTGCGGGTCAATGCCGTCGCTCCGGGGTTTGTCGTGACAGAGCAATCGAAACGGGGCCGGGCTGATGCAACGCATTTCGCGGCGGTGGTCGCCCGTACGCCTTTCGGCCGTTGGGGGCAGCCGGATGACATTGCAGGGCCCGTCCTTTTTCTAGCAAGTGACCAGGCGAAATTCATAACCGGGCAAACACTCATCGTGGATGGGGGCTATTCAATTGGCTAGCAGCAATATCTCACCAGGTTGTTCGCTCGATCCATCCCTATAATGGGGCACCTATAACCGGTGCGCTTTGGTTAGAGGTTTCTCCATGATTTTCTGGCGTAAATTGAAGTGATCCACAGCGTTGGACAGATTAGCGGCCTGGCTAAGGTGTGACGGGTTTGGGTTTGTGCCGTCCGTTCATGGAGATCCGGGCATCGGTTTGAGTCAGCGTCGTAATCCAGTCGGCGCCGGTGAACTGGCGGCCTCGCAGGCCGGCAGCGGTATATTTGCATCCCACGGGAGATTGGTTCGTATCTAAAATCTCGGGTGGGGCATGTTC
>JABMNT010000158.1 GCA_013203595.1 Rhodospirillales bacterium
AATGGCGCAACCAGTGCCCGCAAGCTGATCGGGCAAAAAAAACCTTATGCGAAAATAGTTCGGAAAATAGAACAAGCCGTCGTTACTGTGGAGTTTTTCAACAGAATCGGTCATAAACGGCCCCAACTGGACGCATACTCTCTCTGCGGCATTCGTCATTCGATACCGGGACAACCGCCAAGTTACGCATTCAAAAATGAAAGCAGACGGATGAACGCCACTGCGTTGGATCAGTTACGCCACCCCGTGGGCAACCGGCATGGAGCCTCAGGCGGGCACCGGATTAACCAACCCGCAGTGTCACGCTTTTGGTCTGTACGTAATTCATCAGCGCTTCCTGGCCCTTTTCGCGCCCGAAGCCGGATTTTTTCATGCCGCCAAAGGGCGTCTCGACGCCACCCGCATGCCATTGATTGACATAGACCTGGCCCGCCTCAAGCGCTGCCGCCGCCCAATGGGAACGGGCCACATCGCGGGTGAAGACCCCGGCGGCAAGCCCGTAGTCGGTGCCATTGGCGATGGCAATGGCCTGTTCGGGAGTGTCGTATTTCAATATGGCCAGGACCGGCCCGAACACCTCTTCATTGGCGATCGTCATGCCAGCGGTCACATCGGCAATCACGGTCGGCGGCATGAAGTAGCCGTCCCGGTTGCCTGCCCGTCGCCCGCCGGTCACCGCAACGGCGCCCTGCTGCACGGCGCCCAGACAATAGCCCTCGACCCGGTCCAGCTGACCGGCGGAGATAACCGGGGTGATATCATGGTCATCGATGCCGGCGCCGATACGCAGGCTTTCCGCCATTTCGGCGACGCTGCTGACCACTTCGTCATAACGGCTTTCATGGACGACCAGCCGCGACATGGCCGAGCAGACCTGGCCCGCATGCTGGAAGATACCGGCCCGCGCACTGTCGAGCACGTCCTTGATATCGGCATCAGGAAAGACAACCCCGGCTGACTTTCCACCCAGTTCCATGACGCAGGGCACAACCCGTTCGGCAGCACTGTGCAGAATCGCCTGGCCGGTTTGCACGGACCCGGTGAACACCAGTTGATTGACATCCCGGTGGCCGGCCAGGGCGGCACCGGCGGTTTGGCCATAGCCGCAAATGATATTGACGGCACCGGGTGGAAACCCGGCTGCGGCGCAGGCTTCGGCCAGAGCATAAACCGAAAGCGGCGCCAGTTCGGGGACTTTGACGACCGTCGCATTGCCTGTGGCAAAGGCGGCTGAAACAGAGCGGGCGGCGATAATCAGGGGATAATTCCAGGGCACGATCTGTGCCGACACCCCGAATGGGCAATGCACCGTATAATTGATGAAACCGTCGCCCAGGGGAATGGAGGTGCCTTCCAGTTTATCGGCGGCACCGCCATAATATTCGAAATAACGGGCCGCCATTTCAACTTCGCCGCGGGCGTCGCGTATCCGTTTGCCGGTATCCATGACCACAATCGGGGCCAGTTCCTCGCTATGGCTGCGCAGGTAGGCGGCTACCCGCATCATCATTTGCAGACGCTGCGCCGGTGTTATCCGGGCAAGCGCCCTGGAAACGTAACAGGCCCTGGCGGCGGCAACGGCTGAATTGACATCATCTTCGGTCGCTTCAGCAACCTCGGCAATGATTTCCCCCGTCGCCGGATTGTCGACAGCGATCCGACCGGCGGTGCTGCCATCGACCCATTTGCCATTAATGAAATTCTGCCAATACGCTTTGACGCCTGTACCCATCTGCCCTGCCATCCGTTGTTCTTATCCCGTAAAGGTTACGAACACTGCAAGACAAGCGCAAGAACATGCGGCAACAAATCAACAGGTGAGGAACAGGGGAGAGGAGAAACCGGAACCGGGCTATGAGGTCCGGCCATTGCGCTTGATGTCACAAGTAAAGCGCGGCAGGATCAAAAAAAGGCGCCCGGATAGGGATGGCGATTACCGGTCAGGAGGCGTTTTCTGCGCGATCTTCCTGAATTCTGTCAATTTCCAGTAACGCCGACAAAGCAAAGGGAGACAGCTTGATAAAGGCCGCCGCCAGATCGCCAGACATAAGTTCGCCGTCATCACTCGCCAGAGTGGGCAATTCAGGTTGCAGGAAGAAACTACGGACATAAACCCGGTCACCGTCCTTGTCGGTAATCACCAGATCATCCCGGCTTTGTTCAAAATTCGCGCCGTCGAATCGGACCGTTTCCGGCAGCACAATCATTCTTTCGCGTGCGCCGAAAATATAATCTTGCCTGTTTTTCCTGTTTGTCATGCCGAGATCCTTTATGTCAGACATCAATGATTCGTGACCTGCTATCCTGCGTGAACTCATTCAAATGCCCCGCTTTTCAGGGCCTTTTACATGTATTCAGTCCATTTGTTCTATCTGTAATTTAACCGCTGGACGTTGCAGCGAAATAAACAAAAGGTGTAATCGATGTAAATTCATGTTAATTTTTATATTGGAATTATATGAGCGGTCCGGCTACAGTTGACCCATAAAAATATAAGCGTTGATTAACGCACGGGAAACAGCGGATATGAAACAAAGACTGTTAATCGTTGAAGACGACGAAATGGTACAGGCACTTTTGGCCGCCTATCTGTTGCGGGAAGGCTTTGCCATTAGCCTGGCGACGACAGGCAAAGAAATGCTTGCCTGTGTCGATAGTGAAAAAATCGACCTGATTTTACTGGATCTGGGCCTGCCCGACGAAGATGGTCTGACTTTGGCCCGCCAGGTACGGGCCCGCTCGCACATACCTATTATCGTTCTGACCGCGCGCCAGGGGAAAAGTGATCGCCTCGCTGCCCTTGAAGTGGGTGCCGATGATTACATGACCAAACCCTTTGATCCTGAAGAACTGATTCTGCGCATCAGAAATTTGCTGGGCCGAACCACCCAGACGGAAACCGGCGAACACACCGTTACCCGCGCCGAAATATACCACTTTAATAGCTGGCAGATGGACCTGACGGCCCATACGGTGATTAATCCGGAGCGATCCCAGGTTCCTTTTACGCGGGCTGAATTCAATCTGCTGGCGGCTCTGGTCAAGGCACCCAACCGGGTACTCAGCCGCGCCTATCTGCTGGACGCTGTCAGTCAGGATGCGGACTCGCCGACGGACCGCCTCATCGATGTGCTGGTCAGCCGCATCCGCAAAAAGATTGAGACCAACCCGAGACGGCCGGAAATTATCACCACCGTCCTGGGATGCGGCTATAAGTTCAGTGCCGATTTAAACTGACATTATGCCGCGTTGACAAAAAAAAGGGCTTGAGTAAAAACTCAAGCCCTCAGTTGGGAGGTACACACCGGGACTGCTACCGGTGTGTACGGAACGAACTTTAAAACTTAAAAAATATCCAATTTGAGCATCTCTCTGATAATCCCGCTGTGTCATTCGCCTTAAATAAAGGCTGGTTCCTGCTCGTCAATGATTGAACAGTAGCGGATAGATATGTGAATGGGATGAACAGAATGTTATAGAAGTGTGAACGGATGTTTCAATATTATAGAAGACCAGCGAGCGAGAGGACGAAGAGATGATACAGATATTGGGTCGACCCAATTCGGTGAACGTACAAAAAGTCATGTGGAGTGCCGCAGAAATCGGCATTTCCGTCGACCGCCACGATATCGGCGGGGCTTTCGGCGGCAACGACACAGCCGATTATCTGTCCAAGAACCCGAACGGCCGGGTACCCACCCTGGTTGATGGTGATTTTATCCTCTGGGAATCAAACGCAATTGTCCGATATCTGTCGGAAGCCCATGGCGCCTCCCCCTGGTTCCCCGACAGCCTAGAAGAGCGGGCACTGTGCAATCAGTGGATGGACTGGTACATTAGTACCCTGCATCCGTCGATGACGGTGATATTCTGGCAGCTTATCCGCACCCCGGACAAAGACCGCGATTACGCCGGTCTGGCCGCCGCGATCGAGGAAGCGGGATTGTTTTGGGCAATGCTCGATAAACATTTGGCAAACCATGCCTTTGTCGTCGGTGACGATCTGACGATGGGCGATGTCCCCCTGGGCTGTGCCGCCTATCGCTGGCATAGCATGGAAATTGCGCGTCCTGACCTGCCGAATCTTAAACGCTGGTGGCAAAGCCTGGCCGCCCGCGACGCCTATAAACAGCATGTCATGCTGCCGCTGACATAATTTTCAGGAGCTGCGTTTCGTTAAAACCGCGCCGCCGGCAACCAGGGCGGTAATCTCCGCATCGCTGTAACCGGCGTCGTGTAATACATCCTGCGTATTGGCGCCAAAGGCCTGCGGTTTGCTGCGGTAGGTGGCCGGTGTGCGGCCCAGTTTCACCGGCGCCGCCAAACCCGTATAGCCCCCATCCCTGACCACCATTTCGCGATGCAGGGTATGGGGATGAGCGACCACCTCATCAACCGAATTGGCCAGCCCGGCCGGCACCCCGGCCTCCAAAAACCGCTCAGTCAGTTCAGCCCCATCCCACTCGACCAGCAGAGCCGTGATTTCAGCCGTCAAAGCAGAAATGTTTTCAATCCGCCCGCCGTTCGATGTAAACCGGGGATCATCGGCAAGATCAGACCTGCCCAGAATCGTCATGGCTTTACGAAACTGGCCATTGTTGCCGATGGCGATAAAAATCGCCTGGGTTTTGGTCGGAAACAGGTCATAGGGGGCCACGTTGGTATGGGCATTACCGACCCGTTTTGGCCGGTTTCCGCTCATGAACCAGTTTGAACCGTGCGGGAACTGCAGGGCAACACCGGTATCATAAAGGGTGATGTCGATGGCCTGCCCCAGGCCGGATTTATGGCGCTCCAGCAAGGCCATGCAAATGCCGATGACCGCATTCATGCCGGTGCCCAGATCGATAATCGGTATGCCAATGCGCGTCGGCCCGGAGGCCGGACTGCCGTTGATGCTGAACAAACCGGTCATGGCCTGGACCGCGGCGTCATATCCCGGATAGCCGCCCAGCGGCCCGTCGGCGCCAAAGCCGGTTATCTGGCAATGGATTAATTGCGGGAATTTGTCTTTGAGCACCGCTTCATATCCGAGCCCCCATTTTTCCATGGAACCGGCCTTGAAGTTTTCAACCAGCACATCGGCCGTCTCGAGCAATCTGAGCAGCACCGCCTTGCCTTCCGGCTTGCGCAGATCCAGCGCAATGCAGCGCTTGTTGCGGTTGACCCCGATAAAATAGGAACTGGCGGTAGGGTCGCCGTTTTCATCTGTTTCGAAAGGCGGGCCCCATTCACGGGTTTCGTCGCCGGCGGGCGGCTCGATCTTGATCACGTCGGCGCCATGGTCGGCCAAAATTTGCGTGCACGACGGTCCGCCCAGCACCCGGCTCAAGTCGATCACCCGGACCCCGGCCAGGGCTCCCGTTGGTTGTTTCACATGTTGCATTTGACTATTTCCTTTGATCGAAGCGACGGCCGATCATCGACGCAGCGATGTTGATTTTCTGAATGTCGATGGTGCCGCCGGCAATGCCCCAGCCCCAGCAATCGCGCATCCGTCGTTCCATGGGGTATTGCTTTGAATAGCCGTAGCCACCCATCAACTGGACCGCGTCGCTGGTCACCTCGCGTGCCATTTCGTTGCTGAAGCATTTGGCGGTGGAGGATTCGAAGATATTGGGCAGGCCCGATTGCGCATTTACCGCTGCCCGCTGGATCAAAAGCCGGGCCGCCTCCACCCGCATGGCCATGTCCGCCAGTTTGATCTGTACCGCCTGAAATTCGACCAGTTCCTTGCCAAACTGCCGGCGCTCCTGGACATAGGCCAGCACGTCCTCCAGGGCCCCTGCCGCCTGGGCCAGGGCCATGGTGGCGTTGCCGCAGCGTTCCAGATCAAAGGCTTCCATCAGTTTGCCAAAGCCGCCCGCCGGCACAATCAGATTATCAAGCGGTACTTCCACATTGTCGAAATAGATATCGGCGGACGGGATGCCGCGAAAGCCCATCAGGCTTTCGGCAGCGCCAAAGCTGACACCGCTGCGTTCCTTTTCCACCAAAACCGCGCCAATACCCCTGGCACCGGGGGTATCGGCCAGCTTGCAGTAGACCACATAGGCGCCCGAATGACCGCCACCGGAGCACCAGCGCTTGTTGCCGTTAAGAATGATTTTATCGCCCTGAATTTCGGCCCGGGTTTTCAGATCCGTGAGCGCTGTACCGGCGTCCGGTTCCGACATGGCGACAGCCACAATCAGTTCACCGGCGCAGACTTTCGGGATAATCCGCTGCTTCAGGGCATCGTTGGCAAAATATTCGATGGCGCGCACCGGACCGACACTGGATTCGAACACCGGAAAGGCCACGGCCGAGGATATTTTGGCAAATTCCTCCAGAACCAGCAGGGCTTCCAGATTGCCAAGCCCCAGGCCCCCGTATTGCGGGGCGACGTTGATCCCGAGAAACCCCATGGCGGCGTAGCGTTTGAGCCAGTCAGCGGACAGCGCTTCGCCGGTTTTTTCAATGTCTTCGGCGACCTCGACCAGCTGTTCGCGGGCAAAGCGGCGGGCCGCTTCCTGTAAATCGGTTTGCGTAGAAGTCAGTTGAAAATCCATGATTACGCAGCTTCCCTCATGTCTGACAGACTATCGGGCAACAGGAACGTCATCACCGTTGCCGCCAGACCAAATCCGGCCAAAATGTAAAAGACCACCGGCAATCCCCACTGGTCGGCAATCAGCCCGCCAATGATCGGCACCGATGTGGAAAGCCCGGCCTGCACTCCAAACAAAAGGCTGGTCGCACTGCCGCCCAGTTGCTTGGGCGTCAGATCCATCATCCAGCTGTGAATGACCGGACGCACCGCAAACAGCACGAATCCCAACAGGCCCGCCGTCGCAATAAACAGATAGATGTGATCGATCATCGGCATGGCAAAGGTGACGATGGTAGTGCCTCCCATACCGAGCAGCACAATAATCCGGCGGCCCAGCCGGTCAGAGAAAACACCGGCTATAGGGGCCGCAATCAGACCGGAAACCTGCATGGCCATCATCCCGAGCCCCAGCAGAAAGGGGCCGGCATGGAGAAAATTAGCCAGGTACAGGGGCAGGAAAACCAGCAGGCCATTTTGGGTCATGGACCGCAAACCGGCCATCCCGGCGACCCCCAGAACGGCCTTGTTGCGGACCATTTTCTTGATCCCGGTCCAATAGTCCAACCGGCTGATTTTCGGCTGAATGTCTGTATCTGCGGTTTTCTCTCCCGGACCCAGTATGATGAGAATAGCTGCGGCAATGCCCAAAACCGGCAGTGCATGAAAAGAAGCGACGCTGGACCAGCCCATCCACAGCAACAGCACCCCGGCAGCCAGCGGTGCGACTGCGTCGCCAAAGCTGGCGCCCAGGGCATGAACGGACAGCGCGTACCCGCGGTTTCTGGGAAAGCGATTGGACAGATAGGAAATAGCGGCGGGATGCCACAGGTTGTTGGTGATGCCGACAATAACAATAACCCCGTACAGCCAGAACAGATTGGCAAACAGGTTGGTCGCGGCCAGCGCCAGGGCGCCAATAACCAGTGCCAGAAACTGCAGCAGTACGCGCCTGCCGGTTACATCGACGGCGAGCCCGCTGCCGACGTTGGCAACAAAGGACGAAGCATGAAACAGCGTAATCAGACCACCCGTTTCCGCGTAATTGAGCCCCAGATCCTTCTGAATAAACGGCAAAAGCACATAAAAAGTGCCGATAATCCAGTGGGTGGCTGAATGACCGAGCGCCACCAGAAAAGCCGGGCCCTGGTCCCGGCTCTGCATCCCTGTCCATTGTTCTATTCTTGCCAGCATGATGAAAAAAAGACTATCTGCGCACAGGCCCCCAAACAAGTGCTCATGCAGGTAAATAATTGTTGTTTCGGGATTGCGCCCCCGGGATTCCCCAGCCAAAATGCGCGCCAACCCACCGCACAACGAGGACCCACCCCATGCAAACCATTACCGACCAGCTCATCGTCACCAAGGAAAACGGCGTTGGCACCATAAAGTTCGACAACCAGGCCCGACGCAACGCCATGACCTTCGAGATGTGGGAGGGGATGGGCATCGTCATTGAGGATTTTAACAAGGATCCCGAGGTCCGTGTGATCGTGGTTTCCGGCGAAGGCGGCAAAGCCTTCTGCGCCGGTGCCGATATTTCCCAGTTTGCCGAAAAGCGTTCGTCGGAGGACGCGGTTGCCCTGTACAACGCAACCACGGACAACGCATCGAAAATTCTGGCCACGGCCAGCAAACCGACGATCGCCAAGATTGAGGGCTTCTGCATCGGTGGCGGGCTGGGCATTGCCATGTGCTGCGATATCCGTATCGCCAACGAACAATCGACCTTTGCCGTGCCGGCGGCCAAGCTCGGCCTGGGCTACCGGGCCGATGGCCTGAAACGGCTGGTTGATGTGGTCGGACCGTCCTTTGCCAAGGATATCTTTTATACGTCCCGGCAGTTCAACGCCGCCGAAGCCTACAACATGGGCCTGGTCAACCGGGTGCTGCCGCGCACCGCGCTCAACAGCTATGTCGATGACTATACCAAAACCATTGCCGGCAACGCGCCGCTGACGATTTCGGCGGCCCGTGTGGTGATTAACGAGATCATGAAGGACCGTGCAGATCGCGACGAAGCGCTCTGCGATAAAGTGGTTGATGACTGCTTTGCCAGCGAAGATTACCAGGAAGGCCGCACCGCCTTCATGGAAAAACGCAAACCGGCCTTCAAGGGGCGGTAAAGTCTGCTAGCAGGCCTGCGCCAGACTGTCGACCGCTGCCTGCACCCCGCCTTTGCCATGTTTGATACCAAGCATGGCAAAGGCCGCTTCCACGGACCCGAGCGCGCCCAGCACCATGGGCTCGTTGACGTGGCCCATATGACCGATGCGGAAGCACTTGCCCTTGAGCTTGCCGAGGCCATAGCCCAGCGAGACATTGAATTTATCCCGGCACAGGGTATGAAGTTCAGAAACCTTCATGGCCTCATCGATCAGAATGGTCGTCACCCCGTTGGCGCGCTGGTCGCTGACCAGGGCGTTCAGCTCGAAGCTGCCGGCTGAATCCCAGGCGCCGACCGCGGCACGGACGGCATCGGCCAGCCTTTGGTGGCGGGCTTGGGCACCCAGCAGGGTTTCTTCAAATATCATGTCGAGGGATTCGCGCAGGCCGAAAATCGAATTGACCGGTCCGGTGCCGCAGTACCAGGTGTAATGGACCGCGCCACGGCGGGTTTGCCAGTTCCAGTAATTGCGCGGCATGGTCGTCGATTTACCCACCTCGCGGGCTTTGTCGCTGGCCGCCGTGAAACTGAGCCCGGGCGCCATCATCAATCCCTTCTGGCAGGCCGCAATGGTCACATCGACACCCCATTCATCCATGCGGTAATCGGTGGTGACCAGCGAGGCGATGGTATCGACCATGAACAGGGCCGGATGACTGGCCGCATCGATGGCCTTGCGCACAGCAGCGACATCACTGGTGATCGCGGTTGCGGTGTCCGTATGGACCATCAGAACCGCCTTGATCTTGTGGCCGGTGTCAGCCCGCAGGGTTTCCTCGACAACCGCCGGATCAACACCATGACGCCAGTCGGCAGGCATGTACTGGCTGATAATCCCTAAGGATTCGGCCATTAATGACCAGGAGTTGGAAAACTGTCCGGTTTCGGGGACCAGCACCGTATCGCCGGGCGACAGGGTATTGCAGAGTGCGGCTTCCCAGGCGCCGTGCCCGTTGGCGGAATAAATGAAGACTTCGGCGGTTGTCTGGAAAATCCTTTTCAGGTCTTCATGGACACCAATCGACAGTTCCATGAAATCCGGCCCCGCATATTCCAGTGCAGGGCGGGCCATGGCGCGCAATACCCGGTCCGGAATATTGGTCGGTCCGGGGGTCATCAAAAAATTCCAGCCAGCACGAAACGTCATGGGCCGTATCTCCTCAACTCTCAATCTGTGCCACAACCGCGTCACCAAAGGCCGCCGTCGAACCCGGCCCGCCCAGATCCGGGGTATGGTTGACCGGATCGGCCAGCGCGTGATCGACAGATCTAATAAACAACTCGGACGCCTGTGCAAGCGCATTGCTGCCGTTTTTCTGCGCCAGCCAGGCCAGCAGCATGGCCGCCGACGACATCAGGGCGGCGGGATTGGCGATGCCCTGACCGGCAATGTCCGGCGCCGAGCCGTGGGCGGCCTGTGCGATCGCCCGCTCGGCACTGGCATTGATCGATCCGCCAAGCCCGAGACCACCGGAAAGTTCGGCCGCTTCGTCGGACAGGATATCACCGAACATATTGGTCGCAACGATCACATCGAAGGCTTCCGGTTTACGGATCAGCAGCGCCGCCATGGCGTCAACGATCACGTCTTCGACCTCCACATCCGGGTAATCGGCGGCCACCTGGCGGGCAACCGACAGAAACAAGCCGTCGGTGATTTTAAGCACATTGGCCTTATGGACAATGGTCACCTTTTTGCGCCGGGTGCGGGCCAGTTCAAAGGCAGCAACGGCAATGCGCCGGGAGCCTTCACGGGTAATCTTGCGCATGCTCATGGCCAGATCCTCGGTCGGCATAAACTCGCCGGTGCCGGCAAACATGGTCCGGTCGGCGTAAAAGCCTTCGGTGTTTTCGCGCACAATCACCAGATCCATCTGTTTGGCCATGGACGGCACCCCGGGCCGGGTTTTGCTCGGGCGGATGTTGGCATATAAATCCATGGATATGCGGAATGCCGCAGAGATATTTATCCCGCCCTGCTCCTTTGGCGGATATTTAAAGGTACCGACCGGCCCTAAAACCACGCCATCGGCCGCCCTGGCACTTTCCATGACCGCATCGGGAAGTGTTGTCCCCTCCGCCTGCAGGGCTTCCATGCCGATGGACCGCTCTTCAAAGTCCAGCCCTAAATCAAATTTTTCGTTGAGCCGGATCAGTGCGCGTTTGGTCGGTGCCATAATTTCCGGGCCGATATCATCGCCCGCTAACAAAAGTAATTTCATGCTGTCCTTGATTTCGCTTTGAATGGTTAATCAAAAATTCTGAATTCGGTCGTCCCGTCACGCTCGATTTGCCCGACCAGATCAACTTCCCAGGTCAAATATTGCTCCATAGCCTGTTCGATGTTTTTATCGCCATCATCAAATTCGTAGGGTTTATACCAAAGGTCAATAGGCGGATCAGCCATATGGGTGAAACCGTATTCCAGCGGCTGGCCGGCAGCGGACCAGGCACCGGTCCCGCCGTCAAGGATTTTGACATCGCGCCCGCTGCGTACGGCATCCGCATAGACCAGTTCCGCGAACGTCCCGTCCGGCGAGGTCAGCACCAGCATCGCGGCATCGGGCACGGCTGCCAGGTTGCCGGGCAGTTCCGAGCGAATGGCGAACCAACTGCCCGGAATATGCCCTTTATCGCGATATTCGATACTGGTTGCCATATCAACAACCACCGCCTCACCAGCCTTCAAAGCATCAATCAGGGCGCCGGCTGTTAGCATATGGGGTTGTAGCTGCGCGTTGATCTGGCGTGGCGGCGGCGGGGCCGGGGCCTGGAATGAGGCGCCGTCATCAAACAGGATAAACACATCATCCCAACCCATCTGGATCAACCAGGACGCGGTCATGGTCGCGCGCACACTGTCATTGTCGATCAACACCAGACGCGCCCGGCGGACACCCACATAGTGATCCGTCGCCTGCACCAGTTGACCGCCCGGTGCCGATTTCGATCCGGGCCGATGGGCGACGGCAAATTCGCCGGGGTCACGCACATCGAGAAAAAACGTTGTCCGCTTTTGATCAGCAGCCCAGTCATCGGCCGTTGCCGAATCCACCATGCGAATGCCGAAGCGTTCCCTCACCGCAATGGCGCGGTCCATGGCCGTCAAATGGGCCTGCAGAGACAAGGCGTCAAATTTGCGCTCCTGGCGGCGTTCCAGTTGCAAGCCCGCCAGGTGCCATCCCATGGTTCCATTTTCAATGGCGGCAACGGGATTGGGGACACCGGCGTTGATCAAAGACTGGGCACCGATGATGCTGCGCGTGCGACCGGCGCAATTGACGATGATCCTGGTATTGGGGTCCGGTGCCAGATCATCAATCCGGTAAACCAGTTCAGCACCGGGCACATTGATCGCACCCGGTATATTCATCAAGTGGTATTCCTTGAACGGGCGGCTGTCGAGAATCACAAAATCTTCACCAGCATCGCGCATTTTCTCAATGTCAGTGGCCTGAATATGCGGCGTTCCGGCAGTGGTTTCGACAAATTCGCCAAACGCCTTGCTTGGCACATGGACACCGGAAAACAGCTCGAAACCGGCACCCTGCCAGGCTTCAATGCCGCCCGCGAGGATGCGAATGTCGGTATAGCCAAGGCTCTGCAGGCGCTCGGCCCCAATCGCGCAGTGGCGGCCGTCACCGGCGCCGGCGCAAAGCACCATACGCACGTCCCTGCGCGGCACCAGATCTTCAATC
>JABMNT010000159.1 GCA_013203595.1 Rhodospirillales bacterium
GCCCGCAACCGGTCTGCCAGCTGCCGTATTCCCTTTGCCACCAACCCGAAAGGCAAGCGTGTCGAAGTGCGTTTCCCTGATGCCCTGGCCAACCCGTATCTGGCCTTCTCGGCAATGATGATGGCTGGCCTTGACGGCATCCAGAACAAGATCAATCCAGGCGACGCCATGGACAAGGACCTCTATGATCTGCCGCCCGAAGAACTGGCGGAAGTGCCGACGGTATGTGGCTCCCTGCGCGAAGCCATTGATTCCATGAACGAAGACCGGGAGTTTCTGACGAAGGGCGATGTGTTCAGCGATGACCAGCTGGACGCCTATGCCGAGCTCAAGATGGAAGAGGTCCATACCTTCGAACATGCACCGCATCCGGTCGAGTACAAGATGTACTACTCGGCTTAACCATACGTGTTTGGTAAACAACAAAACGAAAGAATTTTCGCTGGACTTATAAATGAATTGAAAAAATTCAGGTCGGTATAACCAGGGCTTCCAGGTAATGCGGCTAACAGCAAAACCGTATCCCTAATTACCAATGTCCAGCGTTGCCTAAGGTAATGCCCCGCCAGGAAACTGTGCGGGGCATTTTTTTGACTTTCAACCGCCAACAAACCCGGCACGGTTCAGGAAAAGGCGGTTTATCCATTCATCCCGCTATGGTGTATTAACCTGCATTAATATTCGCGAGAGGAGAAAACTGTTCACCAGTTCTCGTTAATGTGTTAAGTCTGATCCATGAACCAATTATACGAGTATCTGCCCGGACTCCTGCTTGTGTATGCCGCTTTCGGGCTTGGTCTGCTGACTCCGGGACCGAATATCCTGGCGGTGGTTGGCACCTCCATGGCCGTCGACCGAAGATCAGGTATGGCATTGGCGGTCGGTGTTGCCGTCGGCACCCTGCTGTGGGCGTTACTGACGGTGATCGGTCTTTCCGCCTTTCTTGCCGCCTTTGCCTCGGCGTTTTTTATGCTGAAAATAGCCGGCGGCTTGTATCTGCTCTGGTTGGCCTACAAGATTTTTCGCTCGGCCTCCGCATCCTCCCCCCTGGAATTCAGTACAACCCCGGGTAACAGACCCCAGGCCCTTGGCTACATGCTTCGGGGTCTGCTTATCCAGATGTCGAACCCGAAGGCGGCCCTGGCCTGGTTTGCCATCCTTCCCCTGTGTATCAATGCAGATGCCCCGCTGTGGGTCTGGGCTGCTGTGGTTGCCGGCACAACTTCGATGTCCATCGTCGGTCACTTAAGTTATGCGATCGCCTTTTCAACACCACCTGCCATAGCCGTTTTTCAAAAGTCCCGCCGCCTGGTCCTGTCCGGACTGGGTGCGTTTTTCACCTTCGCCGGCCTCAAGCTGCTGCTCAGCAATATGTGAAACCAGTCCGGTGGCGAGCCAACCTTTGGCCACCCCCGCATGGCGACAGGCCTTCCAGGCGCTCAGATGGGAAGCGAAGACTGGCTTCCAACCCTGCCCATAGGCAGCGTTACCGTCACAACGGTTCCCCTGTCCTGGTCACTTTCCAGAACAAGGGTTCCGCCGTGAAGTTCGACCAGGGATTTGACAATGGCAAGTCCCAGCCCCGTTCCCTGCTGGGTTTTGTAGGAGTTGGTTTCTGACCTGACAAAGGGGTTGGTAATGGTCGCCAGTTTATTCTTCGGAATACCAATTCCGGTATCTCTGATGCTGATAACATGACAGCCATTTAACAGGGCAACGCTCAGCGTTACCTGTCCGTCCCGGGGTGTGAACTTTGCCGAATTGCTGAGCAAATTCAAAACAACCTGCTTGAAGGCCCTGCGGTCAACAAAAAGCGGCGGCAGGTTTTCAGGAATGTCGGTTAAAAATGCAGCCCCGTTCTGAAATTTAGATTCAATAGCCAATTTTATGCATTCCTGGATAACCGGCTCGATTGCCAGAAGTTCCTTGTGCAAAATCAGTTTTCCCTGCTCGACGACTGAGAGATCAAGGATGTCATTAATCAGTTCCAACAGGTGTTGACTACTGAGTTGTATATCCGTTGCATACTGGACATAGACAGCATTATCGATCGCCCCCAGACGCTGATGTCTGATCATATCCGAAAATCCGATAACCGCATTCAGCGGTGTCCGCAATTCATGGCTCATATTGGCAAGAAATTCCGATTTGCTGCGATTGGCTGCAAGGGCCTGACGGGAAGCCACCTCAAGCGCCGTGTTAGCGGAATCTATCCGTTCCAGCATATGGTTAAAAGCATGCGTGAGATCTCGGGTCTCGCGAAGATGTAAACGGCGGCTATCAGGCACCCGCAAAGTCATGTCGCCATCGGCGACACGCATCGCGATATCGGCGATATTGCTGAGGGGCCGGGCCAGCATCCCCGACAGCCACCAACTGATTGCGATCGCGATCACAATGCCAACCGCCGCGATCGCAACCCCGACGAGCCGCAGACCATTGGATTTATCGACCAGTTCCTGGTAGGGCTGGGGAATCATCACCCCCCAACCGGTGCGGGGAACCACATTATATCCAGCCACCATTTGCGCCTTCGCCGCCGGTGAAAAAAACTGGATAACGCCGGTCTCGCCCTGGATCATTTTGCGGACAACACTCAGGCCGGAGATGTCTTTCATCTCGGCAACCCAGTCGTCCAGGGGATGGGCGATTATCCGCCCCGTGCTGTCGACAATAGCGGCATGTCCACCACGCCCGAAGGAGATCGATTTTTGAATTTTTTGCGGGTATTCCGTATCAAGCTCACCGATCGTCATCAACCCGCCGGCATTCGCCCGAACCATGTACAAAGATGGCTGGCCCGCCTGGTTACGCAGCAAGTCGCTCATGATGAGCATGCCTGGGCTGGCCTGGGCCTGGGCACGAACCGAAGCCAGTGAATGAAAGACCGCAGCCGGAAATTGCACCGTTTTCACACAGTCGGCGGCACATTGCAGACGCTGGATATAGCCCTCTGCATCAACAACACAGACGTGCCGGAATCCCATGGTCGAAAGCACTTCGTGAAAGTCGAACTGCTTACCATCCCCGCTCAGATGGTTGCCGGTGGCCAGAAACACCGACTGCGCATCGCGGATGTATCGGTCCAGGGCGGTGGTTAAATTGCGCGCGACGAGCAGATGTTTTTCACTTACCGAAGCGACTTCCCGGTCCAGCGACTGCTGCTGTTCCCAGACAGCCAGCAAAGCAACAGGTACAGTTGAGACCATAATCATCACAACGAATAAGATGGCGCATAATCTCACTTTGGTTCCTTTGTAAGCATGCGACAATAATTCATTGCAAGCGTTCGATGGGACGACCTAAAGCTGCCTTTACATTTTTGCCATGGGAATTAATCTATCGATATAGACCGGATGGAAAAGCTGTCCGGGCAAATAATGTGCCCCATTTTTTTCGATGTTATCCATCCCTTATAATCAGTCGTGGGCATTGAGTTAGGTTTTCAGACTATAAACCACAGCCATCCACAAACCTAGACGAAAGTATATAGCATGACCTATCGTTTCGGCATAATTGGTGCGGGCATTATTTCCGAATTCCACGCCAAAGCCATCGCTGCCATGGAAAACGCCGAACTGGTCGCCGTTTATGGACGGCGGATCGAGCAGGCAGAGACCGTTGCCCAAGCCCATAAGTGCGCCGCCTATGCCGATTACGACGCGTTCCTGGCCCACGAAGGGCTCGATATTGTCACCATCTGCACACCGAGCGGTGCCCATCTTGAACCCGTTGAACGCGCAGCCAGGGCGGGCAAGCATATCATCTGTGAAAAACCCCTGGAAGTAACAACTGAGCGGGTGGATCAGATGATCGCCGCCTGCGCCGCCAACAAGGTCATGCTGGCAGGGATTTTCCCGCGCCGCTTCAATCGGGCGACCGGTCTCCTGAAGCAGGCCATCGACGACGGCCGCTTTGGCAAAATCAACATGGCAGACGCCTATGTGAAATGGTGGCGAACCCAGGACTACTACGACAGCGGCGCCTGGCGCGGCACCTGGGACCTGGATGGCGGCGGGGCGCTGATGAACCAGTCCATCCATACCATTGATTTGCTGCTGCATGTCATGGGAGACGTTAAGTCGGTGCGCGCCGAAACCCGGCTGGTCGCCCATCGCGGGATCGAAGTGGAAGATACCGCCGTTGCCATGCTGGAGTTCAAATCCGGCGCCCTCGGTGTGATCCAGGGCTCGACCGCCTGCTGGTCGGCGGCGGGCCATCCGGCCGAGGTTCATATTACCGGCTCGAAAGGTTCCGTGTTCATGACCGATGACAAGTTCCGGGTCTGGGAGTTCCAGGATGCGCGGCCTGAAGATGCGGATATCCGGCGCGATTATGGTTTGGGCCAGGCAACGGCCGGGGCCGGCGCCGCCGACCCGGCGGCCATCGATTTCCGCTGGCACCAGAAAAACTTTGAAGATGCCGTCCAGGCCCTGGCTGAAGGCCGCGCAGCGGCCATTGACGGCCATGAAGGGCGGCGCTCGATCGCCCTGCTCAACGCCATCTACCGGTCCGCCGCTGAGGGCGGTGAACGCCAGCAGGTCGAATAACATGCAGCTGACCGACATCCCCTTTGGCCAGACCGACTGGTCAACAATTGAGAGAACCGAACACCGTGGCGAAACCGGTCTCGCCTACTGGCAGACCCGCACCTTCGGTCCGGTCCGCGTCCGCATGGTCACCTATACAGCCGGATACCTGGCCGACCACTGGTGCCAGAAAGGCCATATCCTGCTCTGCCTCGAAGGCCAGTTGGATACCGAACTGGCCGACGGCCGCCGGTTCACACTCAAGCCCGGGACCAGCTATCAGGTTGCCGACGGAGCCGAAGCCCACCGCTCATCGACAGCCACGGGGGCAAAATTGTTTATTGTTGATTAGCCTTGTCTGATAATCAGCGCCGTCAACGCAATAACGCCCATGGATCACCGAAGGAGCCACAACAGATATGTATTTAACCGGCTTTGCCGACGAAGCGGCACAGGATCTGGCGGGGCAGATCAAGGCGACCCGGGAACTGGGATGGAACGCCATTGAATCGCGTGGCATCGATGGCAGCAATATTCATGATATTTCAGATGCCGCCTTCGCACGCGCCTGCGAGCAGCTTGACCAGTCCGGAGTTCGGATCAATTGCTTTGGCTCGACCATTGCCAATTGGGGCAAACGGATCGAGGACCCGTTCGAAATCACCCTGGAAGCCGTTTCCCGGGCCCTTCCCCGCATGCAGCGCCTGGGCACCCGGCTTATCCGCATCATGAGCTATGCACCGCGCAACGCCGCCGACCAGATGACCGGGGAACGGTTCCGGCGCCTGACCGAAATCAGCCGCCGTTTCCTTGATGCCGGGATCACACCGGTTCATGAAAACTGCATGAACTTTGGCGGCATGAGTTGGCAACACAGCCTGCAACTGATCGAAGCCGTACCCGGATTGAAGCTGGTCTATGACACAGGAAATCCGGTCATTACCAGAGACTGGTCGACCGGTGGAACGGATTACCAGGACCCCTGGGTGTTTTACCGGAACATCAAGGACCATATCGCCTATGTCCATATCAAGGATGTGGTAAGGCGGGACGGGCGCGACGTCTATACCTATCCCAATGAAGGCGACGGGCGTATCGGCGATGTCCTGGCAGATTTAAAAGCCAGCGGCTATGATGGCGGAATATCCATAGAGCCGCACATGGCCAGCGTCTTTCACGATCCCGACGCCGGTCGCGCCGATGCACAGGAAAGTTACGCGACCTATATCACCTACGGCCACCGGCTGATGGCAATGCTTGATGAAATTGGCTGGGCATGGCAAAGATTTGCCTGAATTAAAATTTCAAGGGGGAAGACAATGAAGGTATTCATAATCGGTGCATCCGGCTATATCGGCGGCTCCGTTGCCGCCGGGCTGATTGCAAAGGGGCACGACGTGCTCGGGCTGGTGCGCTCGCCCGACCGGGCCGACCAGGTCCGCGCGCTGGGCATCGAGCCGCTGTTGGGTGATCTTGACAGCGCCGACGTGCTGACCGCCGGCGCGCAGCAGGCAGACGCCGTGATCAATGCCGCCAGCGCCGAACACAAGGCCTCGGTGGACACCCTGCTGGCCGCCCTGGCCGGCAGCCGCAAGACCCTGATACAGACCGGCGGATCGAGCATTATCGCGGATTTGTCGGAAGGTCATGGCAATGGCACCATCTATGATGAAGACACCCCGTTCACTCCCCTGCCCGGCCGCGCCACCCGGGTCGCCATCGGCCAGCAGGTCCTGGAAGCCGCCGATCAGCATATCCGGACCCTGGTCATTGCCCCGACCCTGATTTATGGCCACGGCAGTGGTGTCAATCCCGACAGCATTCAAATCCCCTGGCTTATTGATCTGGCGAAAAAGCATGGCTGCGCGCGCCACATCGGACCGGGCGAAAATGTCTGGGCCAACGTGCATATCGATGATCTGGTCGATCTCTATCTGCTGGCCCTGGAGAAAGCCCCGGCCGGCGCCTTCTATTATGCGGAGAACGGCGAAAACTCCATGCGCGAGGTCTGCCAGGTGATCAACGAAGTCTACGGATTGGCCGGGCCGCCACAGTCCATGACCATCGCCGAAGCGGCCGAAATCTGGGGCGACGGGGCAGCCAATTACACCATGGGCTCAAACAGCCGGGCGCGCGCCAAACGTGCCCGCGCCGAGCTCGGCTGGGCGCCGCACCGGCCGTCGCTGATTGACGTTCTGCGCAGCTCCGCGGCCACATAATCGTGGCATTTCCCCTGAGCGCTATTGAAGCCCGGCGTCTCGCGGCATAGACTGCGCCAGCTTTTTGCAGACGGTTTTTCCGGCCTGCAAAAAGCCGGCCCTGTCGCTTTTACAAATGGTTGAAACTGAGATGCTGAACACGCCGAGCCTTACCCCTGAGCAGATCAGGAGCTTTGAAGATGACGGTTTTCTGGTCGTCAGGGGGGCTTTCTCGCCTGCCGAAATGACCTCCTTCAGCACCTGGACCGACGAGGTTCTGGCGCTGCCGGAGGAGACCGGCCGGCACTGGGTCTACCATGAGAAAAGCCTGCATGGTGACGGCGCCAATCTGGTCAGCCGGATCGAAAACATAACCCCCTTTCATGACGGATTTCGGCAGATGACCGAGGCCTTGCGCCGCCCGGTCGGCCAGCTGCTCGGTGAAGACGCCGTTTTGTTCAAGGAAAAGGTCAATTTCAAGATGCCCGGTGGCGACGGTTTCAAACCCCACCAGGACAGCCAGGCCGGTTGGGACGCTTATGCCGATTTTTTCATCAGCGTGCTGGTCAGCATCGATGCCTCGACACCCGAAAATGGCTGCCTGCAAATCTGCGGCGGGCACCACAAACGGGGCCTGTTCAAATCCTGGGAACCGCTGTCCGATGCCGATATGGCGGACATGAATTTTGTGAATGTGGAAACCCGACCCGGTGACATGGTGTTTTTCGATTGTTTTGCCCCGCATCGTTCAGAACCGAACCTGAGCGACAAGATCCGGCGGATTTATTATGCCACCTATAACCGCAAATCGGCGGGCGATCACTTAACCCGGTATTATGCCGACAAATACAAAAACTACCCACCCGACATCGACCGCGAGCAGGGCAAGGCCTATGTGTTCCGGGTCTGATCTGCGCATCCGGGCCGGGCAGTAGGCCTCTGGATCCGCTTGTTCTCATCCTCGTCCTGACGGCGGCGGTCCTGCATGCGTCGTGGAACGCAATGGTCAAAAGCGGCGGCGATCCGTGGTTACGCATGGGCACAACAATTGCCACCGCCGGGGTTATCGGGCTGGCCTTTACGCCGTTTTTCGAGCTTCCCGACCGCGCCGCCTGGCCTTATATCGCCATCTCGATCGCCATTCATCAGGTCTATTTCGTCAGTGTCTGTCTGGGTTACCGGTTTGGCGATTTATCGCAGGTCTACCCGATCCAGCGCGGTATCGCGCCGTTGCTGGTTGCCGTTGGCGGCTACTATTTTGCCAATGAGTATTTAAATACCCAGGGCATGATCGCAGTCGCCCTGATCAGCCTGGCAATTCTCAGTCTGGCCCTGGGCTCCAATCTGCGTCTGACCGCTGGTCCGGCCGTTCCCATCGCCCTGTTCACAGGCGCGCTGATTGCCGCCTATACGGTGGTTGATGGCCTGGGTGGCCGTCTGGCCGGCGATATTTTCGGCTATATTGCCTGGTTGTCGGCGCTGGAAGCGCTGCCGTTCAGCCTGCTGGTCCTGTGGATGGTCCGGCGCAAGCCACGGGCGGCCAACCGACGTCACATCCTGACCGGTATCGGTGGCGGTGCGCTGGCCTTTCTTGCCTATGGCCTGGTGATCTGGGCCATGAGCCTGACCCATCTGACCTATGTCTCGGCACTCAGAGAGACCAGCGTCATTCTGGCCGCCTGGATGGGCAGCCGTCTGCTCGGCGAGCCCTTTGGCCGCTATCGGATTATCGCTGCCAGCCTGGTCGCGGCGGGAGTCCTGATGCTGCAGATCAGCGAAGCCGGCTAACCCCGTCCAGCCGGGGCCATACGGCTTGCACCGCTAATCTCTAAGGCCATCAATCAGCGGCATGATCTTGGTTGCCGCTTTCTCCAGATCGGAATTGTAATCAAGCTCGACCCAGGGGGTGCCGGTGATGTCTTCATAACCGAAAGTACCAGCAGGTGACGTCTTCATCACCTCGCAAAAGGCGTCTTCATAGGCCCCTTCGTCCTCGCCGCGGGCGATAAAGCCGAGCACACTGTCGGCAACCCGGTTCGCAACATCCGGTGCGATCTTCAAAAATCCCGGCCATTCACCAACGATATCATAGCCATCACCCAGGGATTTCCCGAAATCGACGATCAGGCCATCATTGATACAGACTTTGACAAAGTCGTCGGTCGACTGGAACACCCGGTCAATGACAAAGCAGTTTGCCGGCGCCGCACCGACCAGCGTCTGCAGAAGCCCGGGATGATAGAGAACATCCGCATCCATGAATAAAACGTCATCACCGCCACGTAACACATCTTCGCCCATGGCCAGGGAGTGTTTGGGACCCTGGCGGTAACGCGGATTATAGGTGGATCGAACAAAGCCGGCAGGTGCGACCCGACTAACCTCGGCCAGCAAATCCTCGCTGCGGTGACCGACAATCAATGTCAACTCGTCTATACCGCAGTCCAGCAGACACTGGATATGCCGCTCGATCAGGGTTTGGCCGCCAAATTTCAAAAGCGCCTTCGGCAGTTCCGTGTTTTCGTCACCAAATAATCGGCGCCCCAGTCCCGCCGCCAGCATCAAGGCTTTCATGGTATTTTCCTGTAAATGGCAGATTAAAAAAGTGGGGAATTAGTAACCGCGCCGCTGCCAGGGAGCAAGATATTTGCCAGACTATTTGCGCAAAGACGGCTAAAAATAACCTTCCGATTTAAACCAGCTGATCGCGTCGTCCAGGGCCTGGGTTGCCGGTCGCGCTGTATAGCCGAGTTCACGGGCCGCCTTGGCGGAAGAAAAATACATTTTCTTCTTTGCCATTTTCACCCCGTCGACCACCACAAAGGGAGTGTCACCGCCAACCAGACGGGTCCATGCCTCGGCCACATAGGCAATCGGCAGGATCGCATTGTGCGGAATTTTCAGGCGCGGTGGCTTGCGGCCCATGCGGTCGGCAATATGGCCCAATATCCGGGCCAGTGTCATATCTGTACCGCCAAGGATATAACGTTGTCCCACTTTGCCTTTGTCAAAGGCGAGAAGATGCCCTGCTGCCACATCATCGACATGGGCGATATTGAGCCCGGTATCGACAAACGCCGGCATCCGACCGGCCGCTGCCTCGACAATCATGCGTCCCGTCGGCGTCGGCTTGATGTCGCGCGGACCGATGGGCGTCGACGGATTGACAATCACCACCGGCGCACCATCCTCGTCAATCAGCCGCTGCACCGCCTGCTCGGCCCTGAACTTCGACTGTTTATAAACGCCGATCATATCCCCATAACCGACCGGGGTCTGTTCATCGGCGATGCCATCTTTGACAATGCCCAGGGTGGCAACGCTGGAGGTATAGACGATGCGCCCGACACCGGCTTCCGCCGCGGCCCGGATAATCGCCTTTGAGCCATCGACATTGGCGGCAAACATGGCGGCCGGGTCGCGCGTCCACAGGCGGTAGTCGGCGGCCACGTGATACAGTCCCGTACACCCCTTCAGGGCTGGTGCCAGGGTGGCTGGCTGCAGCAGGTCACCTTCGATGGTTTCCACATCCAGACCCGCCAGATTTCGCCGGTCACTGCCGGGGCGGGCAAGGGCGCGGACGGAATCACCACGCGCGAGCAGCAGACGAATCAGGGCGGATCCGACAAAACCTGTGCCACCTGTTACAAGAATCATCGCTTCATACTTACCTAAGTCAGCCGATATCCACCGTTTTATCAAAGACATGCTGGAAATGTTAGAGAAAATCCGCTAGGTAATGCCCCGATAGGGTTTCACCTTTATCAGGTTCAATCCTATTTACAATATGGATTGGCGTTGAAGCACAGAAGCCTTGCGTTATATTCTTTTATGACCCTGAAAAAATCATGACTGCGAGTGCCTTATGAGCCGACCCATTAAAGTCCTTCTAGCAAGCCCACGGGGCTTTTGCGCAGGGGTTGAACGCGCCATCGAAATCGTTGAGCGGGCCCTTGAAAAATTTGGCCCTCCCGTTTATGTCCGCCACGAAATCGTCCACAACAAACATGTGGTCGATTCGCTGAAGGCCAAAGGTGCTATTTTTGTCGAGGAAATTGACGAGATTCCGGAAGGCGCAAATACCATTTTCAGCGCCCACGGGGTTTCCGATGCCGTAGTCGACGGTGCCAAAACCCGCAATCTGGCGGTCGTCGATGCGACCTGCCCGCTGGTTTCCAAAGTTCACAAGGAAGGCCAGAATCATGCCGGACGCGGGCGTCAGGTGATCCTGATCGGGCATGCCGGCCATCCTGAAGTTGAAGGCACCCAGGGGCGTATTCCCGGCGGCGTTCTGCTGGTCACCAATGCCAGTGATGTTGCCTCCCTGCATGTTAAAGATCCGTCCCAGCTGGCCTATGTAACGCAAACAACACTGAGTGTTGATGATACCCGTGCGGTGATCGAAGCCCTGAAAGCCCGGTTCCCGCAAATCGAAGGCCCGGACGTCAAGGACATCTGCTACGCCACGCAAAACCGTCAACAGGCGGTGCGAGTGCTGGCGGCATCGGTTGATCTGCTGCTGGTCGTTGGTGCGTCCAACAGCTCCAACTCCAACCGTCTGCGTGATCTGGGCGAAGAAATGGGTGTTCCGAGCTATCTGATTGCCGATGCCAAAAAATTCGATCCCGCATGGCTGGCAGATGCCAAAAAAGTCGGGATCACCGCCGGGGCCTCGGCGCCGGAAGAGCTTGTACAGGGATTGATCGACCGCTTGCGCGATTTTGGCGACGTGACAGTGGAGAAACTCAACGGCGTTGAAGAAAACGTTGTCTTTAAGCTGCCAAAAGAAATCACTGATTCCAATTTTACGCCGTTAGGAGCCTGATCGTATGGCTGTTCCCGTCATCCAGCAGTTTCGTGTTGGTAGTTACATCATGAAACAGCGCCTTAAGGGCGTAAAGAAATACCCACTGGTGTTAATGCTTGAGCCGCTGTTTCGCTGCAATCTGGCATGCCCGGGCTGTGGGAAAATCGATTATGAAGACAGTACCCTCAATAAACGTCTGAGCGCTGAGGAATGTTTGCACGCGGCCGACGAATGCGGAGCACCGATTGTCTCGATTCCCGGCGGCGAGCCGTTAATTCATAAAGAGATCAAGGAAATTGTCGACGGGCTGGTGGCCCGCAAGAAGTTTGTCTATCTGTGCACGAACGGCTTGCTGCTTGAAAAAAAGCTCGATCTGTTTACGCCGACGCCCTATCTCACCTTCTCCGTGCATCTCGATGGCATGAAAAAACACCACGATAAGGCCGTTGCCCAGGCGGGAACCTTCGATAAAGCCGTATCGGCGATCAAGGAAGCCAAACGGCGCGGTTTCCGGGTCAATGTGAACTGCACGTTGTTTAACCAAATGACCGCTGGTGAAGCCGCGGACTTCTTCGATTACTGCATGAACGAGTTGAACATCGAGGGCATCACCATTTCTCCGGGATATGCCTACGAGCGGGCTCCCGACCAGGAAAGCTTCCTGCCGCGCCAAAAAACCAAACAATTGTTCCGCGACATTTTCGAACTCCAGGGCAAGAAAAAATGGCGGTTCAGCCAGTCATCGCTGTTTATGGATTTCCTGGCCGGAAACCAGTCCTACGAATGTACGCCCTGGGGCAATCCGACACGCAATGTATTTGGCTGGCAGAAGCCCTGTTACCTGCTTTCCGAGGGCTATGCCAAGACCTTCAGGGAACTGATGGAGGAAACCCAGTGGGACCAGTACGGCACCGGCAAGTACGAGAAATGCGCCGACTGCATGGTGCATTGCGGATATGAGGCCAGTGCTGTCAACGATACCGTGGCCAACCCGCTCAAGGCTCTGGAGGTCTTTTTGAACGGGATCGACACCAAACGTCCCATGGCACCGGAAATTTCCCTTGAAAACCAGCGCCCGGCAGAATTTGTCTTTGAAGGTCTGGTTAAAACCCTGACCCAGCAGCGCGAAGAAGACGAAGCCCGCCTACGCGAAGCGAAACAACGGGCCGATCAGGCTGGTCACGCGGCGTAACTGGGCGATTGCTGTCTCCATGTTTCTGGAGAGTTCCATCAGCGCCTTCAGTTGCTCCGGGTGACGCAGCAGTCCAGCCATCACGCGGCCTATCTGCGGCCTGCCGTTGGCACCAATAACGCCGAGAGCCGCCGAGGGTATGGCACCTGTCGCGTCATCGGAAATGACGCGAATGGCCAGAAAAGGCAACGAGTGAGCAACGGCGACACGGGCCATGCGATGGGATTCCATATCAACGCAAAGTGCTCCGCTCCGCTTGTATATATCTGACTTGGATTGCACCGTGGCAACTTCCGAATCGGAGCCGTAGATCTCCCCCACCCTTACGATCCCGTTCATCCTGGGCAGGCCGTCACAGACCCGCACTTGCCAGTTCGCCGCACCGGGCCGGACGACGCCGGTTACATCGGTAACGCCGCTTGAGACGATGATGTCACCGACGCGCAGTTCCGGCGCCAGGGCGCCGGCGACCCCGAAACTCAGCAGGGCACGGCATCCCTGCTCGATTAAGTCCAGCGACAGGCTTTCCGCACGCTCAGGATCGGCACCCGCACAGACCACCCGCAGATCAGGCGCATTGCGGGGCAGACAACCTGCTTCACGTGCCAAGCCGGTCACCACCCCGAGTTTCATGGGTTACAGTCCGTAGCGGGGAAGTCTGGCATTTCGGCTATTGAGATCGCGGTACCTGGACAACGTCCACAGCGGAAAGAACGAGCGGTAGCCATGGTAACGCAAGTAAAAAATCCGCGGAAACCCGACCGCATTAAAATACTCTTCTTCCCATTTTCCACCCTCATGGGGTTCGCGCAGCAGGTATTCAATGCCGCCCTTTACAGACACGCTATGGACTTCGCCAGCGGCCATAAGTCCCAACACCGCCCATGATGTCTGCGACGGGGTTGACGATTTGACCTCGTCGCGGCGATGCTGCCAGTAACTGGCACAATCCTCTCCCCAGCCGCCATCCGGCTGCTGGCGGCCCTTCAGCCAGTCAACGGCCTTGCGGACATAGGGTTGCTCCATATCTTCACCAATGGCGTTAAGGGCGCAGAGCACAGACCAGGTCCCATACACGTAGTTGTTGCCCCATCGCCCGAACCACGAGCCGTTCACTTCCTGCTCGTTTTTCAGATACCTGAGCGCCCTGACGACCACCTTGTGATCTTTCGAATATTCCAGCTGTGCCAGCATTCCCAGACAGCGGGCACTGACGTCTGCCGTCGGCGGATCCAGCAGCGCCCCATGGTCAGCGAAAGGAATATGCTGTAGCAAATTATGGGTATTGTCGGCGTCAAAGGCGCCCCACCCGCCATTTTCGCTTTGCATCCCGATAACCCACTCAGTCGCCCGGTCGATGGCGTTTTTATATTTTTCGGGATTCGCCCGGTGCAGCGCCATGACCACAACAGCTGTATCATCAACATCGGGATAATGGTCATTCCAGTACTGGAAGGCCCATCCACCGGGACGCACATGCCCCTTATTGGCGGCCCAGTCGCCCTTGACCTCCAATATCTGGCGGCTGACAAGCCATTCCGCGGCCTTGTCAAAAACCGGATCGCCGTCACCAATACCGGATTCCAGCAAGGCATGAATGGCCAGACCGGTATCCCAGACCGGTGACAGGCAGGGTTGGCAATAGGCCCGGTTGTTGGCATCATCATAGACCAACAGCTTATCGATGGCCTTGCGGGCAATCACATAGTCCGGGTGATCCTTGGCATAGCCCATGGCATCAAAGGCCATTACGGAATTGGCAATGGCCGGGAAGATGCCACCCAGACCGTCATCTCCGTTCAGGCGTTCGTGGACAAATTCCAGGGCTTTTTTAATACCACGCGCTTCGAAGTAGGACGGTAACAAGGGTTCCGCCTTCTGCATAATCCGGTCGAGCAACAAGAACATCTCGCCGATCCAATGGCCCGTCGGATTGACCATATAGTGGGTCTCTTGTTCAGGCGGGACGATAAACAGTTCCCTGATATCAACATGGCGCGGGTTTTTTGCCTTGGGCTTCAAAGCGGCAACAACAAATAACGGAATCATCACCGTGCGCGACCAGTAGGACACCTTATTGATGTGAAACGGCGACCATTTCGGAAGCAGCATGGCTTCGGGACGAATAACGGGAACCGCCCGCCACGGAACCTGTTCGAACAGGGCCAGGGCGATGCGTGTAAACACGTTCGATTTTGCCGCTCCGCCATGATCCAAAATGGCTTTTCGGGCTCGCACCATATGTGGTGCCTGTGGATCATCGCCGACCAGTTTGAGGGCAAAATAGGCCTTCACGGAGGCGCTTATATTAAAATCACCGGCGTGATATAAAGGCCAACCGCCGTGCTTTTCCTGGATGTCGCGCAGATAGACGGCGAGTTTTTGCTCAACCGCGTCGTTGATATCACCCAGGAAGTGATTGAGGAAAATAAATTCCGCCGGAATGGTCGCATCGGCTTCCAGTTCGAAAGCCCAATGGCCATCATCTCGTTGCTGGGCTGCAAGCCACTGCGACGCCTCTTCGATCGTCCCATCGAGAAGCCGGTCATCAGAAGCCCTCACCTGATCGGCGGGGCTCGCTTTTCTGTCAAAACTCACCATCCGGGTTGCCTACAACAAAAGCACCGCCAGCAAAAGGATGTTCCTTCACATGAGCGGTACGATATAATGAATCAGTTTGGCGGTTTTTGTCAAAAAATAGCAACATTTACAAGGATTGGTTTAACAGACAACCAATTCAGCCGCCCGCTGTCCTGAACGAATGGCCCCTTCAATCGTTGCCGGAAGCCCATTGTTGGTCCAGTCACCGGCCAGAACCAAATTGTCATAGGCTGTTGACGGATCAGGCCGCTTCAGGACCTGCCCGGGTGTTTGCGCAAATGTCGCACGTTTTTCCTTTACGATTCGGTGGGGCCCCATCGGGCAGTCACCAAGCTCCAATGCCCTGCAGATTTCCGGCCACAGCCTGAGCGCTATATCCGGGCTCGGTTGCGTCGCCAACTCCGTGGCCGCACTGACGGTAACCGATGCCATATCGTTCCTGACAAACAGCCAATGGGAGCAGCCGCCAACGAGACCAATAAACGCGACTTTCGGGCTGGATGTTGGAAGTCGAAAATGACCGTTTACGATAGCCCTGAACTGGTCGGGCACATCAAGGTCGGGAACCAGCGATCCGGCAATTGCCGGTGGCACCGCCAGGATCACATGATCCTGCACCGTCAGTTCAATCCTCGCGCCCGTAAAATTCAGGGCTTTCAGACGTCCGTTTGCAAATTCCATTTGCTTCAGACGATGGTTGAAAGCGACCGTATTCTTGGTCTTGTGCAAATAGGCCAAAGCCGGCTCAACAAAGCTTTCACTCAACCCCTGGCGGGCGATCAGCGGTCTGCAGGCGGCAGCACCACGCCCAAAGGTCTCCCGCAGAACCGGCCACAGGAGCTTTGCCGAGGCCTTGTCCGCCTCCGTATTGAGGACCGACACAGCAAGCGGTTCCCAGAACCGCTCGAACAGCTGGCCGTTGCCCTTCAAACACTGGCTGACGGTTTTCCCAGGCGGTGCCCAGGCCAGCGCGATCCCCCTCAGGTATTCCCATAAGCTGGTGCCGGGAACCCGCCCATCGCTCGAAAGCAAGGACCAGGGAATGAGGCCCTTGTCGGGCTTTACCGACCATCGCTCACCGGTCCGTAAATCCATGAACGGGAAATCCGCCTGATCGGGGCCGGTCAGCGAGGCTTCGGCACCGATTTGCCTGAGATACTTCTGTGTTGCCAGATTACCGCTGAGCAGCAGATGGTTGCCATTATCAATACGGCATCCCAAGGTGTCGTCGTAAAAAGACCGACAGCGCCCACCGGCATGACCCGCCCCTTCATAAACCGCGACCCGGCGACCACGCGCCGCCAGGGCAACAGCGGCAGCAAGCCCGGCGACCCCGGCACCAATGACATGTACGGTTCCGGCCGCCCCCGAAAACCCCGTCGCCAACCTAGAGCAACCCGAAACGGAGCGCTGTCCAGGCTTTTTCAATCTTCGACAAATGAACGGGTTTGGACAGATCACGCCATCCCCGGCGCATCAGCTTGTCAAGAATCTGGCTGTAGACTTCCATCATCATAATCGCCGGGCGCACCTGATCCCGACGGCATTGCTTGATCAGGTCTCGCGCCTCCGCATAGCGGCGGGCTGCCGTAAGGGAAAGCAGTTCACAGACATCAGCCAAAGCCGGGTCGGCGATGACCGCGTCAATATCGTCGGCGTCAATATCATGGGAGATCAGCAGATCGCGCGGAATGTACAGACGATTGCGGCCGGCATCCTCTTTCACATCGCGCAGTATATTCGTCAATTGCAGGGCCTGCCCCTGGGCATCGGCAAGTCGCACACCGAGGCTTTCGGGCACGCCAAATACCCGTACGGACATGCGCCCGACCGCGCTGGCGACCCGGTCGCAATAGGTTTCCAGCTCCGCCATACTGGCGATCCGCACGGCTTCCTGGGCGTCCGTTTCCATGCCGTCAATGACATCGCGGAAATCGTTTTTGAGTATCCCGTATTTTTCCACCGGCCCCAGCAAGGCCCTGGAAATCAGATGGCGCGGCTGTTCGCCATAGAGGCGTTCAATTTCACCCCGCCACATGGCCAGCCCGGCCCGCTTTTCGTCGATGGCACCGGGCTCGTCGGCAATGTCGTCGACTTCACGGCAAAACGCATAGATGGCATACATGGCCCGACGCTTTTCGTCAGGAAGCCGGCGCATGGCCCAATAAAAGGAGCTGCCTGCACGCAGGACAATGGCCTCTATTTCGGCCTCGGAACCAGCTTCCGCCGCCTCAGAAATGGGTTGTGTAAGGGTCATGGTCGATATCCATACACGACCAAAAGCATTACGTCATCCCTCACGTTTTCAAAAAATTGCAGGCCCCGATCATTTTCCGACATAGCAGCAACCGGCTCTACTTTTTGGCGTAACTTCTGCCTTTCCAGGCCCCACCCTGGCCGCGCCAGTGGCGAGCTGCCGATGACAGGGTCATCAGTGCATACATTAACCCGGCAAGCGGCAGGGTCAGGGCGCGGAATAACGACATCTGATAGGCCATCAGGGTTGGCCGGTACAGACCCCCCATGAGCAGACACGATCCACCAGCCGTCAGCCAGAGCAGCGGATTATGGACAGCCAGCCCGTACACCAACAGCACTGGCGGCAGCAGATAGATAAGGACCATGGCGACGATTGTTCCCAGCAAATTACACAGTGAATGGTCAAGCTGGACAAAGGCCGTTCGTGCAACCATCAGCCAGATCTCGGACAGCTTGCCATAGGCACGCAGGCTGCGGGTCTGTGTGGACAGGCCGAGCCAGATCGGCCCCTGGCGTTTGATCTGGGCGGCCAGCGCACAATCGTCGATCAGTCGGTCGCGAATAGGGGCAATTCCGCCGGTCTGACGCAAGGTTTGGAGCCGGACCAGCATGCAGCCACCGGCGGCGGCGGCCATCGGATGGGCCGGGTTATTGACCAGCGGGAACGGGTATAGTTTCTGGAAAAAAAAGACAAAGGCCGGGATCAGCAGTTTCTCCCAGAAACCCACGCAGCGAAGCGCCACCATCAGCGACACCAGATGGCAGTTGTCGGTGATGGCTTTGCATACCAGTTGGCGCAGGTTGTCCGGATCATGGGCGATATCCGCATCCGTAAGCAGCACATAGTCCGCATCCGGCGCAATTTCGTCAATTGCCTGCACCCCCTGATTGACCGCCCACAGCTTTCCGGTCCAGCCTTCTGCAAGCGCCGCGCCGTGAATCACATGCAGGTCTTTGTCTGTTCCGGCCGCTTTCGCAGTTGCATCGTCACTGTTGTCGTCAACCACAATCACGCGGATCTGGCCCCGGTAGGTTTGCCTGAGCAGCGATGTGACCGTAACACCAATTGTCTCGGCTTCATTGCGCGCCGGAATAACCGCGACGACGGATGGCCAATGTTCGAGATCGAGATCGACCGCCGGATCCAGTCGCTGATCGGCCCGCCAGAAGCCACCCCGAAAAAAAGCCAGAACGAGCCATATCAGCAGCGACAGACCGCTGATCCCTATCAATCCGGCCGCGATCACCTGGACGCCCTGAAGCCCAGCCCGCTTGTCACACCCAGCAGACAGCACCACAGGTAAATGGTTTTTGGCAACTGGACCCGTGTGGCCAGGGGATCATCCGTCCGCAAGCGGTCAATCAGCCGCTCGGCAATATTGATGATTGCCTGACTTTCCATGGCCAGGCGGCGGCTGCGCAGCCCTGCGGGAAGTGTTCGGGCCTGCGGCATCAGTTCAGCAGTCGCCGAGATCACCTGATCAAGAAGCAGCCGACCGGGTTTCGAAAGACAGGGGGCAGCCAGTGCCTGAGCCGTAACCCCATGCCCGTTCATCCAGTCCATGGGAATATACACCCGGTCCATCTGTTCAAAATCTTCCTTGCAGTCCTGCAGGTGATTGATGATCTGCAGCACGATGCACAGGGCGTCTGACGGGCCATAGCCAGCATCGGATCCCCCGTGTAAATCGATCAGATAGCGACCGACGGGTGCCGCAGACAACAGACAGTAATCGACAAGTTCGTCCCAGTTCCGGTAGCGGTTTTTTACGGAATCCTGCTTGAAAGCTGTGATCAGATCCAGGCAATGGCGGTTTGAAACCTGCGTTTCCTTAAGGCTTTCGCGCATGCGGTGGGCGGTCACAAATGCGGGCGAAGCCGTATCATCCCCGAGAATGGCTTTTTCGAACCCGTCCAGGCGCGCAATCTTTATTTCAGGCGTCAATTGCGGATTGTCGGCGATATCATCAATCGCCCGGGCAAACCGGTAGTAGCAGGCAATATGCGGCCGCAGGGCGCGCGGCAATAACCAGGAGCCAACGGGAAAGTTTTCGTAGGCCGCATCCTTGCCAGACGGGGTTTCCACGTCGGGCACATCAGAAACTGTCATATTAAAACCGGTGTTGTGAAAATAAACGGTGTCGACGTTCACGTATCAACTTTGACACGCTTACGCAACTCGTCGAGGAGGCCTTCAACCTTGTTGTCGTGCTGGCGAATAACCGATGAAAATTCTTTTTGCTGGGTAATTCCCATGCTCAGCCCCTCAACCATGACATCGACAACTTTATAGGAATCATCCTTCGGTCTGACCCGCCAGACAACGGCAACGGCTTTTTGACCATCGGGCCGCTGCAAGACAGAATGAACCAACGCATCCTTTTCAGCCCGAACCTCGGTTTTTTGGATCTTCAGCTTTTCGCCGGCATACTTCTCGAACCGATCCGCGTAAGTGATGACCATCAGTTTTTCGAAAAGCGCCAGATACTCTTTCCGTTGCGGATCGCTGGCACGCCGCCAGTACCGACCCAGCACCCATTTGGCGATGACATTAAAGGCGAAATATTGGTGCATCAACTGGCGAAATCGCTCGCGTCGCTGGTCGGTTTCGAGCCCCGACTGGGTGAGCGATACAAGTGCATCGTCAGCCAGGTGCTCAATAAATGTGCGGGCGCCAGCTTCAAATTCATCATCGTCTTCAGCGGCAAATGTCTGGTCTGGCAACAATGCAACGGCTCCGGCGAAGCTGCCAACAAATGTTAAAAAAAGGCGACGATTTAACATCTATTATTTCCTCTACCATTTTCCCAAACGCAAACGCTGTACTTATACGTCGTTTGCAACGGGATTGAGTATAGAAAATTTCAGGCAATAAGGCAATTTAGCAGCTTAATTGCGGAAGCCCGATCCGGCCGGGATGATCCGAAGATTGGTAAAGGGATGATCAGGCGGCGACCAGACGATCGCGAAATTCATTGCGCGCAGCCGCATACCAGGGTGGCTCCGGCGGCCACCACCACAGATTATCAAGGGCGTTGTCCGGGTAGGCATCCGTATAATTCTTTTTGGCAACCGGTGTCAGATGTTTGTCGGCACCAACAGCTACAGAATTATAACCCGTCTCTGAAGCCAGTTTCCCACCGACATCAGGTCGGTAGATATAGTCCAGGAAGGCATAAATCTGATCGAAATTTTCCGCTCCCTTTGGAATTGAAAGACCATCCAGCCAGGCCAATGCCCCTTCCTGTGGGGCCATGTAATTGATCGCCTTGCCTGCATTTTTCAATGCAATGGCCGGGCCATCCCAGGTTTGGCCAAGAATTACACCGTTTTCCAAAAGCCCCCTTTTCTGGGTTTCCGCATCGTTCCAGAACAATTTAATGGACGGCTTTTTCTCAATGGCAAAGTCGGTCACTTCCGACCAGATCCGCCGCATGGTATCCTCGTCCTTGTAGGCATCCAGCATCCGGTTCGACGGCAGTTTACCGATCCGGTCGAGATAAAGGCCGATACCCAACATCATCGAATGGGGGCGCGCCATGACCCGGCCCTTTAGCTCAGGCAGCCACAAATCCCCATAACTCAGTTTATCATAGGTCTGTTCCCAGCCTGTCGTATGCCAGGCCATGGCTTCCGTTCCCCAGAAATAGGGAAGATGGTAATTTTTACCGTCCCAGGTCCAGTGCTCCTGCGACCGGTCCAGCATGTTTTTATGGATCTGCTCGATGGGGACGCGTTTCATATCAAAGGGCTGCAGCATGTCCAGTGGCTTCCACTGCAAGGCCCGCAGCGCTGTCGGTCCGATCAGATCAAAGCCACTCCCCTTGACGGCTTTCGCCTTATTCAATAATTCCTCGTTCGATCCGTAGGGAATATGATGGAGCTTGATCCCTGTTTCCTTTTCGAAGCCGGCAACAAACTTCTTCGGAAAATAATCCGACCACATCATCACCCGAATTTCGCCCGACGATGATCTTGCGTCACGGACAATCCACGGCCCCATGGCGGCAGCTCCTGCCGCTCCCAGCGCCAGCTTCAAAGCGCGCCGACGGGCCGGCTGAACGGGTTTATCAGATTTTGCTACGGAAGTGGCGGGTTCAGATTTTGTCATTTTGAATTGATGTCATTCCTGTTTAAAGTGTGAAGAAATAACGCGTTTCCTTTATACGCCCATATGGCCGCTTGTGAATACTAAACCACTCAATTCTGGCAATATTTTGTCCTCTAATGGCCAAATCAAACCTTTTTGACTGAGCCCGCCAGCGCCTTGCGCACGTTATCGGCCGTCAGAAAACTGACCCGCACGTTGGACTCGTCCGTCATGGCGCCGATATGTGGGGCCAGGATCAGATTGGGAACACCTTCCAAAACCGATCCGGCCTTGACCGGTTCCTGCTCAAACACATCCAGAAAGGCACCACCCAGGCGCTCGTCCCGCAAGGCATCGGCAAGCGCCTGCTCAACAACCACACCGCCACGCGCCGCATTGATCAGGATCGCGTCGGGTTTCATTTTGGCAATCGCTGCCGCGTCGATCATGTGCCGGGTTTCATCAATCAATGGAACATGCAGGCTGATGGCGTCAGAATCCGTCAGCAGGTCTTCGAACGACGACGGGGTTACCGACAGCTCTTTCCAGGCGGGATCGTCAGCCGGCACCAGCGGATCATAAGCCGACAGGGTCATACCCAGCGGCTTCGCCCGCAGCGCAACCGCACGGGCAATCGCGCCAAACCCAACCAGGCCCAGATGATGCCCCTGAATTTCACGCCCCCCCAATGTCAGGCGCGGCCACGCACCGGACAGCACCTTGTCACTGGCGTGATAGGCGCGGCGGAACAGCACAAACAAAGCGCCAATCACCAGTTCCGCAACGGAATCGGTGTTTGCGCCAGTGGCCGGAAACACCTGAATATTACGTGCCGCACAGGCCTCGAGATCGATATTATCCAGCCCCACACCCAGCCGCCCGACAACCCGCAGATTGACGGCGGCCTGTAAAAGATCACCACGCACCTGGGTTATATTGCGGACCAGCAGGGCCCGCGCATCTTTCAATGCCGCCCTCAGGGCTTCGGGTTGATTGACCAGATCCGGGTCGAACAGGACATCGAAATCCCTGGCAAGAGATTCGACGGCTGAAAGTTCCATATGCTCGGAGATAACAATATCGGCCATTGGCTACCCGTTCCCTGACTGTTTTTGACTTAGCTCGAGCTTTGCATACCCTATTGCCTTCCACAAGAAATTCCTATAACTCTTATATAAGAATTTACAGGAACCGCATGCAGACATCACATGTCACCCCGGGCGACGGCCCGCTTTTCGCACAGGTCCAGGCGCTGATGATCCGGCGCATGGTCGATGGGCAGTGGCGCCCGGGCGACTGTCTGCCATCGGAATTTGCGCTGGCGGCCGAGTTTTCCGTATCGCAGGGCACCGTCCGCAAGGCGCTCGACGCCCTGGCCCAGGAAAAACTGGTGGTCCGCCATCAGGGGCGCGGCACCTTCGTATCGGCTCATTCGCCACAGCGCGAGCTTTTCCGGTTTTTCCATCTGGTTGGTAAAAACGACATTCAGCAGCCCCCCCGGACCAGCCAGCTGATTGCCTTCAACAGCCGTCGTGGCAGCCGCCAGGAAACGCAACGGCTGGGGCTGGCTGCAGGCCAGCGGATCATAAACATCAGGCGCCTGCGCAGCATGGGTGGAAATCCGGTGATTATCGAAAATATTTCCCTGCCGGAAGCCCTGTTTGCCGGGCTTGGAAAACGCCAGGAGGTTCCGAACGAGCTCTACCAGTTTTATGAACAGAGCTACGGCGTCACCATCTACAAAGCCGTTGAACATTTGACTGCCTGTGCGGCCAGCGCTGACGAAGCCGGCTACCTGTCCATAGCCACAGGTGCGCCCCTTCTTGAAGTTGACCGACTGGCCGTCACCCTGGACGGAACTCCGGTTGAATGGCGGGTCAGCCGCTGCGACACCCGCGCGCATTCCTATCTCAGTGAAATCATCTAACAGACATGAACAGGAAACGAGGACATAATGACTTTCAATATCAGTGAACGCATCGTCGACGACATGGTCGCGGCAGGCATTAATTTCGTTACAACGGTGCCCTGCAAGCAGTTGGCCGGGGTCATCGATCTGGTTGAAAAAAACGACCAGATCAGGCACGTGCCATCAAACAAGGAAGATGAAGGTATGGGGCTTTGCGCCGGGTCCTACATGGGCGGTGGCAAGCCATGCATCATCATGCAAAACACGGCCATTGGTGTCACCGTCAACACCCTCTCCGCACTCATACAGTTCTACCAGTTCCCGCTGCCGATGCTGATCAGCTATCGCGGCGAAGTCGGCGAGCCGGTTGCCTGTCAGGTCGAAATGGCCCTGCACACCAAACCGATTCTGCAGCAAATGAACATCCCGACCTTCCATTTCCACAAGAAATCCGATGTTGAGGAATTGCCAGCCATTCTGGCCTACACGCAGATGTGCAAAAAACCAACGGCGATCCTGACCGACGCATCCTTCTGGAGGGCTGCATAATGATTAGAAACGAAGTTCTGAAATCCATCGTTCCGGTCATTACCGATGAACTGGTGATCTGTAATATCGGCAGCCCGTCGCAGGAATTGTTCAGCCTGGACGATCAGCCAAGCAACTTCTACATGCTGGGCACCATGGGTTTGTGTTCGTCCATTGGCCTGGGCCTGGCTTTGTCGCAACGTGAAAAGGTCATCGCCATCGATGGCGACGGTTCGGTGCTGACCAATCTGGGCACCCTGCCGACCATTGCCAATAATGTTGCGGATAACTTTATCCTGCTGATCATCGACAATGGCAGTTATGGCTCGACCGGCGACCAGCCGACCTATGCCGGCATGAAAACATCGCTGGCGGCCGTTGCCGAAGCCTGCGGCTGTGACCATGTTGTTGAATGCCAGGCCGAGGACACGGCGGAAGAATTAAAGAAAGCGCTGGCCGCTGATCAGATGACCATCATTGTCTGCAAATGCCAGTCCGGCAACGTGAAAGTACCGGTTATTACCATGAACCCGGTGGTGATTGGTGACCGGTTCATGAAGGAAGTCCAGAAACGCAACGCCTGAGCTTGCCTGCGGATCCGCAAACAAACCCTGTGGCGCTGGCTCGCCAGATCGCCACAGGGTTGTCTTTTGTCTGCAGACCGGATACCACCAGTGCAGACCCTTCATCTCCACAATCAGGCCACCGCCCATGCTTTTCCCCGTCGTTGAAGGTGTTGAATTTAATAGCCTGACCGTTTCTCTTATTCTGGCCGTGTTCTTCGTTGCCGGGCTGGCCAAGGGTGCAATCGGTTTTGGCCTGCCGATTATCGCAATCTCCCTGCTGTCATCGTTTATTCCGGTCAGCGTCGGCCTCGCCCTCAACGTCATACCGCCGGTCATCCTCAATGTCTGGCAGGCGACCCACAAGGCGTCACTGGCAAGCAACGCGAAACGAATCTGGCCGGTGTTGCTGGGCCTGGCCGCCGGGATCGCGCTGACCACCCAAATCATTACCGGTGTGCCGCCCCAGTTGATCCTGGGCATGGTTGGTGTGGTGATCCTGCTGTTCTGTATCAATTCGCGCTGGGGCATGCAGTTGACGGTGCCAAAAAACCGGGAAAAACCCTACGGCCTGCTCACCGGATTGATCTGCGGGATTATGGGCGGCCTGACTACCGTCAGCGTGCCGCCGTTTCTGGCCTTCCTGGTCACCCTGGGTTTGAACAAGGACGAATTTGTATCGACCCTCGGGCTGTATTTCGTGTTTGCCAGCATCTGTCTGATCGCCGCCTTCAGTTTCGTCGGCCTGTTGAACGCCACTTTTATCCCTTTCGCCCTGGCCTGCACGGCAGTTGCCGGCCTCGGCATGTGGTGCGGCTTTAAAATTCGCAACCGTCTGGATCAGAAGAAATTCTACAATGCGGTGCTGGTGATGATGGCGCTGATAAGCCTCAATCTCATCCGCCGCGCGGTCTTTTGAACGGGCCACCCCGTCGACATTGCCCGATGACCTCGGCATCCATTTGTACGCCCGTCACACACCGCCAATCAATCTCACAACAAATCAACTTTCACCTCCGCGCCGCCCCGCTCTGCCGACAGATAGCCACTGTAGACGGTTGATATGGTATCAGCGGCCAGTTGGCTGTTGCTTTCCACTTCCTCATCATAGGCCACGGTCCGGTAAAAGGCTTCGATTTCCTGCATGAAGCCGTGCGCGTGGTCCTCATCGGGGGCGGTTTTTGCCCAACCCTGTTTGGTGCCGATTTTTTCGACCACGTAAATGTCGTCGAACTGTTTTTCGACCGGATTATAGGTCTGCATCATGTCGGTCGGATTGAGATTGCATTGGCTGCGGTGGTTGTTGGCGCAAACTTCCAGCCAGTTATGAACACCACCCATGACAATTTCCGAGGCAAACACCGTGGCCAGGGTGCCGTCTTCAAAGACCACGTGGACCATGGCAAAATCTTCAACGTCCTGATAGTCGGCGCGCAGATGTCCGGCGTCCATAAATCCGTCCAGGCTGGTCAGGGTATGGGTGCGCGCCGTCACCGAGGCTGGACGGATGGCCTTGCCAAAGCGGGCCCGGCCTTCGACCCGCTTCAGATAGAGCGCCGCACTCAGCGGATGCACTCCCTTGCCAATCATCGAGCCGCCGCCGGAATATTTCCAATGGCCATAGGCTTCGGAATGGGAGCCTGAATGGGCTTCCTCGCCATGCATCCACAGGATCTGCGCTTTGGTTTTCTCGATCACTTCACGCTCTTTCTGGATGGCCGGGGCATAGACCCAGTTTTCCGCGTAGAGAATTTGCGCCGTTGATGCGGCCTCGGCGTCCAGCATGTTGCGGATCGAGGTCAGCGCAGCCTGACGGACCGGCTCCTTGGCCGCAAGTTGCCCATCAAAGCCTTCGCTGCCATCACCGAAGCTGCCGGTCAGGGGTTTTTCGACAATGGGAAACACGTTTCTGTTCAGGGCCATGATGGCAATCTCTTCGTGCAGGGCAGCGGGTACCAGCACATGAACAACATCCACCTGATCGAGTAATCCATCCAGATCTTCCCAGGCATCGATGCCATGGCTGGCAGCAAAGGCTCTGGTGTTGGCAGGCGTGCGGCCATAGACGCCGGCAATTTCCACATCGCAGCCGTAAACCTTTTCAATGGCCTCCATGTGAAAGCGGGCGGCAAAGCCGGAGCCGATCAGCCCGGCCCGTATTTTTTTCTTTTTCATTCCTGGTCTCCAACTGTTGAATTCACCCTCTGGCCCTGCGCAGCGCATAAACGGCGTCGGCCAGCGGGTCCGGGGCGAACCGTTCCTCGTCTTGTTCTCCGCCATACACTGCCATTTGACTGCCCTGTTATCTGCCCGTTTCGATCAGCGGATGTGATCATCCAATGGCAGACTTGAAAAAGCAACAGAGCCGGTTCCTGCGCTCGTTGGCGGCCTCTGTTCAGGCCAGGTTACGGACGTTGTAAGCGGTTCGCTTCGGTGCTAAAGCTGGCGCCCACCCCTCCAACTGAAAGCTGTCACTATGACAATCTCCATGTACCAGGCCAGCGTCCCGCGTCTGGTAAACTCGCTCAGCAATCTGGATAAAATCCTGGACAAGACACGGGCCCATGTCGAGGCGAAAAAGCTCGACGAAGCCATCCTTGTCAATTTTCGCCTTTTCCCCGACATGTTCCCCATGAGCCGCCAGGTGCAGATTGCCTGCGATGCGGCCAAAGGCGTGGTCGCCCGTCTGGCCGGGGCTGAAATTCCCGCTGACGCCGACACCGAGCAAACCCTTGGCGACCTCAAGGCACGCATTGCCAAGACCATCGCCTTCATTGAAGGCTTCACCCCGGCCCAGATCGACGGAACCGAGGACAAGGAGATCATCACCAAACGCGGTGACAAGGAAACCCACTACACCGGCATCCAGTTCCTGTTGGGCCATGCCCTGCCCAATGTGTATTTTCACGTAACCACAACCTACAACATCCTGCGCCATAACGGCGTTGAAATCGGCAAGCGGGACTTTCTGGGAACCCCGTAACCCAAAGCTCAATCCGCCCCCGGGTCAGCCGCTGCGGCCGGGGGGCGGAATTGGATGATCAACAGACGACCCGACGCGCCACCTGACCGCGGATAGCATTATCTCTGGAGGATTACCTGCCCGCGACGCGTTGCAGACACACCCCACCTCTGAACCTGGGTTTATCCGGGCTTAAGATTTTGGCTTCGGTTTTGATTTCGGTTTTGGCTTCAGCTTCGGTTTTGACTGATCCTGTTTGATAACGACCTCGCGTTGCGGGAACGGAATGACGATATCGTTTTCCTGCAGCGCCTGATAGATCATGAACAGCAGATCGCCGCCGACCCGGTTCTTGCCGTCGTCGACGCCCTCCATCCAGAACTCGAGCAGAATCTCGATACCACTGTCATTAAAGGCCTGGACTTCCGCGTCGGGACGTTCCTCGACCGGCAGATCATCGCCGCTGAGAACCCGCGGATGCGACGACGCAACGTCACGCAGAATATCAAACAATTTTTCAAGATCGGTGCCGTAGGCGACCTCGAAGACAATCGGGTAGCGCTGCTTTTGATTGTTGTGGGTCCAGTTGGTGAACGCCGTGGTGATAAAGCGCTCGTTGGGGACCATGATGTCCTTGCCGTCATAGGTTTCCAGGGTCGCCGAGCGCATGCTCAGTTCCCGCAAAACCCCGGAGCGGCCGTCCTCCAGTTCGATGAAGTCGCCAATGGCGATCGAACGGTCGAGCAGGATAATGATTCCGGAGATGAAGTTCGATGCGATTTGCTGAAGACCAAAGCCCAGACCGACACCAATGGCGCCGCCAAAAACCACAAATGCGGTCAGATCAATGCCGGCGATCTGCAGAATGACCAGGGCGATGAAAATGAAAAGCCCGATCTGGAAGGTCTTGAGGACCAGCTCCTTGGTGGTTTCGGTGAGCGTCTCGCGGGCGCGAATGAAATCGCTGCCCTCCTTGTTGGAGCGGCGGCCGATCCAGAACAGGACCGCGCCAAAAATCAGGGTTCGTGTCAGGGCATAGACGGTGAACTCAATATTGCCGAGCGAAAAGCGGATACCGTCCAGCATGTGGATCAGTTCATCGAGCAGTCCGACTGCATAGATAATGGCCAGCGGCGCCAACAGGAAAAGCGCAAAGACGCGAACCGCCTGGGTGGCCGAGATTCGTGTCGCCACGATATAGGTGATGGAGAATAAGTTGAAGCCCTGAACCAGCTGCACCAGCCATTTCTTGTCAAAGAACTCCTGGGAAATGGCGACGGCTATTCCCAGCAGGATCGCGTTGGTGACCGGAAACGCGAGATCGCGCAAATGGAATGAGGCGCTGCCCACCCGGTTCCTGATATTGCTTATAGTTTCGGGGTGATCATCAGCCGTATATTTTTCAATGCGACGCTTCAGAAACCGCGAAATAAACAACGAGCATAGGGCCGTCAGGGCGATCGCCAGCAACTGCAGGTAAAAACCCGGGCTCTTGATGTTGGTCACAATTATTTCTAAAAGTGAATCAAATTCGAATGGTGATTCTAACACAATTTCTGCTCTGCTCCGCTTGTGGCCGACCCGATGGGTCTGGTTGCAGCCTAATGGATTACGCACAGCCTGCCAACTACCGAAGCGCAACGGCTGACCAGCTTCCGTTCGCTCTGAGCGGAATGAAAAGGTGGGGCTAAATCACGGACAGGGCCAGTTCAGGAGCGTTAGCGGGGAAATGAAGGCTTTACCCTTGAGCCGCAGCGGCCATGCGCCGTTCACGCAGCGACATCACCGGCAGCGCCGGATCATGGGCCACCTGATAGGGTGCTGAATAATGCGTAACGGTTGCCACCCAGTCCGCTTCGGTTTCGCCGGCCTCGATTTCCAGGGCATTGAATCCACAGCGCTGCATGTTCCAGTACTGGTCCCGCAGCACATTGCCAACGGCCCGGATTTCGCCGGCAAAGCCATAGCGGTGCAGCAGACGCGCATAGGAATAGGCGCGACCATTGGTAAAGGCGGGAAACTCCAGCGCGACCAATGCCAGTTCATCAAGATCGGCCCTGATCAAACCCGGTGTCTGATCAGCGGTCAGGCGAACACCGACGGGCCCGGTTCTGGCAATCAGGTGATCGCGGTCCTGTTGCCAGCGGGCCAGCGAGACAACAACCGCACCCGCTTCGGGCAGCACCGCATCATCGTCCAGCTGCAGCCAGCCATCGTCGACAAGTTTTCCGTCTTTAAGCAGCGGCATCGAGTTTCTCCGGGTACAGGCGGGATTTGAAGGGAGCCGTGCCAACACGGCGATAGGTGTCGAGGAAACGCTCGTTATCGTCTCTCAGTTCCACATACAGGCTGATTACCGATTCAATCGCATCAACCACGTCGGCCGACGAAAAAGCCGGGCCGATAATGCTGCCAATGGCGGCATCTTCGGCACCGCTGCCGCCGAGCGTGATCTGATAATATTCCTCGCCCCGCCGGTCCACACCGAGCAGACCGATGTGACCCACATGGTGGTGCCCGCAGGCATTGATGCAGCCGGAGATCTTGAGCTTCAGCTCACCCAGATCAAACTGTTTGTCGAGATCCGCATAGCGCCTGGAAATCCGCTGCGCCAGGGGGATCGCCCGGGCATTGGCCAAAGCACAGTAGTCGAGCCCCGGGCAGGCGATCATGTCGGTGACCTTGCCGATGTTCGGCATGGCCAGGCCGATTTCGCCCAGTTCCTGCCAAAGTTCAAACAACTCCGACTGCTTGACATGGGCAAACACCAGGTTCTGCTCGTGGGTAGCGCGGATTTCATCGAAACTGTAGGTCTCGGCCAGATCCGCCAGTTCTTCCATCTGATCAGCGGTCACATCGCCAGGCGGCAGCCCTTCCGGCTTCAGCGATATATTGACGATCTTATAGCCGGGCTGGCGATGGGCAACCACGTTGCCGTTGACCCAACGGGCAAATTCCGGGTTCTCGAATTTCTTGATCTCGAAGCCGCGGTCGACGGCATCCAGCTTTTCAAAAGGCGGCGGCGCGAAATAAGAGCGGATACGTTCAATCTCGTAGTCCGGCACTTTCAGTGAACTGTTGCGGATTTCCTGCCATTCGGCATCGACCTGCGCGCGCAGTTCTTCGAGCCCGGTCTCATGCACCAGAATCTTGATCCGCGCTTTGTATTTGTTGTCGCGGCGGCCATACATGTTGTAGACCCGCAAAACCGCTTCCAGATAGGACAGCAAGTCTTCCTGAGGAACAAATTCGTTAAACACCTTGGCGATCATCGGCGTGCGACCCAGGCCACCACCGACCCAGACCTGGAAGCCGATCTCACCTGCTTCATTGCGCTTGATGATCAGGCCAATGTCGTGAAAACGGATAACGGCACGGTCAAAATCCGATGCCGATACGGCAATCTTGAACTTACGCCCCAGATAGGTGAACTCCGGGTGCAGGGTCGACCACTGGCGGACGATTTCCGCCCAGATGCGGGAATCATCAACCTCGTCGGCAACCGCACCTGCATAAGGATCGGCCGTGACATTGCGGATGCAGTTACCGCTGGTCTGAATGGCATGCATTTCAACGTCGGCCAGTTCCGCCAGCAGAACCGGAACCTGCTCCAGCTTCGGCCAGTTGAACTGGATATTCTGGCGGGTCGTGAAATGGCCATAACCACGGTCGTAGGTGCGGGCAATATGGGCCAGCTTGCGCATCTGCACGGAGGAAAAGGTGCCGTAGGGGATGGCCACACGCAGCATATAGGCATGCAGCTGCAGATACAGGCCGTTCATCAGCCGCAGCGGGCGGAACTCCTCTTCCGACATCTCGCCGGACATGCGCCGGGCGACCTGGCCCCGGAACTCAGCAACCCGTTCGTTGACAAAGCTGCGATCAAATTCATCGTATCGGTACATAGGTTAGCCAACTCCATTAAAATAAACCGGCGACACGTCGTCCAGGTGTCGCAGATGGCCGGGTACATCCTGGCGGGCGAAGTCCGCATGGGTCGACGGGCCATAGGCACGAATGCGCTCGCGAAAGCGAACCGGACGCACGTCGCCGTCTTCCGCTTCTGTAACTTCAATGGCGTAAGGGCCGACAATGATTTTTGCCTGCTCCGCCGCGTTGGCCATGGTCAGGCGTTTGTCGAGCTCGGTGTCGTCGCTGAGGACCTGCGCATCCAGAATCGAATCAGCCCAGCAACCATCCGACGCCAAAAACACGACCAGTCCATCGTTCAGGCGGTTGGCGGTTATCACTTGCTGTGTCATTTCGCGTTCCTTTCCGGTGCCGCAGCGGCGGCGTTTTGCGCAATTAACTCTTTTATTTCGTCATTTAGTTTTTTCTTCTCATAAATATGGTACATTTAAATTAAATAGTCAATTTATTTGTAAATTATATTAATATACATTTTTTTATTGTATTAATTGTCGATGGCGATAGCCGATAGGGCCTGTTATCCTGCCCTCTCGCGCTGCTGTCGGCAGCTCCGCACCTTCATTCTGACCAAGGCCTTCCCCATGACATCTGAAACGGCTCCCGAACCAACGGACACCATCGGCTTTTTCGAGCGCTGGTTATCACTCTGGGTCGCCGCCTGCATCATTGCCGGGATCACGCTGGGCAATGTGGCCAGCGATGCGTTTCTGGTGCTGGCCGAGATCAAATATGCCTCCGTCAACCTGGTAGTTGCGGTGCTGATCTGGGCGATGATTTACCCGATGATGGTCAACGTCGATTTTTCCAGCCTGCGCCATATTGGCGAACGCCCGAAAGGCCTGGTCATCACCATCGTCGTCAACTGGCTGATCAAACCGTTTTCCATGGCGGCGCTGGGGATTTTGTTTTTTGAAGGCCTGTTCGCCGACTATATCGATCCGAAAAATGCCAGTGAGTATATCGCCGGGATGATCCTGCTGGGGGCGGCACCCTGCACGGCCATGGTTTTTGTCTGGTCACAGATGACCAAAGGCGACGCCACCTATACCCTGGTCCAGGTCTCGCTCAACGATGTCATCATGATATTTGCCTTCGCCCCGCTTGTCGCCCTGCTGCTGGGCATCACTGATATCGTCATCCCCTGGCAGACCCTGCTGCTGTCCGTCGCCCTGTATGTGGTGATCCCGCTGATCGCCGGCTACCTGACCCGCCGCTGGCTGCTGGCGCGGGCCCCGGACGGCCGGGGCGATGCCGCAATCAGCCGCTTTGCGGCTTCCGTCAAACCCTATTCGGTGATCGGACTGCTGGCCACCGTGGTTCTGCTGTTCGGCTTTCAGGGCAAGGTTATTCTCGCCCAGCCGCTGCTGATTGCCCTGATTGCGGTGCCCTTGATTGTCCAGTCCTACGGGATCTTTGTCATCGCCTATGCCGCCGCCTGGATGTGGAAGGTGCCGCACAATGTGGCCGCCCCCTGCGCCCTGATCGGCACGTCCAACTTTTTCGAACTGGCGGTCGCCGTTGCCATCGGCCTGTTCGGTCTCGATTCCGGCGCTGCCCTGACCACCGTGGTCGGGGTTCTGGTCGAGGTCCCGGTGATGCTGTCGCTGGTCGCCTTCGCCAACCGCACGCGCAGGCATTTTCCGGTGAAATAGCACCTTGTTTTGGTGAAATCGCCGACGTTTCTGCCATCAGCACTCTTAATAATTGCAACCCCTCCTCACTTTATACTAATGTGTGGTGTAATATAATAATGTCCGTGAATTGTATAATAAATAAAACAGGCCTTGGGGGAGGCAAATATTATGGACGGAAAAGAGATTAGTACGGCGGAAATCGAAGACTTCAACGTGACCACTTTGGCCTCTGAAACACCGCCCCGGGACGATGCTTATCTGCTCGACTTGTTTATCGGCAAAAACAGCGCTCCGTTTCTGAATGTCTACAAAGCAATGCAATCGGAAAAACGCTTTAAATGGACGGGCTGGTCGGGAATCAATTTTGTTGCCGGCTTGTTCGCCTTTCCCTGGTTTTTTTATCGAAAACTATATCTGGAAGGCGCTGCCCTGATCCTGATCCCGGTCCTGCTCAGCTTTCTGTTTCCCGAATTCATGGATAAGGCGCGGCTCGGCCTTACCGGTGTTTTAATGATTTTGGCAAACCGATACTATATGGAGCAATCGCTCAAAAAGGTAAGGGCAATCGATGCGCTGGAAATACCGGTTGAAGAGCGCGACGCTTTGCTCCGGTCGCGGGGCGGGGTTTCTCTGGCAGGTGGCATTTTTGGTGCCGTCATTTTTTGCGCTTTAATTGGCTTGTTCTTTCTCGAAGCCAGCGCCGCAAAAACCCTGCCTTCCTGCGATGCGGCGCCTACAAAAAATTTAGTGAAGTCTTTGATGCTGGAAAGCCTGAAAGAGCAAAATATCCCCACCGACGCAATTGTATTTGAAAATTTTACGGCCATTGGCACGGAGGCTGATGAGCGCCATACATGCAGCGTCTTGATGCGAAACAACACCTCCTCGGCGACCAGAAATTATAGCGTTGAATGGGAGAATAAAAACGATGGAAAATTTCGGGTTTTCTTTAATCTGACCCCATAACAAGGCTCATCGCCGTGCGGTTTATCATGCTTTTTTTGGCCATTGCTCCGGCGATGGTGTGGCTGCATTATTTTTGGGAACGCGGTTCGTTCCGGGTTTATTATGAGTCACTGCTGACGGCACTTGCGATCGGGGCCGTCGTCGCCTTCCCGGCAGCGGCTGTCGCGCTGTTTACAATGGGGACAATGAATGCGGGCGGTGACATCCATCTTCAGGCCCTGGCGAATGCATTTCTGGGCGCATCCATTCCGGAAGAAATTGCAAAGTTTTGCGGTATTTTCATCTGCCTGTATCGCGGCAGGAATGAACTGCGCCGTCCCTACGACATTGTGGTCATTGGCGTTGCCGTCTCCGTTGGTTTTGCCGCCCTGGAAAATATGTTTTATATTGGCGATTCCGAAAACTGGAGGGCAACGGCTTTCCTGCGCAGTTTAACCGCTGTTCCGGGACACGCCTTTACCGGCGCAATTATGGGCACCCTTATCGCAATCTCGCGGATAAGGTCAGGGTCGCGGACATTTCTTATCCTTGCCCTGTGCCTGCCGGTTATATTGCACGGCCTCTATGACTACCTGGTTTTTCTTGAACAGATCATACGCTCCCGACACATCACGGCGCTGTTCTGGATGGCGGAACTGGCACAACTGGCCTTTATTCTGGTCGTCAGTGGTGAGGGTATTCTGAGCCTGAAAATCTCCGCCCGTATCCTCAATAGCCCTCTGAAATTCGAATCCGCCCCCTACCCGGATTTATCGCCGTTGTTTTTGAAAAAATGGCAGAAAGCGGACCGACTGAGGTATTGGCTGTGGTTTCTTTTATCCCTGGTCATGATAGCGGCCGGCCTGCTTCTCGGGCTTTACCTGATATTGAGCGCAGAAGACTATGGCAGCCTGATTTTTGAATTCGGTGAAACCAGAAATATCCCGCGCCTGTTTCTCGGGCTTGGATTGTGCATATTCTTGGGATTTCATGGCTTTACGTTCTTCAGACATGGCCGCAGTCAAAAGCGGTTAAACAGCAAAATCAGATAGCCAGCAACCGTTTCGCCACCCGAAACAAGTCAGCGTCCCCGCCCCTGCGACCGATCAGCTGGACGCCGATGGGCATCCCGTTGGGGCCTGTCATCAGCGGCAGCGACAATGTGGGCACGCCGATCAGCGTCCACATGCGCTGGAAGATGGCGTTGCCGGTGGACGCGAGCCCCAGGGGCGCTTCACCGGTGGCCGATGCGGTGATCATGGCGTCGTAATGACCCAGCAACTGGTCAACAGCATGATTGAGCGATCCGGCCAGTTCCGCTGCTTCCATATAGGCCCCCGCCGTTATCTGGCGGCCGGCTTCAATGCGTTCACTGGTTTCCGCCATCAGCTGATCGTGGTAATCCAGATAATAGGATGCCAGATTGTGCCACAGACTGACATCCATGACCGTGCCATGGGCGTCGACGGCACGGTCGAAAATGCCGGCCAGTTCGACGTCGTGCACCTGCTCGCCCAGACCGTCCAGATAGTGCGCCATCACCGGCGCCAGGTAACTTTCCGCTTCGGCCCAGGGCGGGCCTTTGACAAAGGCCAGCTTGAGCGCTGCGGGTTCCGGTTGTTCGGCCACAGCTTGGCTCAGCCGGGCCCCGCAATGACCGCGCATATCGAAGTCGGCGGCGTCATAGACCATCAGCACATCGGCAATCAGCGCCAGATCATCCAGGCTGTTGGCGTAAACCCCCAGATGATCGAGCGGGCGCGAGATCACAAACACGCCTTTGCGCGAGATCCGCCCGTAGCTCGGTTTGTAGCCGTAGACCCCGCAATAGGACGCCGGGCGCAGCATCGAGCCGCCGGTCTGCGAGCCCAGCGCCAGCGGCACCATATGATCAGCTACCGCCGCCGCCGAACCCGACGACGAGCCACCGGGCGTGCGGGCCGGATCGTGCGGGTTGGTGGTGCCGCGCTGGCCGTTGAGGGCAAACTCGGTGGTGATGGTTTTACCCAGGATCACCGCACCGGCCCGGCGCAGCAGCGAGACCACGGTCGCATCATTGGCCGGCCGCCGCCCGCGAAAATGCGCCGAGCCGCATTCGGTGGGCAGATCGGCGGTGTCGATAATATCCTTGAGCCCGACCGGAACCCCATGCAAAGGCCCCAGTGCCGCCCCCCCGGCGACTGCGGCATCGGCGGCCCTGGCCTCTGCCAGCGCCAGGTTGCGGTCCAGATGAGCCCAGGCTTTAACCACCGGCTCGCGCGCCTCGATCCGTTCCAGACAGGCCCGGACAAGCTGCTCGGACGTGGTTTCACCAGCCGCAATCGCCGCCGCCATGGCGGTTGCCAACATCTGATTCAGGGTGTCTGTCTCGGCCATGGGGCTGTCTCCGTTGTTCGGTTGCAATTGCTGTCAATTGCAGGCAAAACAAGTGCCATGGAAAACGATACACTTGATTTGAAGGACCGGACAAGTTTTCGGTTCTGGACGCCGGTCACCATCCGCTTTTCGGATCAGGACCCGCTGGGACATGTGAACAACGTCGCCTATGCGGCCTATATCGAGGCGGCGCGGACGATGTTTCTGGGTGGCCTGCTGGACCCCACGGCAAACGCCGGGATCGACTTCATTCTGGCCCGTGTGGTCATCGATTATATCAAAGAATCCCATTATCCGGGCACCGTCGATGTGGGCGGGCGGGTGCTCAAACTCGGCACCAAGTCGATCACCACCGGCTACGGGGTGTTTGCCGGTGATGCCTGTGTGGCGACCAGCGAAAGTGTCAATGTGTTCTTTTCAACAAAAGAGCGCAAAACCGTTGCCATCCCGGACCAGGTGCGGGCCAACCTGGAAGCTGATCCCATGCAGGAGCACAATACCCGCGGATACGTGCGCGGCTATTAGCAGGAGTTTAAGTATTATGACAAAACTAAAATCAGCACTTTTTCACAACTATCCGGCGGTCGACGGCATTGTTTACCCACCGGCGACCCTCGCTAAAATCGCCACGCTGACGGATTTTTATCCCGAACGCATCGATGCCGGCAATTTTGATGCCCATGCCGAGCAGCTGGCCGGGGTCGAGGTAATTTTTGCCACCTGGGGCCTGTTCGCCTTCGAAGATAAACACTTCAAGGCTATGCCCAACCTGAAGGCGGTGTTTTACGCCGCCGGCAACGTCAAGGCCTTTGCCCAGCCGCTGATCGACCACGACGTCATTCTGGTCAGTGCCTGGCAGGCCAATGCCATTCCGGTCGCCGAAATGTGCCTGTCGCAGATTTTGCTGTCGTTGCGCGGCTATTTCCGCTGTGTCCGCCAGTACAAAGCGACCAGGGATCTGAACACCAAGGCCTACCCCCGGCCCGGCGTCAATGGAGAAACCATCGGTATGCTGGGTATGGGCAAGATCGGCACCTGCACGCGGCACCTGCTCCGCGACTACCCGCTCAAGGTGATTGCCTATGATCCGTTCCTGAGCGAGGAGCGGGCGGCGGAACTGGACGTGGAAAAAGTCTCCATGCAGGCTGTGTTCGAGCGTTCTGCCGTGGTCTGTAACCACATCCCCGACATCGAGAGCACCCGCGGCGTCCTCAATGCCGGCCATTTCGACGCCATGCGCGACGGCGCCACCTTCATCAACACCGGGCGCGGCGCCCAGGTGGTCGAGGACGACCTGATCCGCATACTCACCGCCAGGCCCGACCTGACCGCCCTGCTCGACGTCACCATGCCCGAGCCACCAGCGGAAAATTCGCCGTTCTGGCAATTGCCAAACGTCATCAACAGCCCGCATATCGGCGGCACTACCGGTGACGAGGTGATCCGGCTTTCCGATCTGGTGATCGCGGAGTTCGAGCGCTGGTCAGAGGGCCAGCCCCTGCATTATCAGGTCACCGCCAAAGTGTTCGAGACTATGGGCTGATTATAAAATCCAGGCGGCCTCTTTATCCATCGCCCAGACCCGGGCGATAAGTGCGGTTTGCGCCTGATCGTCGAGAACCACGCCGGCCAGTTCCCTGAACTTGTCTTCCAGTTCCTGATCGGTGAGCGGACTGTCCGGGTCGCCACGGCGGGTTGGGGCATGGAAATCAAATTGCCGGCCATCGATCATCTCGATGGTCACCGTGGCCGAGCGATGCTTGGGGAAAGCCGCTTCGGCGTCGGCGCCGACAACCACCTCAACCTTGGCCATCAGGGCCCGCAGCGCCGCATCATCCAGCCAGGCATCGGTGAAGGCGGCAAGCCGCACACTGCCCTCAAGGGCAGCCATGGCCGCCACATAGGGCAGGCTGAACTTTGCCTCGTAAGGGGTTTTCGGGTCCGCATTGCCGCAGACTTCCCTGGCCTTTGCATAACTCGACACGTGAATCTTTTTGACCGTATCCGCCGACAGCTCAACCTGTTTGCGGATTTCCAGTACCGCATCGATGCCGGCAAAGGCATGGCCGCAGCAGCAGTGGTTCTTCTGGGTCATCCGGGTAATGGTGTAATCATCGCTGCCCAGCGGCGCAAAGGCCGCCTGCCAGTCGACATCGCGGCTCATGGCATTGCCGAAACCGCGTTCGCCTTCCAGCATATTGTCGGCCCCGGTCACCCCCGCCGCC
>JABMNT010000013.1 GCA_013203595.1 Rhodospirillales bacterium
AAAGGGGCGCGAAATTCGATCCCCTGTGCGGCACAAAGTAATTCAACGCCCAGAATTTGGTTCAGGTTTGCGATCATCGGCATCAGGCGACGCGCGCCGTGGGCCGCCATCGAGACGTGATCTTCCTGATTGGCGCTGGTCGGCGTTGAGTCAACAGAACAGGGGGCCGCCTTCTGTTTGTTCTCGCTCATCAGTGCCGCCGAGGTGACCTCGGCAATCATCAGGCCTGAGTTCAGCCCCGGATTGGGGCTGAGGAAGGCCGGCAGGCCGAAATTCAGGGCCGGGTCCACCAGCAGGGCGATGCGGCGCTGGCAGATGGCGCCGATTTCGGCGATGGCCAGGGCGATCTGGTCAGCCGCGAAAGCCACCGGTTCAGCGTGGAAATTGCCGCCCGAAACGATCGAGCCGTCTTCAATAAAGATCAGCGGATTGTCGGTCACCGCATTGGCTTCAATCTGCAACGTGTGACCGGCCTGGCGCAGGATGTCGAGACAGGCGCCCATGACCTGGGGCTGGCAGCGGATACTGTAAGGGTCCTGCACCCGCGCATCACCAAGGCGGTGGGATTCCCTGATGTCCGAGCCCTCCATCAGGGCGCGCAGGGCATGGCCGGCATCGATCTGGCCGGCATGGCCGCGCAGGGTATGGATTTCCGCGCGAAACGGCGCCGACGAGGCCATGATCGCATCGGTCGACAGCGCGCCCGAGACCAGCGCCGTCATGGCGACCCGCCAGGCTTCAAACAAGCCGGCCAGACAAATGGCGGTGGAGACCTGAGTGCCGTTGATCATGCCGATCCCCTCTTTCGGGCCCAGCACCACCGGCGCCAGACCGGCTTTCGCCAGGGCCTCGGCGCTCGCCATGCGTTTGCCTTGATAGGTCGCTTCGCCTTCGCCGATCAGGGTCGCGGCAAAATGCGCCAAGGGTGCCAGATCGCCGGACGCACCAACCGAGCCCTGGCCCGGTATGACCGGGCTGACACCGGTGGCCAGCAGATTTTCGATTTGCGCGATGATCTGCCAGCGGACCCCGGTGGCCCCCTGGCCCAACGATAAAATTTTCAGGATCATGGACAGGCGAACAATGTTATCGGCCAGCGGCTCACCCACGCCGCAGCAGTGCGACAGGATCAGGTTACGCTGCAGTTGGGTTGTGTCGGCGGGGGCGATGCGGGTGCTGGCCAGTTTACCAAACCCCGTATTGACCCCATAAACCGCATCGTCACCTGCGGCTGCCTGATTAACGATCTCGGCAGCCCGGTCAACCCTGGTCCTGCATTGCGGGGCCAGACGCACCGGGCGATTGTGCCAGTAGATATCGGCCAGATCGGCCAGTGTCACCTGGCCGGGGGTTAGCAGGATGTCCTCAGGCATTTAAGCCTCCTTTGATGCGTGCAGAGAGCGGATTAAAGCCGATGGCGTAGCTCAGTTCAGCCGGGTGTGCGATATCCCAGATGGCCAGGTCACAGGCTTTACCGGGTTCCAGGGTGCCGATCTCGTCGGCCAGCCCGAGGGCTTTTGCGGCGTGAAGGGTCACCCCGGCGAGCGCTTCCACCGGGGTCATCTGAAACAGGGTGCAGGCCATGTTCATGGCCAGCAGGATCGAGGTCAATGGCGATGAGCCTGGGTTGCAGTCGGTGGCAACAGCCATGGCGACATTATGTTTTCGCATCAGAGCAATGGGCGGCAGATGGGTATCGCGCAGAAAATAAAAGGCGCCCGGCAGCAAGACGGCCACGGTTCCGGCGTCTGCCATGGCTTTCAGCCCGGCCGCGTCTACATATTCCAGATGATCCGCCGACAGGCCACCAAATTCAGCGACCAGGGCGGCCCCGTTCAGGTTGCTCAGTTGTTCGGCATGTAACTTGACGGGCAGGCCCAAAGCACGCGCCGCCTCGAATACCCTGCGGGTCTGGGCATTGGAAAAACCGATGCCCTCACAAAAGGCATCCACCGCATCAACCAGACCGGCGGCGGCAGCGGCGGGCAATTGCTCGCGGCAGACCCTGTCGATATAGGCGTCCTTATCACCTTCGGCTTCGGCGGGCAGGGCATGGGCACCCAGAAAACTGGTGACAACGCGCACCTTGCGCAATTCGCCGAGCGCCCGCGCCGCTTCCAGCATTTTGCATTCAGTCGGGGTATCCAGCCCGTATCCGGACTTGATCTCAACCGTGGTCACCCCTTCGGCCATAATATGATCAAGACGCGGCAGCGACTGCTTGATCAGATCGGCCTTGCTGGCGGCGCGGGTCGCCCGCACGGTCGACACAATGCCGCCACCGGCTTTTGATATCTCTTCATAGGTGGCGCCGTTCAGGCGCTGCTCGAACTCAGGTGCCCGGTTGCCGGCATAGACCAGATGGGTATGACAGTCGATCAGGCCGGGCGTGATCCAGCGGCCGCCCAGGTCAATGGTTTCCCCGCCATTGAATTCCGGCATCTCATCCTCCGGCCCAAGCCATGAAATCACCCCGCCGGTGGTCGCCAGAGCGGCTTTTTCAATGACCCCGTAGCCCTCACCCTGCAGGGTGGCGAGCCGGCAGTTGCGCCATAACCTGTCAATTTTCTGTGCCATGTTGGACCTCCCTTTAATTTGTATATACAATTAAACTGGACAATCATCAAGAGAATTGTATATACAATAATACAGCAAGGAGATTGACATGACGCGGCTGTTTTTTGAACAGGCTTTGGTTGACGGTGACTGGGCTTCCGATGTGCGCATCGAGGTCAGTCCCGCCGGTGACATCAGCTCCGTAACGCCCCGCAGTTCCGCCGACGATGCCGACCATTACGCAAAAATCGGCCTGCCCGGACTGACCAATGCCCACAGCCATGCGTTCCAGCGGGCGATGGCCGGCTTGGCCGAAGTGAAGGGCGCGAGCGACGACAGCTTCTGGACCTGGCGCAAGGTCATGTACGGCTTCGTCGCGCGGCTGACACCCGACGACCTGTTCGCCATCGCTGCCCTCGCCTATGGCGAAATGCTGGAGGCCGGCTTCACCTCCGTTTGCGAGTTTCAGTATCTGCATCACGACCCGACGGGCGCCCCCTACGGCGATATTGCCGCCATGACCCTGGCCATCGGCGAAGCCGCCCGCCTCACCGGCATTGCCCCGACCCTGCTGCCGGTGTTTTACGCCAACAGCCAGTTTGGCGGCGCCGCACCAACCGATGGCCAGCGCCGTTTCGTTACCAGCCCCGATCAGTTTGCCCGCCTGCTTGAACGCTGCCAGGCGATCGCGGGCACCCTGCCCGGTGCCAGCGTCGGGATCGCACCCCATTCCCTGCGTGCGGTAACCGAAGACAGTCTCAACCAGATTCTGGCCCTGCACCCGGCGGGGCCCGTCCATATTCATATCGCCGAACAGCAAAAGGAAGTGGATGACTGTCTGGCCTGGTCCGGCCAGCGTCCGGTCGACTGGTTGGCCGACCATGCGCCGGTCGATGCGCGCTGGTGTCTGGTCCATGCCACCCATATGACCGCATCGGAAGGCCGGCGGCTGACCAGATCGGGCGCGGTCGCTGGCCTGTGCCCGATCACTGAAGCCAATCTGGGCGACGGCATCTTTGCCGCCGTCGAACACCTTGAGGGCGGTGGCCGCATCGCCATCGGCTCCGACAGCAATGTGCTGATCAGCGCGGCCGAAGAACTGCGCCTGCTGGAGTACGGCCAGCGCCTGCGTGACCAGGGCCGCAACCGGCTGGCGGCACCCGGCAGGTCAACCGGCCACAGCCTGTTTGCCCAGGCGGTCAGCGGTGGCGCCCAGGCGTCGGGCCGCAAGGCCGGTCGGTTGGCGGCCGGTTACCGGGCAGATATCCTCTCGCTCGATGGTGACCATCCGGCGCTTGTCGCCAAACACCGCGACGGCTGGCTCGACGGCTGGATCTTCGCCGCCACCGGTTCCGCCATCAGGGATGTCTGGGTCGGCGGCGACCATGTGGTGGTGAACGGCCATCACCGCAGACGCAGCGAGATCCGCAAAAACTTTGCGACAACCCTGAAACGGTTACTGGCATGACCGCCGGCCCTGCCCTGGACTATACCCTGGACGGCGACGGCCCGCTCTATCGTCAGATCAACCGGGCCATCGCCCAGCCGATTTTATCGGGCCAGTCGGCGCCGGGGACCCGGCTGCTGTCCGAGCATGAGTTCATGCGCCTGTTCAAGACATCGCGGATGACCGTCAACCGGGCCCTGCAGATGCTGGCCGATGACGGCCTGGTCAAACGCCATCGCCGCAACGGCACCTTCGTTGCCGCCCAGATCGCCGAACATTCGGTCATGGAACTGAAGGACATTGGTGAAGAAATCGAAGCGCAGGGCGCCACCTACGGCTATCAGTTACTGGAGCGCCGGGTTGTGAAAGCCGATGCCGAGCGGGCCGAACAGCTGGCTGTGAAAAAAGGCACGCTGCTGCTGTTCGTGCTATGCCGCCATTGCCGCGACGATCAGCCTTTGCTGATCGAGCACCGCTATATCAATACCATCGCCGCACCGGCCTGCCTGGACGAGCCGTTCACCGAGGCTCCGCCCGGTCACTGGCTGCTCGACAACATTCCCTGGTCGCGGGCCGAACATATAATCACCGCCGTCAACGCCAGCCCCCGGATCGCCAGGGATCTGGATATTCAGGCAGGCGACGCCTGCCTGTCGGTGGAGCGGACAACCTGGCAGGACGGTCAACGGGTGACCTTTGTCACCCTCACCTACCCCGGCGACAAGCACCGCCTGGTCGGCACTTTTGCGCCGGGGCGATAGGGCCGCCCACCGACCATCCCGGTCACTGAAACGTTATGCGAAGTTGATATCTGCAGTGCGGCTCCATGCCTATACTTGGCAGCAATCAATCAAGGGGATCCCATGCCGCGCGAGCCAAAAACCCTGTTTCTGATGACCTGCCTGCTGGCCGTCACCATGGCGGCTGCCGCCCACGGCCAATCGAAAGCCCGCGCCCCGGTCCTCGACGCTGAACTGAAACAGGCCATTAATGCCATGCAGCCCCTGACGGCGACCCCGCCCCCCAAGCTCACCGGCAAACCGCTGCTGATCACATTTTTTGCCAGTTGGTGTCCGCCCTGCCGGCCTGAGTTCGCCGAACTGAACGCACTGCGCCGCCTGTTCCCGCCCGAAATCCTAACCCTTGTGGCGATCAATCTATTCGAAGGCCATTTTGAAGATCCGGGCGGTGTTCGCATGAAACGGTTTCTGGGTACAACGGTGCCGGACTTTGCCGTGCTCCGGCCCCGATCTGAAGCAGAAGCCCTGCGCCTGTTTGGCAATGTGGATCGCATTCCCACCCTCTATCTTTATGACGGTTCGGGTCGGCCCCGCCATACCTTCATTCACCAGCCCGACGCCGCCAAAACCCATATTACCGCTGCGGAACTGACACAACCCATCCAAAACGTCCTCGCCGCACCCTGAATTGCTCCATTGCCGGTAGGGCTTTGCGAATATATGTTGTCAGCACCGATGGGACTGATGCCGTTTCGGACAATCCCGAACTCCATAGAAAAGCGAACCTGTACAATGTCTTTGCAAACACTTCTCGGATCAGATGGATATTTAACGCAAGCCGCTGACACGGCCAAATACCGCCATGATATCGTCGGCGACATTCAGGGCGATCCCCGCGGTGTCGCCCGGCCAACCACGACCGAGGAAGTATCCCAGATCATGGCCTGGTGCCACGCCAATAAGGTATCTGTGATCCCGCAGGGCGGCAATACCGGGCTCTGTGGCGGCTGCATCCCGCAGGGTCAGCCCGATACGCTGATCCTGTCGCTGGAGCGCATGAACAAGGTCCGCAATCTCGACATCATGGGCAACACCATCACCGTTGATGCCGGTTGCGTGCTGGCCGATGTGCAGCGCATCGCACTTGAGAACAACCGGTTCTTCCCGGTCTCCCATGGCGGCCAGGGCTCGGCCCAGATCGGTGGCAACCTGTCGACCAATTCGGGCGGCAACAATGTTCTGAAATACGGCACCACCCGGGCCCAGGTGCTGGGTCTGGAAGTGGTGCTGCCCGACGGCCAAATCTGGAACGGTCTGCGCGCCCTGCACAAGGATACCGCCGGCATGGATCTGAAACAAATCTTCATCGGCGCCGAAGGCACGCTCGGTATCATCACCGCCGCCGTGCTCAAGCTGCGCCCGAAACCGGTATCGCGGGAAACCGCCATGGTCGCCATCAGGGAGCCCGCCGACGGCTTATGGCTGCTCCGCAAACTGCAGGACTATGTGGGCGAGACCGTGTCCAGTTTCGAGCTGATGCACAAAAATGCCATCGACACCTTCATCGCCTTCCGGCCCCAGGCCCGGGTCCCGTTCACCGAAAGCCATCCCTATCTGGTGATCATGGAAGCCGAAAGCCCGAGCCGGTTTTTCGATCTGCGCGGCGCCTTTGAAGCGGCCCTGGCCGATGCCTTTGAAGAAGGCAAGGCCATCGATGCGGTGATTGCCGAAGCCGACCAGCACCGCCTTGATTTCTGGGCGATCCGCGAAGGCATGGCCGTGGCCATGGTCGAAGACGACAGCTGTTTGAAAAGCGACACCTCGGTGCCGGTCCATGCCATTGCCGATTTCGTTACCAAAACCACGGCCGAATTCGAGCGTCTGGTGCCGGGCATCCGGCCCTCGCCGCTCGGTCATATCGGCGACGGCAATATCCATTTCAACGGCCAGCGCCCGTTTGATATGGACAAGCAAACCTTCATCAGCCACTGGGATGCGCTCAAGGACGCGGTGGAAAACATCTCGGTCGAGCTGGGCGGTTCGGTCTGCGCCGAACACGGGGTCGGCCGGATCAAGAAAAAAGCCGTGGCCCGGGCCAAATCGAAAGAGGAAATGGCGCTGTTCCACACCCTGAAAAACGCGCTCGATCCCGACGGCATCTGCAATCCGGGGGCGGTGCTTTAAGGCTGTTATGATCTACCCCCCCGTCCCCCATGCGGAGATTGACGGCAATGTCTGGCCGGCATTGCCCGGCGAAAAGGGCCAGATCGTGCTCAGCCTGCTCTACCAGATGGACCAGAGCCAGTGGTGGAGTGCGGAGGATATCCGCACCCATCAGTTCAGCCAGCTCAGCGCCCTGCTGAGCCAGGCCTGGCACCAGGTGCCCTTCCATCGCGCACGCCTTGAACAGGCCGGGCTGGCACCGCCCTTTGATCAGCTGGAACAGCGCTGGGCCGCTATACCGATCCTGACCCGCAGTGATATCCAGGAACAGGGCAAGGCACTGTACAGCGCGCATCTGCCCCGGGGCCATGGCGCGGTCTATGATATTCATACCTCGGGCTCGACCGGCCAGCCGATCCGCGCCTTGCGCAGTCAGCTGGCGCTGTGGTTCTGGAGCGCCTTCACGCTCCGCGAGCACCTGTGGCACCGCCGCGATCTGCGCGGTAAGCTGGCGGTGATCCGCGATTCAACACCGGGGGTCTCTGCCTATCCCAAAGGATCGCGCTATAAATACTGGGGATCATCACGCCAGACCTTCGATACCGGGCCCTGCGTGTCGCTCAACATCAATGCCTCAGCCGCCGAGCAGGCCGACTGGCTGGTCCGCGAAAACCCCGATTACCTGCTCACCCATCCCACCAATATCCTGCGCGTCGCCCACCACTGCCTTGAAAACAAGATCAAGATCCCCAACCTGAAACAGATCAACACCTTGTCGGAAATTCTCCGCCCGGAAACCCGTGATCTGTGCCGCGATGCCTGGGGTGTGGAAATTACCGACAACTATTCGAGCCGGGAAATCGGCTATATGGCGCTGCAATGCCCGGAACATGCGCATTACCACATCCAGTCCGAAGGGGTTTTCCTGGAAGTGGTCGATAGCCAGGGCAAGCCCTGCAAGCCCGGCGAGATCGGCCGCATTCTGGTCACGCATCTGCATAATTTTGCGATGCCGTTTATCCGCTACGACGTCGGTGATTTTGCCGAGGTCGGCGAGGCCTGCCCCTGCGGGCGCGGGCTGCCGGTCCTGAAACAGATATTGGGCCGCGAACAGAACATGCTGAGCAAGCCGGATGGCGAAAAGGTCTGGACCCTGCTGAGCGAAGGCGCGATCCGCAAACTGCTGAAACTGGCACCGATCCGCGAATACCAGTTTGTCCAGAAAACACAGGCGCAGATCGAGGCCCGCTTTGTTGTCGACCGCGCATTATCAGCATCGGAAACCAGCCAGGTCAGAACCTGGCTGGCTGAAAAGTTCGGCCCGGAGTTCGAATTTACCCTGACTTACCTCAAAGAATTACCACGCTCGAAAAGCGGCAAACTGCAGGATTTTATCTCGGAGGTGGGGTGAGTCTCCGCAGCTATCGTGATTACCTGTTACCTATGTTGCCGGGTTATTCTGTTATCTATGTACTCGGGTTGGCCCTCCCTAACCCTCCCCCACAAGGGGGGGGGCGGGAATTTTGGGAATCCGAAAAATACGAATCATGCAAATTTTAACACCCTCTACAACTTCGCATCATTCACCGCCGCCCCTTTATACAAAACTTCATTAACCGCCTTCGATGCCCTTTTGTGGAAATCCACGGCCACCGGATCAAAATCACAGGCCGGGATCGGGGTCGGCTCGAAATGACCATAAGAATCTTCGCCCCGGACCAGCAGGGCGCAGTCCCAGGAGCCGACAATCTGGCGGGTGTCGGGGGGCATGAAATGCATGGAGATGCCGATGCGCCGGTCGGCTGATGTATTGGGGCCCGACGCATGGGCCAGGCGGTAATTGTGGATCGACATTTCGCCCGCCCGCAGCGGCATATAGACCGCCTCGTCCTCGCGCTCAGCCAGGCTGATTTCCTGGCCCCGGGTCAGCATGTTGTCCTTATGATAGCTGTCCGCATGAGCAAGGGTTTCGCCCCGGTGAGTGCCCGGCAGGACCCGCATGCAGCCTTCATCGATGCCCGCCTCGGACAGGGCAATCCAGGCGGTGACCACCTGGTCGCTGGACAGCCCCCAGTATTTGGTGTCCTGATGCCAGGAGACAAAGCTCCGGCTGCCCGCCTCCTTGATCCAGAACAGGGTGTTCCATAACAAAACATCGGGGCCGATGAGCTGGGCGACGGGCTCGACGATGCGCGGATCGCGAACCAGATCGTTCAGCCATTTGAACAGCAGGTAGGATTTGCTGCGCTGCTCGGGATAGAGCGCGCCGCCCTGGCGGGCTTCGACGGCCTGCAACTGCTGGCGCAGGGAGCTGACTTCGTCAGCGCCGAGGACCGGCACCGGCGAAAAATAACCGTCGCGCTGAAACTGCTCAATAGCGGCTGGCTTGAGTGTCATCATCCCCCCAATTCGTCAATTGTCCATCGCTTCGATATCATCATATCCCGCAAATCAGGAGCGATACAAATCCTAAGCGCCCGGCCGGATCACGCCTTTGGTCAAGATGATATTGCCATAGAGCCGGCTTTCGCCGGTGGCGACGATGGCAAAACAGCTTTGCACCCGCTCGTAAAAGGCAAACCGTTCGATCTTGCCCAGTTGGCAGGGCGCATCGGCCGCGCTATTGATGATCGTCTGGAACTCGGCGCAGATTTCCGGCACTTCATCGGGCTTGCCAACCACTTCCATGCGCGCTGCCGGCCACGCCACATAGGTATCCAGGGGCATCACCGAGAGCACCGCTTTCAGCACGTCGGTGGCGGCAATACCGTCCAGGCGGATCAGCCGCTGGGCATTGGTTTCTGCCGGAAAATTACCATCGACCAGGGCAATTTCATCACCATGGCCCATGGAGCGCAGCGCATGCAGGAGATCGGGGGTTAGCAGCGGGCTGAGGTTTCTGAGCATTGCATTCTCCTTGTGGTTATGCGGCTGGAACCGGCGCTGCCTCATGCAGCAGGCCCTGGGCTTTCAGATCGGACCACAGAGCGGGCGGAATTTCGGCCTCCATCATGGCCCGGTTGCGACGCACCTCATCGGCGGTCTGACCGCCCGGAATAACCGAAACCACGGCCGGGTGGCAGAGCGGGAAATGCAGGGCGGCATTGGCCAGCGGCACGGCGTGGGCACGACAGACCGCCTCGATTTTTGCCACCTGGGCCATGATTTCCGGCGATGCCGGAGCATAGTTATAGCTGGCACCGGCGACCGGCCCCGTGGCCAGAATGCCACTGTTGTAGGGCCCACCCAAGACGATGCCGATGCCGTCGCGCTCGCAGATCGGCAGCAGGGAATTGAGCGCTTCCTGCTCGAGCAGGGTGTAACGGCCAGCCAGCAGGAAACAGTCAAACTGGCCCAGCTCAGTCAGGCGCTGGCAGGTTTCCCAGTTGTTAACCCCGGCGCCAACGGCTTTCACGGTGCCGCTACGCCTTAGCTCATCGAGAGCCTTATAGCCACCTTCCATAACCTCACTGATACGCTGTTCCGCAGCGTCCCAGGAGCCGTGGGTGAATTTGTCCACATCGTGGATATAAACAATGTCAATGCTGTCCAGGCCCAGGCGTTTGTAACTGTCTTCGATCGATCGCATGACCCCGTCGTAGGAATAATCAAAGACGATTTTCACCGGTGGGACATCGATGAAAATGCCACTGTCGACCGCGTCAGCCGTACAGGGTTTCAGCAAGCGGCCGACTTTGGTTGACAGCAGAAAACTGTCGCGCGGTTATTCGGCCAGGACCGCACCGATCCGCATTTCGCTCAGGCCATGGCCGTATTGCGGCGCCGTATCGAAATAACTGACACCGGAATCGAGGGCCGCCTGTACGGTTGCGCGGCAGTCGTCTTCGCTGAGTACCCGGTGCATATTGCCGAGCGGCGCACTGCCAAAGCCCAGTTCGCTGAAGGGGATCCGGCGACCGAGCCGGGTAGTCAGGGTTCTGGTTTTCATGGGCATCTGTCGCTCCCTCACAGAGCCATGGCCGTGGCCGGGCGCGGCGGATCGTCGTAACAGCCGTCAACGGACTGATCCATATTAATGATCGAGCCGGTCATCAGCCCTGATTCAGCGCTGGCCAGAAAGGCGATGGAGCGGGCCACTTCCGCGGTCTCCAGCAGACGCCCCAGGGGCATTCCGGCGGTGGCGGCCTCCAGCCAGTCATCGGGAGCATCATGTTCGCGCTTCTGGATCGCATGTTCGCCCGGCGAATTCATCCAGCCGATATTCAGGCCATTGACCCGAATGCGGTTGCGCATCAGCGAAAAGGCGGTGTTCTTGGTGACCACTTCAAGCGCGCCTTTCGAGGCCGAATAGGCGGAAATAAAGGGCTGTCCGCCTAACCCCGACATCGACAGGATATTGACGATGGAGCCCTCGGTCTTGTCGCGGATCATCAGTTTGACGGCATCCTGGATCAGGAAATAAGGCGCGCGCACATTGATTGCAAACATCCGGTCAAACAGCTCTGGGCTGGTATCAAGAATGGTGCCGCGGTCAGTGATCGCGGCACAGTTTATCAGATGATCAACCCGGCCAAAGGCCGCATCGGCAGCGGCAATAACGGAACGACAGGCCTCCATGTCGGCCAGATCAGCAGCCACGAACAGGCTCTGGCAGCCGCCCGCCGTGAGCTCGGCGGCAACAGCTTCGCCGCGCGCAGCGTTGCGGCCACAGATAACCAGCCCGGCCGCTCCCCGCTCGGCAAACAGCCTTGCCGTGGTTTCGCCCAGGCCCTGGGTGCCACCGGTGACCACGGCAATTTTACCGGCAAATGTTCCGTTCATTTTTACCCCCCGAAATTGCCCCGTTTGCGTCTTCTTTCTTGCATCCACATGCCAGTGTTCTATAGACATCATACGGGTCCTTAACAGCGCTGCAATGGGAGAATCACATGGTCAGAATAGGTCTTTTGGGCTGCGGCCGGATCGGACGTTTACATGCCCTCAACATCGCCCGCCACGCCGGCGCGGAACTGGCCCGGGTGTTTGATGTTCACCAGCCCGCCGCCGATGAACTGGCGGCGAGCCATGCCTGCCCGGTCGCCCGCTCGGTCGCCGAAATTCTTGATGACAAGGCCATTGACGCGGTTCTGATCGCCACCTCGACGGATACCCATGCGGACCTGATTGAAGCCGCGGCGAAGGCCGGCAAGGCGATCCTGTGTGAAAAACCCATTGATCTCAGCCTGGCCCGGGTCCGCCAATGTGCGGCGACCATAGCGCCGTACAAGGTGCCGGTGCAGATCGGCTTCAACCGGCGTTTCGATGCCAGCCACCGGGCCGCCCGAGAGGCCATGATCCGTGGCGAGATCGGCGATCTGCATCAGGTGATCATCACGTCGCGCGATCCCGAAATGGCGCCGAAAAGTTATCTGGCAAGCTCCGGCGGGATGTTGCGTGACATGACCATCCACGACTTCGATCTGGCCCGCTTCATGCTGGGCGAGGAACCGACCGAAGTCTTTGCCCAGGCCAGTGCCCTGGTAAACCCGGCGGTCTGTGCCGAGGTCGGCGATATCGATTCGGTGATGATCCTCATGAAAACCGGGTCCGGTAAACTGTGCCACATCAACAACTCTCGCCAGGCGGTTTACGGCTACGACCAGCGGGTAGAGCTGTTCGGCAGTGCCGGCATGCTGATCTCCGACAACCAGCGCCCCTATGACCTCAAACACTTCGACGCCGATCAGGCCGGTCGTTCCGAGCCCTATCAGTTCTTTTTTCTGGAACGCTATGCCAGGGCCTTCGTCGCCGAACTTGATTCATTTGTCCAGGCGGTGGCCGGCAAGACCCGGCCGGAAGTGGGTTTTGAAGACGGTGAGAAAGCCCTGGCCCTGGCCGAAGCCGCCTATGAGTCGCTGGCCACCGGCAAGGCGGTTGCCGTCGGCTAGTGCATTTCATGTTCATATGGAAACAGCTGAGATCGCCAAAGCGGCCTGCCGGTCAGGAGCGAATGGGAAAGCGATGCGGGGTATCGGTGAGCATTCGGGACGACGCCGGCAGACCGCTTTGGCGACCTGTTGGCGCCCGCACCGGCCCCCTGGGCTGCATCGCGGCCCGCTTGTGATGTCCCACATCGCTGCGCGAACCGCTCCGCAGCCTGAGGAACCGGTGCGGACGTCTCAGCGATTCCATATGAACATGA
>JABMNT010000160.1 GCA_013203595.1 Rhodospirillales bacterium
CAAGTGGTGAGGGCCAGCCCAGATATAGAGGAAAATCAGGCTCCAGAAATGGACAATCGACAGCCGATAGGAATAGACCGGGCGATTGGCCTGTTTGGGGACAAAATAGTACATAATCCCCAGGAAACCGGCGGTCAGGAAAAATCCCACCGCATTGTGGCCGTACCACCACTGGGTCAGAGCGTCCTGAACACCGGCCCATAAAATGTAACTTTTGCTGCCGCCAAAGCTCACGGGGACGGTCAGGTTATTGATGATGTGCAACATGGCAACGGTGACGATAAAGGCCAGATAGAACCAGTTTGCCACGTAGATGTGCGGTTCCTTGCGCTTCCACAAGGTGGCCATAAAGATCAGCAGATAGACCACCCAAACGACTGTCAGCCAGATGTCCACGTACCATTCAGGCTCCGCATATTCCTTGCTTTGGGTAACCCCCAACAGATAACCCGTGGCCGCCAGGACGATGAACATCTGATAACCCCAGAAGACAAACCAGGGGGCCCAGTTTCCGGCCAGACGGGCCTGACAGGTGCGCTGAACAACGTGAAACGAGGTCATCATCAGGACGTTGCCGCCAAAGGCAAAAATAACAGCCGACGTATGCAGGGGGCGCAAACGACCAAAGTTGGTCCACGGAAGATCGAAGTTCAAAACCGGAAAGGCCAGTTGCGAGGCGATCACCACACCGACCAGAAAGCCGACCACGCCCCAAAACACAGAAGCGATAAGCCCGGCGCGGATAACGCCGTCGTTATAGCCGGTGCTGGCCGCCCGGGCGGCAGCGGGTGAGACCCCGACGGTTGTGCGGACAACCCAGAATCCGGCAAGTACGCTGCCCATAAAAAAGATCAAGCCATGCACATACATGGCTGTGTCTTGTGCATAGGCAGTTAACGTTAGGCCGATCATGGCACATAGCCCGATTGGCAAAGCAATAAACCCCATAATGTAAGTCTTTCTCCAGTTTTCAGTCGAAAGTGCGGATCGTGCCTGTAAGCATTGTGTACCGCATATCCCGCGCGCGATTGTACCCTAACGGAACGGGTTTCAAAACAAATTGATGTAAATCAACCGTCCGGTATTTTTATGGAATTGTCTGCCCGGTTGTTTGTAATTTGCTGAAAATACCGGCAAACCGCTTGTTTACAAGGCCATTGTCAGGCTGTGAATGAGCACTTATACAGGTTTCAGTCAGCGGCGATTATCTGATTCAAGATGAGCAGAATTTGCCATTCCCTTTAAACGCGCATTACACAAACTGAAGGCAGGAACGAATCATGGATAAAAGAAACCTGGGAAGCGACGGGACACGGGTTTCGGCGATCGGTATCGGTGCCTTGTCCTTCACCGCCTTTTACGGACCCACCGATACCCAGAAATCCCATGCCATCCTGAGCGCCGCGCTGGATCTGGGTATTGACCATCTGGATACGTCGAATGTATACGGGGCCGGCCTGTCGGAGGAGCGCATTGGCTCGTTTCTGGCTGCCCAGGGCGCCGCCCGACATGGGCTGTTTAAAATTGCCACCAAGGCAGGCATCTACCGCAAACCGGACGGCAGTAATGGCTTTGATAACAGCCCGGCCCATATCAGGGCTGAACTGGACAAGTCCCTGCAGCGTCTGGGGGTCGAGACGATCGAGCTGTTTTACATGCATCGCCGTGATCCCGCCTACCCCATCGAAGAGGTCACAGAAACCCTGGCCGGCCTGGTCAAGGCCGGCAAGATCAGGCAGTTCGGGTTTTCTGAAATCGCCCCGACCTCGCTGGCCCGGGCCGCCGCGGTGCATCCGGTTGGTGCCGTGCAGTCTGAATATTCCCTCTCGACCCGGTCGCCGGAACTGGGACTGGTTCAGAAAACAGCCGAACTGGGCACCTCGTTTGTGGCGTTCAGCCCGGTCGGCCGGGGCTTGCTGACCGATACCCCGCCGTCACCGGAAAAAGCCGCAACGATCCCGTTTCTGCAAAATAATCCGCGCTTCATGGAACCCCATATGAGCCTCAATCTGGTGGCGACGGAGAGCTTTCGCCGGTTGGCCGCAGACCTGGGTGTGAAATCATCATCTCTGGCCATTGCCTGGCTGCTGCACCAGGGCGACCATGTGATTCCCATTCCCGGCACCCGCTCCGTTGATCACCTGAAGGAACTGGCTGCCGGTGCGGCCCTCAAACTGACGCCAGCGGATCTCGACGCCATTGCCCGGGCCCTGCCCGTCGGCTGGGCCCATGGCGACCGCTATTCAGTCAGCCAGTGGATCGGCCCGGAAAAGTACGGCTGAGCGGTGCGGCCCTATCCGGCCCACAGAATTTGATAGAGGATACATATCTGCGCCAGCCAGGATCCGGCAAAGGTCAGTGTGCGGGCGAATGGCAATCCGCTGATATAGAGCACAAAATGCGCGGCCCGGAACCAGAAATAGGCAACGGCTGCAGCCTGTGTCGCGTCATTCGAGATCTGTGCCAGATGGGCGATGACGACCAGTGCCGCGAACGGGGCCAGGTTTTCAATGGCATTGTAATGGGCCTTTTTGGCCCGTGCCGCCCACGCGGGCAGCGGTGATGCATCGGCTTTGTAGGTCAGCGCCGCCATAAGGCCGACATTGGCAATATGTGCGAGAATGTATGGAATCCACATAAGAAGCGTCAAGGCCACGGCCCAGGCCAGCATTTCGAGCTCGGTCGTCATGATAAATTCTCCCATCGTTCGTTATCGCCGGTGTGTTTCCCGGTCCGATGGCCTATATTGCCAGAAAATCAACAGCAGGGGCACCCATTTCGATGGCCAAGGAATTCAAATATCTCTGTCAGGTTTACATGCAAAACAGCAAGGGGCAGCTGGTCATCGACCAGACCATCGAATGCCGGTCCGAACTGGCGGCGGAAATGCGGGCCGAGAAAATATGGCAGTCCGGCAATTACGCCGGTGTCGACGCCCTGCTGATCGGTGCCGACCCGGAACAGGGTGATTATGACGCACCGGTGTTCATTACCCGCCTGGGCAACGTGCCGGATGAGGAATGAGGAAACGGATAGCGAAACCGTTACCGCTTCCCTGCCCGATTGGTTTTGACAGGGTTGGATTACCCTATAGACTAATTGCTCAATTCGGGGTGCCGGTTTCGCTTCTGCGCCCATTTTATTCAAAGTCACCACTCACATATAGGTAAACGTTAAAATGATGAAAATTACATCTCACAGCACGCGTTTTGGTTTTTGTTCCCTGATTCCTGTCGCCTTGCTGGTGGCCCTGGTGGTGATGGCGTTTACCCTGGTGACACCGGTTTCCAGCACCCAGGCGCAGGAAACCTTCGTCTTTACCGCCATTCCCGACGAGGATGAAAGCCGCCTGCGCGAGCGTTTTGACAAGGTCGCCGGCTATCTGAGCCAGCATCTGGGCGTCACTGTTAAATACGTGCCGGTCAAATCCTACGCGGCGGCGGTCACGGCATTTCGCAATGATCAGGTGCAACTGGCCTGGTTTGGTGGCCTGTCCGGGGTGCGCGCACGGGCCCTGGTTGACGGCTCCGAAGCCATTGCCCAGGGGTTTGAGGATCAGGCCTTCGTTACCTACTTCATCGCCCATGCCAGCACCGGACTGAAACCGTCGGCGGCCTTTCCCATGGACATCGCCGGCAAGATATTCACCTTCGGCTCCAAGGGCTCCACATCCGGACGCCTGATGCCGGAGTTTCATATCCGCGAGAATCTCGGAAAATCGCCGGATGATGCCTTCGCCAGGGTCGGTTTCAGCGGCAATCATTCGAAGACCATTCAACTGGTGCAGTCCGGCGCCTATCAGGTCGGTGCTGTCAATTTTGCGGTTTGGGATAACGAACTGAAAGCCGGCAAGATCGATCCGGACAAGGTTTCGATCATCTGGAAAACCCCGCCTTACCCCGATTATCAATGGTCGATCCGTGGCGACGTGGATGCCCGCTGGGGCGCCGGGTTCAAGGCCCGGGTAACCGAAGTGCTGCTCAATCTGAAAGACGACGACCTGCTGGCCTCGTTCCCGCGCAAAAGTTTTATTCCCGCGTCAAACGCCGATTATCAGCCGATTGTCGATGTGGCAAAAGCGATAAAGTTGATCGACTGATTGTCCGTTGTTTGAATTAGCCAACGAGGACCTTGGGTACAGCCAGGGCACGGTGCTGCACAACGTGTCGCTGTCCATTGCCCCGGGCGAACGGGTGGCGCTGGTTGGTGAAAGCGGGGCCGGCAAATCAACCC
>JABMNT010000161.1 GCA_013203595.1 Rhodospirillales bacterium
GCTCAAGGAGGTGCGCCCGGCCAATCCGTCGGCGGACAAGGAGGGTCTCGACGCCATGCGCCAGCAATTGACGCGGGCCATGCGCTCGGACCTCTTGGTCCAGTATGCCGGTGCGCTGCGCGAGCGCTATGCCGTGACCACGGACAAGCGTGCCGCCGAGCAACTTTTTTAGCCGCCCCATTCCATGACCGTCTTTCCCGACTTCAAGGTTTTCCGGGAGGGTTACGACGGCGCCCGGCCCCAGGTCGTCTGGACGACCCTGGTCGCCGATCTGGAAACACCGGTCTCGGCCATGCTCAAGTTGGCCGAGGGGCGCTCCAACAGTTTCCTCTTGGAATCCGTCGAGGGCGGCGCCATTCGCGGCCGCTATTCCTTTATCGGCCTCAATCCGGATGTGATCTGGCGCTGTTTCGGCAACCGGGCGGAAATCAACAGGACGGTCGCCAATGATGGCGGCAGCTTTCAGCCCTGCCCCATTGCCGAGAAATCCGGCTCCCTTGATTCGCTGCGCGGGCTGGTCGCCGAAAGTCGCATCGAATTGCCTGATGACATGCCGCCCATGGCGGCGGGTCTGGTTGGATACATGGCCTACGACATGGTTCGCCTTGTCGAGACCCTGCCCGACAACAATCCCAACACCCTGGATATTCCCGACAGCATCTTTTTGCGGCCGACAGTCATCGCCGTCTTTGATTCCCTGCATGATACGGTGACTGTCGTCACCCCGGTCTGGCGAACTGATGATGTAGACGCCGCAACCGCCTATGCGGCCGCCCAGCAACGCCTGCAGGCCGTGGTCACGGACTTTGACCGGCCACTGCCGGCCCGCGCCGGGCAGGAAGACATACAAACCGAAGTGCCGGCTCCGCGTTCCAACTGCACACGCGAACAGTTTCACGCCATGGTCAACAAGGCCGTTGACTATATCAAGGCCGGCGACGCCTTTCAGATCGTCCCCTCTCAACGCTTCAGCCTGCCCTTCGCGCTGCCGCCCCTGGCCCTCTATCGCTCGCTGCGCCGGCTCAATCCGTCACCGTTCCTGTTCTTTCTCGATTTTGGCGGTTTTTCCGTGGTTGGTTCAAGCCCCGAGATTCTGGTGCGGGTCCGCGACGGAGACATCACCCTCAGGCCACTCGCCGGGACTCGCAAACGCGGTGCCAATGCGGAAGAAGACCGGATGCTGTCGGAAGAGCTGCTGGCGGACCCGAAGGAACGGGCCGAGCATTTGATGCTGCTGGATCTGGGGCGCAACGATGTGGGGCGGGTGGCCAAGATCGGCACCGTAAAACCGACAGAGCAGTTTATCGTCGAATATTATTCCCATGTCATGCATATCGCGTCCAACGTGGTCGGCAAGCTCGACGACGAGAAATACGATGCCATCGATGCCCTGCTGGCCGGATTTCCGGCGGGCACCGTATCGGGGGCACCGAAAGTCCGGGCCATGGAAATCATTGATGAGTTGGAAACTGAACGACGCGGCGTTTACGCCGGCTGCATCGGCTATTTCGGCGCCGATGGCGATATGGATACCTGCATCGCCCTGCGCACTGCCGTTGTCAAAGACGGAACCGTATATATTCAGGCCGGCGGCGGCGTGGTTGCTGACAGCGACCCCGAGTTTGAATATCAGGAATCCCTGAACAAGGCCCAGGCACTGATCCGCGCCACCCATGAAGCGGTCCGCTTTGCAGTCGAGGGTGATTAAGCGGCGCGCGGATAGGGTTATTGGCTGACCACTCGCGTTGATCTGGCGGTCTGATTATTTAGCTGGAATGCTGATCTGTTTATATGGATGCAAGTTACCGTATCGTAGAAGTTCGAGCGGCTTTGGCGTCAGAAAACAAACAACAAGGAATTTGTTATGGAAGAAGGTTCGCTGCTAATCCCCCTGTTAACGGTGCTTGGGCTGATTTTGATATCGGCATTTTTTTCCGGCTCCGAAACGGGGCTGACCAGTGTCGCCAATGCGAAAATATATAAGCTCAAAATGGCCGGTAACCGAAGAGCGATTATCCTCAGCAAACTACGCGAGGATAAGGAACGACTGATCGGCGCGATCCTGCTCGGAAATAATATTGTTAATATTGCGGCCTCTGCCATTGCAACGGCCCTGGCCATAAAGCTTTTCGGTGAGACCGGCGTCGTTTACGCCACCGTACTTATGACCGTACTGGTTCTGATTTTTGCCGAAGTCTTGCCCAAAACCTATGCCGTACGCCACGCCGAAAAGGTTGCCCTGTCCGTAGCTCCGGTCTTTGTGCTGATCACCAAAATTCTCGCACCGTTCACGATGGCGGTGCATGTGATTGTAAACTTTACCCTGAATTTACTGACGACGGCGCCGCAGGATAATATGTCAGGCACAGAAATCCTGCGCGGTGCCATCGAAATGTATCACGAAGAAGGTGGGGTTGAGGAAAACGACAGGAATATGCTCAGCGGAATTATTGATCTGGAGGCCGTTGATGTTGAAAAGATTATGATCCATCGCAATGATATGAGCACAACAAGCATTGATCAGCCTTTCAGCAAAATTGCTGCCTTTGTCGCCAACAGCAATCACTCGCGAATCCCTTTATGGCAAGGATCGCCGGACAAAATTGTAGGTGTTCTTCATGCCAAAGATTTGTTCAAGGTAACGCAAAACCAGCAGGGCGACCTTGATGACCTGGATATAAAATCGGTTGTCAGAGAACCCTGGTATGTACCGGAAACGACAACCTTGAAAAACCAACTGCAGGCCTTCCGGTCTCATCGCCGGCATTTTGCACTTGTTGTTGATGAATCCGGCGGGCTGTCCGGGCTTGTCACGCTGACAGACATTCTCGAAGAAGTCGTTGGCGATATCGAGGACGAGCATGATAAACCCGAAGACCATCCCATCCGGAAAACCGCTGATGGCGCCTATGAGGTTGAAGGTGCCATATCAATCAGGGATTTGAATAAGGCGCTCGGCTGGAACTTTCCGCTCAATGAAACATCAACACTTGCCGGGTTGGTCATGCAGCTGGCGCAGCGCATCCCGGATGAAGGCGATATATTTGAGATGGACAATTTTATGTTTCAGGTTCTGGGAAAGAACGGAACACAATTAACACGCATCAAAATCAGGCAAACAATTTCAGCGGATGAAGAGAGTGACGTCCCCCCGCAGCAACCCGAAAGCAAAGAAGAATAAAACCGACGATCCAGGAAAACAGCCAGCGACGTGATTTCCTTGGCTGCACGCGCAGTCAATACGAAAGAGGACATACGGTTCTTGTAACGGCGCGCACCAGTTCGATGTGAACGCCGCTTCCGCCGATTTAAGCGGGTATTTCCCCGGCGCAGGCCTGGCTGTTCAGCCGTGCGCGCTGCAAAAATGCATCGCGCGAAGCCGCTTCATTTTCCGGTTTTCCCTGCCACATTTTCAGGGCGCTTGTCTGTAAGGCACGGCCATAGGAAAAACTCAGTTTCCAGGGGGGCGAGGCAAACGTCTCATTCATCACCGCCAGATTGAGCGTCGCCTCGTCTTCCGACTGACCACCCGATAAAAACGTGATCCCCGGCACCGCGGCCGGCACGCAGCGGCAGAGCGTCGCCACGGTTCTGTCGGCGATTTCATTGGCACCGGCCTGGGTTGGACAGTCGGAGCCCGCGATCACCATATTGGGCTTGAGAATTATGCCTTCCAGCAATACGCCCTGTGCCTTGAGGGCCGTGAAAACAGCGTCAAGGGTGACCTCGGTTACCTGCTGGCAGGTGTGTATGTTGTGGTTCCCGTCCATCAGCACTTCGGGTTCAACAATCGGCACCAGCCCGCCTTCCTGGCAGATCCGCGCGTAACGGGCCAGGGCGTGGGCATTGGCCGTGATCGCAGCGGAAGTGGGACTGCCCTCGCCAATGTGAATGACGGCACGCCATTTTGCGAATTGTGCGCCAAGGCTCACGTATTCCTCGACCCGTGCGGCCAGACCGTCCAGGCCTTCGGTAATGGTTTCCCCGGCAAACCCGGCCAGGGGTTTCGCCCCTTTATCGACCTTGATACCGGGCACAATCCCCTGCGCCCTGATCAGATCAACGATTTTTGTGCCGTCCGCCAGAGACTGGCGCAGGGTCTCGTCAAAAAGGATCACGCCGCCGATGTAGCGGCCGAGATCATCGGCACCCAGCAGGTTGGACCGGTAGTCACGCCGGTTTTCCTCGGTGGAAACCACCCCGATGGTGTCAAACCGCTTTTTGATTGTTCCACCGCTTTCATCAATCGCCAGCAATCCGCGATGATCGGCGACCATTTTCTGTGCCGTATCGATTAAAAAGTTCTCATCCATGCGGTTCACTCCTTCATGATATATGGTAAAATCAGGGCAATCTCAGGCGTTATCCAATCTATATCCTAGCCAAATTCATCGGCCGGTGAAACCGTGTTCCTGAGCGGAGACGTAAAACCGGCACGGGTTCTGAAAACGCGGTCACCAAAAGTCGGGTTTATGGAAGGCCGGTTGGATTTCATTGCCTGCCTGGCGGGTGACCCGCGCCGACCTAGTCGATGGCTGCGGTGACCATGATTTCGACAAACCAGCCGGGATTGGCCATGCGGGCTTCGGTGCAGGCCCGGGCCGGGGCATTTCCCGGCGATACCCATTCATCCCAGGCCTTGTTCATGTCGTCAAACTTGCGCATGTCATCGACCCAGATTTGCGCCGACAGGACTTTCGATTTGTCGGTCCCGGCAAGCGCCAGCAGGGCGTCGATCTTTGCCAGCACCTGGCGCGTCTGGTCGCCGGCGGAATCGTAATGATTGTCACCGACCTGGCCGGCCAGATAGGCCACGTTGCCGTGAATGACGAGCTGTGACATGCGCTGGTTGGAATTGTGTCTGGTAATGGTCATTTGCTGGTGGCCTCCGCTGTGGTTGATGGTTCTAATGCAGTGTCGGCCATTGATACCTGGCGGATCAAGGCTGAAATGGGGACAAGCTGAAATCCCTCGCTTTCGATGGTATGCAGCCACGATGTCAGGGCTTCAAGCGTCGCGTCGCGTGGATGACCGATAGCAACCGCGTAACCCTGCCTGGTTGCCAGCCGCTTCACTTCGCGCAGGCGCGAGTGGATGTCGTCGATATTATCGATGTGATCGAGAAAAATGTTGCGGGCAATGAAGGGCACCCCGATCTGATGGGCCGCCAGTTGACCCTTGGTTGAGCCCGAGGTAACGGAATCGAGAAAAATCATTTTCCGCTGGCGAAGTTCCTGCATCAGGACTTTCATGCCTTCCAGGTCCGAGGTGAATTTCGATCCCATGTGGTTGTTGACACCCACATAGCCACTGAACTGGGACAGTCCCCAATCTAGGGCGGCGCGGATTTTCGTCGCGGGAACACCGCTCAGCAATACATTGGGACCCGGGTCAATATCCTTGCTGGACGGCTCCATGGGCACGTGTAGCATCAGTTCATGGCCGGCCTGCCTGGCTTTTCCGGTCTGCTCGGCCAGATCATCGGCATAGGTCAGATAGGACAGGGTCAGTGGCCCCGGCAGTTCCGCGGCAATCCGGGAGCGACGCCGGTCAACCCCCATGTCATCAATGACGATGGCTATTTTCGGCTTATCGGTCAGCACAACAGCGAGGGCATTTTTCAGCCACCCACCGGCCGGTCCCAGCGGCGGCGCAGGCTGTTGCTCGGGCTCGACCAGAGCCGCCGTCTGGTCCTCTTCCAGTTCCGGCGCGCCGGCGCCATTGACCACAGGTTCAGGTGCCGCCGTCGCCGGTTCACTGTAATCACCGGCAGGAATTGGTTCAAAGGGTGCTGCGGCAACTTGCGGGGGGGCGGTCGTGGCAACCGGCGGCTGATTTTGCAGATTTAACAAAGGCGGGACCGTGAGGGCCGGGAAATGCACGATTTCCTCGGGCAGCGCCTCTTCATAGGCGCGCGCGTTGTCGTCATTGCCATGGCTCTCCGGCAGTACCGGGCGGGCCACTCGCCGGGTGGCAGCCGGTGATTCCGCCGCGGCTTGCGGCTTGACCGGATCCGAGCGGGTGCTCGCCGGTTCACCGGCAGTGGGCAGCGGCGGCGTTGGTTCCGATTTGAGTAAAAAACCCATTCCATAGCCGATACCGATGCCAGCCAGAGCCAGGCCGATCAGGATCGCTTGCCGGGCCGGATTGGGCTTGAATTTCATTGGCGCAAACGTCTTTCTTCCCACAGATGGGGCCCCTTACCAAAAAAATGGCAGCCTGAGCCTAACCTTTTGCCTTTCCAGCCCTTAAAAGAAAAGCTCTTTAAGCATATTTGCGTCTGGATTTGAACTGGCCGATCAGCAACCAGACCGCAATCGACATATTGAGCAGGTTCCAGGCAATGCCGTTGAGAAACGCCGCCCGGTAGGAGCCCGTCAGGTCATAAATCTCGCCGGACAACCAGCCCCCCAGCGCCATTCCCACAACCGTCGCCATCAGCACCAGACTGACCCGGGCGCCGGCTTCTTTGGCCGGCAGGTACTCGCGTACAATCAGGGCATAACTGGGAACGATCCCGCCCTGGGCCAGTCCGAAAAAGGCGGAGACGATATAAAGCGACGCCAGACCGTCGAAGGGAATATAAAAAAGCAGGGCCAGGCATTGCAGAACCGAGCCGATAATCAGGGTGCCGACACCGCCGATCCTGTCACCGATCATGCCCGACACAAGGCGGCTGACGATACCGAACCCGAGCATCAGCGACAGCATCTCAGCGCCCCGCGCGACGCCGTATCCCAGATCGCCGCAATAGGCCACGATATGGACCTGCGGCATCGACATGGCGACACAGCAGGCGATGCCGGCAATCACCAAAATCGACTGCAGGGCGCGGGGCGACAGATTAAGGCGATACTGCTCCCTGACGCCATTGCCGTTCGCCGGCGTCGCGTCGAGATTGGGCCGCCGGCGCAGCAGCAGGGCCAGCGGGATCATGGTCACCAGGCAAATCACGGCAATCCCCATATAGGAGGCACGCCAGCCGACCTGTTCAATACCGTAAGTCAGCATGGGTGGCCAGATGGTGCCCGACAGGTAGTTGCCGCTGGCCACAATGGCAATCGCCAGGCCCCGCCTTTTGACGAACCAGTGAGACACATCGGCAACCAGCGGGGCAAAGGATGCGGAACTGCCGAGCATGCCGATGAACAGGGCCTGGGCAATCATGAACTGCCAGATATTCTCGGCATAGGCCGCCGCCATGTAGCCGACGAACATCATCACGGCACTGAACACCAGCGGCACAGCCACGCCCCGCTTGTCGGCCAGCCGGCCCATATAGATCCCGCCCATGGCAAAACCGATCATGGTCGCCGTATAGGGCAGCGAGGCACCGGCCCGGTCGACGCCAAATTCCGCTTCAATGGTCGGCAACACCACGACAACCGACCACAGACCAACGCCGCCGATGGTGCTGAGGCCGAGCGAGATAACCAGACGCAGCCACGAATAGGCGCTGTCCGGCTGGTCCGCAATCGGCGGCAGATAGGTGTTTTCCGACATGGTGGTATTTTCTTCGTGCTGAACGTTCCCGTTCCTATTACTCTGCCTGTGGCAACCCGTCAAAAGATTGCAGGGTTGCAAACAGGTATTTTTTGTTAGGGTACAATGGGTCGCAACTTACCGGAGACAGGCAATGGCACAGGAACAGGTTTCATTCACATCTTTGCTGGAGGCCTCGGCCGAAGACATTCAGTTTCTGGCCCGCAACGAAGCCCATATCCAGAAAACCGAAAATGCCGACCGGGTGCTCGATCACCTGCGCGAAATGGACGGCGCCAATTCCGGCTTTCAGGTTGACCGCCTGCAGCATTCCCTGCAGACCGCGACTCGCGCCTTTCAGGCCGACCCCGATGATGATGAAATGATTGTCTGCGCCCTGGTTCATGATATCGGCGAACTGCTGTCACCGGTCGACCATCCGGTTTTCGCCGCCTCCATCGTGCGCCCTTACGTGTCACCGGAGAATACCTGGATGGTGCAGATGCATGGCATTTTTCAGGGCTATTATTACTGGCGGCATCTGGGCCGCGATGACCAGGGTCGTGAACAGTATCGTGGCCACCCGGCCTTCGAGAAAACCGTGCATTTTTGCGAGCAATACGACGCCCCGGCCTTCGACCCCGCTTATGAGACTCTGCCGCTGGAAGCCTTCGAGCCGGTTGTGCGCCGGATTTTCAGCCGCCCGGCGACTTTTTATCCGCCGCAGGGCTAGCTTAACTGCCGGGCAGCAAATGTGCGCGTTATAGCTTTTTGTTCAATGAGATTGATTGAAAGCCCCCTGTTCCGCCGTCAACTATTCCAGGTCGGCCCCCAACTTCCCGATAAACTCCAACTACGCCGGACTTTCCAGACGTCAACGTTCCCTTCGCCTTTGCCGCAGAGACAATTTCGCTTTTGCTCCACTGCATACATAAACGCTTTGCGCAAATTAGAATCTCAGATGCCACCATTTGGCGCCAAAACAATTGGGATAAATGCAGCTGCAAAACCAACGCGGGCAGTTGGGATTGTCGCCGCCCCAATGAGTATGGTATTCAAGACATGCATATGTGGAGACATTTCCTGGGAGGAGAAATTTCTTGCACGTTCTTAGAATTCCCAATGTCATACTTTTCACATCATGCGTCTTATTGGGTGCCGTCCAGAGCTTCGCACAGACAAGCGGTACGATTGAGGGTTTCCAGGAAAAAAAGACCGCCTCAATTGGCGTATTGGCGTATCGAGGCAACGAGACAGCACTCTCCCAATGGCAGCCATTTGCAAATTTTTTGTCAGAAAACATTGACGGCTGGACGTTTGAACTGGTGCCAGTGACGCTGACAACAGTGAAACGTGAAATCGACACCAAAAAGATTCAGTTTTTAATCACCAATCCAGGCCACTATGTCACTTTGGCTGCACAGTATGACTTGAGCGCTTTGGCCACCCGGGAGCGCCGGGTAAAGAACTCGGGGGTGCGCTTGTCCAAGTTCGGGACTGTGATCTTTGTTGCAAAAGACAGTGCCATTGCTTCGCTAAATGATTTAAAGGGTAAAAAAATTGCAGCCGTCAGCCCTGATGCTTTCGGTGGATTTCAAATCGCCTGGAGTGAAATGCAAAAACAGGGGGTCGACGCATTTCGCGACCTGGCATCCCTGCGGTTTCTTGGCTTTCCGCAAGACCAGATTATTGCCGCGGTTGCTGAGAAGAAAGTCGATGCCGGTATCATACGCAGTGGTCTTCTCGAGACATTGGCTGAAGAGGGTAAAGTCCGGCTTGAGGATTTTCGGGTATTGAACGCCCAGGCTTCGGACGGTTTTCCTTATGAAGTCAGCAGTGCAATGTTCTCGGAATGGCCATTCGCGTCGCTTGCGTCTGTTGACAAGAGGCTGCGCGAGCAGGTCCTGATCACGCTTTTAATGAGCCAGGATCCAGCCATCGCTTCCAAATACGATTTACTGGACCTTTGGTCTGCACCCCTCTCCTATGAAAACACCAGAAAACTGATTGGCGATTTTCGTGAAAGGCTGGCCCTTACCAACAATGCCGACACATCGACATTGTTTTCACTGACAACAATTGCGGCTTTTTTGGCATTAATCGGGATGTCGATATTGAGTGCATTTATTTATTATCGTCAAAAACCATTATTACCCGAACCAGTGCCTGACGCACAGATGGCCAGTTTATCCTCCGAGTTTCTGGAATATCTGGAGAAGTTGAAAAGCCTGACTTCGCGCGAAAGACAAATCCTGGGGCTCATATGCATGGGGCATCAAACAAAATCGATTGCTGATAAACTCGGGATCAGCCCCAAGACGGTCGAATTTCACAGGACGAATTTGCTCCAAAAAACCGATGCAGGTACAACTGCGCATTTGGTGCAGATTGCAACCCGTTTGGGCTATGACCAAGAGGTTTCCCTAGGTCAATAAGGCCCGAAACCAAAAGTTCCCCCAGTTACCTCGCTTTTTCTGACATGCAACAATTTGTACAAGCTGTCGTTGCACAATGGTGTGCAACGGCACAAACTCGGGAGGAAGAAATGCAAATCTTTACTAGAGCAATTATGGCAATCGCTTTAGCCATTACCATGGCGGGCGTCATTTCGGGCAACGCCAATGCCAACGAACGCTACGGTAAACAGAAAGTCGTCTACCATATAAACTATAACGGTGGCGAGAACGACAAATTGTACAGAGGTGCAATGCGCAACATCCAAAACCATATAAATGCTGTCGGCGCGGAGAACATGGAAATCAAAGTAGTGCTTCACGGCAATGGCCTGGGCCTTCTGGCATCAGCGAAGAAAAATGAGCTTCTGCAGGGCCAGGTGCTCGAGTTGAAAGGCCAGAATGTCAATCTCCACGTTTGTAACAACACGCTCAAGGGGCGTAAAATCTCCTATCAGAACGATCTCTTCGACGTATTTGAAGAAGACATCGTGCCCAGCGGTGTGGCCGAACTTTCACGCCTTCAACAGATGGGTTACACCTACATCAAACCTTAATTATGCCCATAACACTCAGCTCGGTTTCAATTTGAAATCGAGCTCCTTTTTCTAATTGTTTGAAACGCCCCGGGATTTCCACACGCTTTGGCGACCTGTTGGCGTCCACACCGGACCCTGGGCTGCGTCGCGGCCCGCTTGTGACCAGGGGACCGGTGCGGACGTCTCAGCGATTCCATATAAACATGAACGGCACTAACTGCGCGGTTTGCCCCGTTCCGACAGCAGGATACCGCCCAGCACCAGGGCCAGGGCCAGGCCGTGGAACAGCTCGAACGGCTCGCCCAGAATGATCACCGCCATGGCGGCGGCAAACACCGGTGCCAGATTGACCATCACCCCGGCC
>JABMNT010000162.1 GCA_013203595.1 Rhodospirillales bacterium
GGTCGTGGCGGCCCTTGGTGATGATTTCGGTTTCCCTGCCGGCCCGGTCGACGGTTTTGCGCGGTGCCAGAATCGAACTGGTCGGTTTGACGGCAAACCGGCAGACGATGTCCTGGCCGGTTGACAGGCCGCCGAGCACCCCGCCGGCGTTATTGGAGAGGAATTCCGGGCGGTTGTGACCGGCCCGCATCTCATCGGCATTCTGTTCGCCGGTCAGAGCGGCAGAGCCAAACCCGGCACCGATTTCAACACCTTTGACCGCATTGATACTCATCATCGCCGAGGCCAGGTCCTGATCCAGTTTGCCGTAAATCGGCGCACCCCAGCCCGCCGGCGCCCCGGTGGCGACCACTTCAATCACCGCCCCCACCGAAGAGCCGCTTTTACGGATGCCATCCAGATAGGCTTCGAACTCGGGCACAGCAGCCGCGTCCGGTGCAAAGAACGGATTTTCGTTGACCTGGTTCCAGTCCCAGTTGTCGCGATTGATGGTTTTTTCACCCATTTGTACGAGCGCACCGCGAACCACGATTTCGCTGCCCAGAATCTTGCGGGCAATGGCACCGGCGGCAACACGCATGGCGGTTTCGCGGGCCGAGGACCGGCCACCGCCGCGGTAATCGCGAATGCCGTATTTGGCGATATAGGTATAATCGGCATGGCCCGGGCGGTATTTGTCCTTGATCTCGGAGTAATCCTTGGACCGCTGATCGACATTTTCAATCAGCAAGCCGATCGGTGTGCCGGTGGTCACCCCCTCAAACACGCCGGACAGGATTTTTACGGTGTCGAGTTCCTGACGCTGGGTGGTGAACCGTGACTGCCCGGGTCGGCGCTTGTTCAGATCGACCTGGATGTCTTCTTCGGTCAGGGGAATACCCGGCGGTGTGCCATCGACGACGCAGCCGATCGCCGGCCCGTGACTTTCGCCAAAGGTTGTGAAACGGAACAGATGGCCAAAAGAATTATGTGACATGGTGCCGGGGTTAAACCACAGAAATGTCGGGTGCGTCCACCGCTTTCATGCCGACGATATTATAGCCGCAATCGACATGGTGAGTTTCGCCGGTCACCCCACTGGAAAGATCCGACAACAGATACAGCCCGGCGCCGCCGATATCATCCATGGTCACGTTGCGGCGCAGTGGTGAATTATACTCATTCCACTTCAGAATATAACGGAAATCACCAATCCCCGATGCGGCCAGGGTCTTCATGGGGCCTGCCGACAGGGAATTGACGCGAATTTTCTCCTTGCCCAGATCCTCGGCCAGATAGCGCACACTGGTCTCAAGCGCGGCCTTGGCCACACCCATGACGTTGTAATGGGGCATAACCCGCTCGGCACCGTAATAGGTGAGGGTGACCAGGCTGCCGCCATCGGTCATCAGTTTGCGTGCACGCTGGCACACAGCGGTAAACGAATAGCACGAGATGTTCATGGTTTTGGCAAAATTTCCGGCACTGGTATCGATATATCCACCTTTTAATTCTTCCTTATCGGAATAGGCGATGGCGTGGACAACAAAGTCCAGCTTTCCCCACTGCTTTTCGATTTCGGCGAAGGTGGCGTCCAGGCTTGGCGTGTCGGTGACATCGCAGGGAACAACGATACTGGAGCCGACCGATGCGGCCAGCGGCTCAACCCGCTTTTTCAGCGCGTCACCCTGAAAGGTAAAGGCCAGCTCTGCACCCTGTTCATGAACCGATTTGGCGATACCCCATGCAATCGAACGATCATTGGCCACACCCATGATCAGTCCTTTTTTTCCGGCCATCAGGTTTCCGCTAGCAGTCATGAAGTCCTCGTCTTTCGGTTTTAATTTATCTGTCGAATCGACAAGTGCAGATCGTACACAAATCGCCGGGAATGGCAAAAACTACAGCGTTCACAAAAGATTTCAATTTGTAACAGTTCCGGTGTTGATTTTTGTCCGTAGGGATCATTTGCCATCATCGCCCGGGGCTCTGTATGATGGCAACTGAATACGGGTTCGATGGAAGGGTGGGTCCCTATATGTCAGATAGTCGCCAGCAGTATCTGTCTGGCCATTTGCGCAGCCTGAAACCTTTTCTGGCATACGTGTGGCAACGTTTTACTGATGACCGTTGTTGGCGGATGGCGGCGGGCCTCAGTTACACCTCGCTGCTGGCGATTGTGCCGTTAAGTGCCATCGCCTTTTCAATGCTGGCCGCGTTTCCGGTCTTCGAAGGGGTGAAGGAGAAATTCCAGGATGCGCTGTTCGATAACCTGTTGCCGCAATCGGCTGCTGCCATGCAGGAGTATTTCAACACCTTTGTCTCGAACACGACCGGGCTGTCAGCGGTCGGGATTGTTGCCCTGGCGGTAACTGCGGTTCTACTGATGGGCACCATCGAGGCCGATTTAAACACGATTTTCCGGGTTAAAAAGGCGCGCGCTGTAGTGCCGCGGCTGCTGGTGTTCTGGGCCATGCTGACCCTGGGGCCTTTATTGCTGGGGGCCAGTTTTTCCCTGTCCACTTATTTTTTTGCGGCGACCGAGTGGCTGGGTGTCGATATTTTTTCAGGCTCTCTTGGTCTGCTTACAAAATCCCTGCCCACTGTCATCATCGTTTTTCTGCTGGGATTGTTTTATCTGGCCATCCCCAACCGTCCGGTTGGCCCACGCGCGGCCTGCATCGGCGGCCTGACCGCTGGCGTGTTGTTTGCCGGCCTGCGCCAGGTGTTTGGCTGGTATGTGGCGACCTTTCCCACCTACCAGAATATTTACGGCGCCCTGTCCGTTGTCCCGATCTTTCTGGTCTGGATGTATTTGTCGTGGACGGTGGTTTTGCTGGGTGCGGTGCTGACTTCATCGCTGTCGGAATGGCAAAATGCCGGTGGCAAACCGGTCAATCGAACCCTGCACGCCGGGCCGCGCCTGATGGTGGCGTTGCGTATCCTGGTGCTTTTGTATCTGGTCAGCAGGGTCGGCGGCAATGTAACCCGCCGGCGCATGCTTGGTGAAATCGGTTGCAGCGAAGAGGCGGCGGAACAGGTGCTGGAATTGTTGCAGGGCGGCGGTTTTGCCCAGCGGCTTGATGGTGGCGGCTGGATACTTGGCCGCGATCTGTCGACATCAACCCTGTATGATCTATATCAGGCCCTGCATCTGGGTTTGCGCGACGAGGATATTGATGAGGTTACCGAAAACCAGCAGGACAACTGGCAGAGCCGGTTGGCCAGGCAACTGAAAAACCTGCAATCCGCGCAAATCTCCGCGACCAGCATCCTGCTTTCCGATCTGGTCGCCGGTACTGACCGGAAGGGGTGAGGCGCGTGAGGGGAGCGGGCTGGTTGCTAGGACATCGATCGCCTCGTGTGGAATTGCTCCTTCCAGAACCATAAATTGAAACTGAAATCAACATGGATCAGTTCTCATTAAGGCCTGTAACCACAAGCGACTATGACGCCCTGGCTAAACTGTGGTTGGCCAGTTGGCAATCAACCGGGCTTGCGGTCGCGGCCCTTGCAAACGCGGAAGAGTTAAGGGGGCGAATTCCCGCAGAACTGGCCAACGGCTGGGACGTAACCGTTGGCGTTGTCGGGCCGCGCCTCGTGGGGTTTCTTGCAATCAAGCCGGCTGATGCCTGGTTAGACCAGCTTTTTGTGGCACCGGATTTCCAGGGAAAGGGGTTTGGCCGACGCCTGCTGGCGCATGCGAAAGAAACAATGCCAAACGGGTTTTCACTTTTTGCGGCGGTCGATTATGCAAAGGCCGATGCGTTCTACCTGCGCTCTGGATTGGTGAAAACGAAAACGGCTATGCATCCGGAATTCGGTCATGCCATTGCGTTTTATCAATGGAACTAACTCCATCGGATGACCGGGGTTAAGTGGTATCGGCGCGCTTGCGGTTGACTTCGTATTTGTTTTTTTCCGACCAGGCTTTGACGAAGTCGATGAACTCCTGATCCTGGTCTTTCGGAAGCACGACTTTCAGGGTGATGTACTGGTCACCGCGCACAGGCGCATCGCCGGATTTGCCGGTCAGTGGCAGCCCCCTGTTTTTCAGGCGCAGGATGGTGCCGGTATTGGAGGCTGGCGGGATGGTTACGGTGACCGAGCCGTCAATGGTCGGCACGTCCACTTTGGCCCCGAGCACGGCTTCCGGCAGGGTCACCGGCAGGTCCATCAGAATATCTGTTTCAACCCGTTTGAACAGGGGGTCGGGGTGGACCGCTATTTCGACCAGGGCATCGCCGGCCTGGCCGCCACCGAACCCCGGCATACCCTGGCCCTTCAGGCGCAGACTCTTGCCATCGGCAATGCCCGCCGGAACACTGACTTTCAGGCGGTTGCCATTGGTTGTGCTGATAAATTTAATGCCGCCTTTTGCGGCGTCCAGAAAGCTCAGAGTCAATCCATATTCAACGTCGGCTCCATTGATTTTGATCGCCCGGCGCGAGCCCCTTTTTGCCTCATCGGCAGCGTTGGTGCGGTCAGATTTATAAGCTTTGTATTGTGAATTTCGAAATCCGCCAACGACCTTTGCGCCCAACCCGTCGATCTCGCCCCGGTCATACTGGCTGCGGGTTTTGGCATTGGCCAGCAGATCGTAGGCAACCGAGATGGTCTTGAACTCGTCTGCCGCCCAGGGATTGTCTTTGTCCAGATCGGGATGCCGCTCGCGGGCCAGGTTGCGGTAGGCTTTTTTGATCTCGGCCAGAGATGCATCGCTGCTGACGCCAAGAATCTCGTAAGGGTCGTTCATAAACAGTCGCCGTATGCCTGACTACAATGGTCCGAATATGCCATAGCAGGCGCAGACGTGCCACCACCTATTCGCAAACCGCGGCAACCTGCAGCCAGGCTCGGCCGGCAATTAGTTCGCTATCTTCCAGGTCCCGTCGGGCTGACGGCAGGCCCTGCCGGTAGCGGTCTCTTCGCGGCCATCCACGTAGATGGTTGATTCGTACTCGCGGCAGGTTTCACCCGAATTTGCGGCGTAGGTTCGTGTTGGTCTGAAGGTGCCGGAGTTTCCGCTGTCCGGGTTTTTCCAGGCGGTTGACGTGCCAACCTTGGAATATTCCAGGGTGCTCTGGGCATTCTTCTCCATCATCAGTCGATCGGCTGTATCCAGGGATTTTCCGATCTGGCTACCCAAAAAGGCACCGCCCAGGGTGCCGATGACAACCGCCACCAGCTTTCCTTTGCCGCCACCCACCTGCGATCCGACCAGGGCACCGGTGCCGGCACCCAGAAGTGTTCCAACCGTTTGTTTCGGGGCATTTTGAGCAGATTCGCAAGCCGTCAGGGTTGTTGCCAGCAAGAGTACAACAGACAGTTTTTTCAATTGATTGCGGCGCGGCATATGATTTTCCTCAAAGTTCCAGGGTATAAGGGACATAAATCGACGGTCGGCTATTTTAAGACCACCGTCAACCGGTTTAAATTTTGTCAGTCTTCAATCAGGCAACTGACTTGTGTTATGGACCCGGCCCCGGCGACAGGTTAAAAAACAGCAGGATTCGTGTCCACTTACTTCTATGAAAGGATTATGGAGATTTTATGGCAAATGGAATAGGCTTGCGGTGATGGACATAACCGATCTGGGAACAATTCTGGCGCAATTCAATGCCTGGCTTGAAGAAGCCAATGGCACCGAGCCCGCCTATGCGGAAGCCATGTCACTGGCGACGGCGAGCAAAGACGGCATGCCGTCGGTGCGCATTGTCCTGCTCAAGGCGGTGAGCGAACGCGGTTTTGATTTTTATACCAACCTGACCAGCCGCAAGGGCCGCGAACTGGCGGAAAACCCCAATGCAGCTCTGTGTTTTCACTGGAAGTCACTGGACAAGCAGGTTCGCGTCGAGGGCTCCATTTCCGCCGTCAGCGCCCCGGAAGCGGATGCCTATTTTGCCTCGCGGCCGCGGGCCAGCCGTATCGGTGCCTGGGCCTCCAAACAATCGCAGGTGATGACCGACCGCTTTGAGTTCGAGACTCGGATCGCAAAATATACGGCCAAGTTCAACGTCGGCGATATCCCAAGGCCTGATTTCTGGTCCGGGTTCCGGCTGGAGCCCAGGCGAATCGAGTTCTGGCAGGAGAAAAAATTCCGCCTGCATGATCGCAATGTTTTTGTGCGCGATGGCGATAATTGGCACCAGGAGAAGTTATACCCGTGAATACAGAGCCATCACCTTACGCAGATTCAGGGAGTTTGATGCGGTGGGCGACCTATGCCTCGGTCTCGGTCGCCAGCGTTCTGATTTTTGGCAAGTTCTATGCCTGGATGGTTACCGATTCCGTCAGTCTGCTGTCGACACTTATTGATTCAGTGCTCGATGCGGCGGCCAGCTTGATCAACCTGCTGGCGGTGCACCATGCCCTGCAGCCGGCGGACCGGGAACATCGGTTTGGCCATGGCAAAGCGGAAGCCCTGGCGGGGCTGGCGCAGTCGGCATTTATTACCGGGTCTGCCGTATTCTTGCTGATCGAAGCCGTCCAGCGACTGCTCAATCCGAAGGCGATTACCGGTACCGAGGCCGGATATTTCGTTATGGGTGTTTCCATTGTTCTGACCATCGCTCTTGTGGTCTTTCAACGCTTTGTGATCAAGCGCTCCGGCTCGCTGGCGATCAGTGCGGATTCCCTGCACTACGAATCGGATCTGCTGATCAACGCCAGTGTCATTTTATCGCTGTTTCTGGCCAGCCATTTCAACTGGCCGCTGGCCGACCCGCTGTTTGCCATTGCCATCGCTGCTTATATCATTCGTACCGCCTGGCAGATCGGCGACGGGGCCTTTCAAATCCTGATGGACCGTGAACTGCCCGATGAGGATCGCCTGAAAATTCGCAGCATCGTGATGGCGCAACCGGGCGTTCTCGGCATGCATGATCTGCGCACCCGTTCATCGGGAACCCAGGCTTTCATCCAACTGCATCTGGAACTGGACGGCGAACTGAAGCTGAAAGACGCGCATATCATTTCAGACCGGGTTGAGCTTGAAGTTGCCAACGCCTTTCCAAACGCCGAGGTCATCGTCCATGAGGACCCCGATGGGGTTGACGAAAGCCAGGTGACTTTTCGCTGATGGTGCCGGTGACCCTGGAGCAATTGGCCGGGACCGGTAAAATAGACCGGTTCCTGATGGAAAAGGCGGCAGATTTAATAGCCGCACTCCATCTCAACGCACCGCCGCTCAAACCGTCGCTTGGGCCGGCAGGCCCGCCAGAGGGCGCAATGGAAGCGCTGTTCATCCGCAGGCGCAAAGCGGGTTGTATGCGCCTGATCCATGGCGATTTGCGGCTCCGCAATATAGCGCTGGTAGATGATCAACTGACGCTGATCAACCGGGCCGGGCCCGATTGCGCAGCGGCGCAAATAGACGTGGTCGGGGATTTGGCGGTACTGCTCAGGGAATTGCAGGCCAGAGGTCTGCATGAGCCGCTGAATATCCTGTTTAACCGCTATTTCGATGTCACCGGCGGCGTCGTTGATGATCCGGAAACGCTGACGGTGCTGCGCCATTTTTTGGCGGATGCCACCGGGTCGACAAAGCCATCGGCGCGGCTGGTTGCCATTGGCGGATTGTCGGGCGGCGGGAAATCGCGGATGTCACGCAAACTGGCCCCGTTTTTTGCCTGCCCCGCCGGTGCCCGGGTTGTCCGCACCGACGTTGTGCGCAAACGGATGATGGGGATTGCCCTGTCTGAGCGCCTGCTTTCGCACGGCTATACGGAAGAAAAAAGCCGGCAAACCTATCAGCGGTTCGGTGATGAACTGTCGGTTGCCCTTGCCCAGGGCCATTCGGTGATCGCGGATGCCGTTTTTGCGCAACCGGAACAGCGCCAGCAGGTGCAGGCGATTGCCGAGAGGGCGGGTGTCGCTTTCTGCGGGCTGTGGGTCCATGCGCCCGTGGAGGTGCGGGAAGACCGGGTCAACAGCCGCAGGAACAATGTTTCCGATGTCACAACAGATGTTATCCAGCGGCAACTGGATATTGATCTCGGCGCCATCGAATGGCATCAAATTGACAGTTCAGGCCCAAAAGATCAGACATTGCAGCAGGGCCGTGATATTGTCGGGGTATAGGCCCATGAAAAGGGGTGGGAAGATACTTTATTGCGGTTCTTCAAAACGAACCGGTGGTATGCTATGATCCCTTATTCCCGTCGAGATTGACTATCAGGAGCGCATAATGGCTATCAGAACCGTCCTTGCTTCAGCGAGTGGCACCAAAGACGCAAAAATCTTGTTGAGTTCCGCCTTCCAGGTTGCCAGGCAGCTGGATGCGCATTTGAAGGTCCTGCATGTGCGGACGGACCCGCGGGAGACGATTCCATTGCTCGGGGAAGGAATGTCTGTGGGCATGATCGACGACATGACCCGCATCGCCGAAGACGAATGCAACAACCGGGCACAACGTGCCCGTGCGCAGTTTGATGAATGTGTATCTGAAACATCGGCAACGGTTGAAGACCGCCCCAGCGCTGCCGGATTTTCCGTATCCTGGGTCGAAGCCGGCGGCCGTGAAGACGAGGTTGTTGCCCAATATGGACGGCTGGCGGATCTGACGGTTGTGGCCCGGCCTGATGCGGCGGCGGAAGTCGGCCATACAATGGTATTAAATGCGGCGCTGTTTGATTCGGGGCGTCCGGCGCTTGTTATTCCGCCCAAGGGTGTTGCCCAGATCGGCCAGAAGATTGTGGTTTCGTGGAACGGCAGTGCGCAGTCGGCGCGGGCGGTGTCCAGCGCCCTGGGGATTTTGAAATCGGCGGCCGAAGTCACCATCTTTACCATTGAAAGTCAGCGTGCGACCAGCGCTTCGAGTGCCGGGATGAGTGATTATATGGCTTATCATGGCATTAAGTGCGCCATTCACACGTTGACCGGTTCCGGCACCTCGGTGGGCGAAGCCCTGCTCAAGGAAGCCAGCGCCATTGGCGCGGACATGATCGTGATGGGCGCCTATACCCATAGCCGCATGCGGCAATTGATACTGGGCGGTGTGACCCGGCATGTGCTCGAGGAATCGACGGTGCCATTGTTTATGGCGCACTAATTCCGCTATTCATTTTATCTGGACGCGGGCCGGTGAAAGACTAAAGTCTGTTAGATGTTACATCGAAAAATTCTCGATCCCGTACTCGCTCTTCTTGATGGTGAAAGAGCGGTTTATTTTCAGGGAATTGCCGAAAAACTGGATGCCGACCCGCGTGCCGAACAGGCGCCAAACCTGGTTTATCTGGTGCTGAAGGAATCGATCCCGTTTCTGCCCATCTATCTGGATGTGGATCAGATCATCACGCAGTTGCTTAAATTCGTTGGCGATAACCGGGTTGCACTGAACCGGATCTTATATTCCCGTGCATATATCGAGGACCCGGAATCGATAAAACAGATTACCGACAAGTTTGTTGCGGTCATCCTGTCGGCGACCCTGGAGAAATACGAAGATGGCCAGATCGAAACCGGCGAGCAGAAAATATACCGGGTGTCCTGGCCCTATACGGATGTGGCGTTTCCCTATGTGGATCCGGATGAGGATTAAGGCCAGGCCTCATTAATTTTCGCCATTCCAAGGATGGAAATTTCTTTCTGGCTGAGCGGAAATACGCCGGACACTGATACCGTTCAAGAAAAAATAAGGATCAAAGCCAACTCAGGGTGAGCAGAGCGACGCCAACATATCTGGCGGTTTTGGCGATGGCAACGAGCAGAACAAAGGACCACAATGGTTCACGGAGTACGCCAGCTGCCAATGTTAAGGGATCACCGATAATCGGCACCCAGCTCAAAAGTAAACTCCAGCGCCCATAAGTATGGTACCAATTCGTCGCTTTGTTGAGTTGTTCGGGTGAGATCGGGAACCATTTGCGATCATGCAGTTTGTCAATCCCGCGGCCAAGAAACCAGTTGACTACGGCCCCCAGCGTATTTCCTGCGCTGGCGATGCCGACCAGCAAAGGAAGAGAATAGTCACCCGAAACAATGAGCACAGAGAGCCCAAGTTCCGACTGAGCCGGCAGGATTGTCGCTGCCAGAAATGCGACGCCAAACAATCCTCCGTAGACGGCCAAATCAGTCATAATAAATTACCAGAAATAAATCCAATTCTACCGCCCGTGCGGCCACATGAAATGCAGATCGTCGATGACATTCTGAGCTCAGAAAACCGTATCCTGTGATCCAGGGAATAAATAACACCCGCGTTAATGAAACAGATCGCCCTGGTCCGCTACCGGCGGCTGCTCTTCCTCAGCCAGCATCGGCGCCCGGTCGTAGGCCACCAGATGATGGGCGACGGCGCTGAAGGGTTGCCCGGGATCCAGCCAGTCGGGTTCACAGTCCGGCGACAGAATCACCGGCATCCGGTTGTGAATGTGAGCAATGCCCGGGGCCGGCGCACAGGTCAGGACAATAAACCGGTTGTTGACGGCGAGGCCAGCCATGGCATAGGTGGCCTGATCCGCCGGGCGGATGAAATTCTTGTGCTTTGCCCGCTCCCCGGTGCGCCACTCGAAATAACCGGTCGCCGGCACTACACAGCGGTTCTCCAGATAGGGTCGAAAGGTCGGTTTTTGATCAAGGGTTTCGGCGCGGCCGTTGATCAGCGGTTTGCTGTCCCAGGTTACGTCAAACCCCCAGCCACAGAGCACAGCGTCGCCACCCGATCTGACCACCAGGGCCTGATCGGTGGGCCGGATGATCGCGCGGTTGACCACTGGTGGCAGAGCATCCAGCCCGAAGCGGACGGCGATGTTGCGGGGTTGCTCGTTGAGCTCGTAGCGTGCGCACATAAAAGATCGCCTGTTTGTTTCAGAATAGGACGATAGCCGCTGGCGTCGGCCATATAATTCTTTTAACGTGACGGCCATGGAACAGGAAAGAAAAACCGTTATTATTACGGGGGCAAGCCGTGGAATTGGCCATGCAACGGCACGTCTGTTTCTGGAGCGCGGCTGGCAAATCATAACCTGTTCGCGCGACGAGGCGCCGCCGGAATGTGGTCGCGATAAAAACTGGACCGTCCATATCGCCACGGATCTTTCAAACGCCGACAGCATTGCCAATTTTGTTGCCAAAGCCAACGAGGCGCTGGGCAACAATCCGCTGCACGGCCTGGTCAATAATGCCGGGATGTCGCCAAAATCGGAATTCAAGGAGCGGCTGGGATGTCTGAACGGTGATATCGATGCCTGGCGCGGTGTCTTCGATCTGAACCTGTATGCGCCGCTCAAGCTGTCACGCGGATTTGCCGCCGCCCTGCATCGTGGTGAAGGTGCGATTGTCAACATCACATCCATTGCTGGCCATAAAATCCATCCCTTCGCCGGCTCCGCCTACTCGATTTCGAAAGCCGCCCTGTCGGCCATGACCCGGGAAATGGCCCAGGAGTTTGCCGCCCTGGATGTGCGGGTCAATGCCGTTGCCCCGGGTGAAATTGAAACCTCCATGGTGCAGCCGGAGTATGAGGTGCTGATTCCGCGAATCCCGCTTGACCGGATGGGAACCGCGGCCGATGTGGCCGGGACCATCTATTATCTGTGTTCTGACGATGCACGCTACGTAACCGGGACCGAAATTTGGGTCACCGGTGGCCAGCACCTGTTCTAGTGCCTTTCATGTTGATATGGAAACGGCAGAGATCGGAAATGCGGCCTGCTGGTCAGGAGCGGATGGGAAAGCGATGCGGGGTATCGGTGAGCATTCGCGACGCCGCCAGCAGGCCGCATTTTCGACCGGTTGGCCCCCGCGCTGGCCCCCTGGACCGCGTCGCGGCCCGCTTACCGATGCCCCGCATCGCCGCGCGAACCGCTCCTTGCCAAAGAACCTGTGCGGGGGTCTCAGTGATTCCATATCAATATGAAAGGCACTAGCGGCGATGGCAGACAGCAAAAAGCCCCGGCGCGAAAACGCCGTCTTGTTTCATCATCCGGACGCCGTCGAGACCGGTCGCGAAGTGCTGCTCGGTCGGCATGCGGCCGGCGAAGGCTTTTTACGCGGTTTTGTCCGCCATTCCGGGGTTGAACGGTTTTACTGCCAGTCCCTGGAAGACGCCCATGTGGAGGATTTTGCCCGGCACCTGAAATCTTTCGGGGCGACGGATCAGAAATGCGTCAGCGTGCCCATTGGCAAGCTGGGCCAGGGGGCCGAAGTGCCGACCACCCTGATGGTGCCAAGTCCGGATATTTCCCTCTATGCCTGGCGCCGCCGGATCAGCGCCCATTCCCGCTCCTATTCGCTTTGCGGACTTAACCATACCATTGCCTCGGATACGGCGATGGACGGGCTTGGCCAGCTTTTGACGGCACCGGTGCAGCCCTGGGATGCAGTCGTCTGCACGTCGAATGCAGCCAAGGCAACGATCCGGCGATTGCTGGATAACTGGTCGGATTATCTGAGCCGGCGCTCCGGTGGCCGGTTCAGGCCGGAGGTCCAGATGCCGGTGATCCCGTTGGGTGTTGACAGTGAGCGCTATGCGGCATCGGCGGTGGCTGACGACGCGCGGGTGACCATCCGCCGCGGCCTTGGCATCGGTGATGAGGATATTGCCGTGCTGTATTTCGGCCGATTGAGTTTTCATGCCAAGGCCCATCCGCTGCCCATGTATCTGGGACTGGAAGAGACAACCCGGCGGACCGGCAAACGCATTCATCTTTTGCAGGTCGGGCGATTTCCCAACGATGGTGTTGAAAAGGAGTTTCGCGACGCCGCCCGGCGCTACTGCCCGAACGTCAAAGTGATCTTTCTCGATGGCCGTGACCAGGCGGTCAGCGACCGGGTCTGGTTTGCGGCTGATATTTTTACGTCGCTTTCCGACAATATTCAGGAAAGCTTCGGCCTGACCCCGATCGAGGCGATGGCGGCGGGCCTGCCGGTCGTCGTCAGTGACTGGGACGGGTATCGCGATACCGTTCGCCATGGCACCGACGGTTTTCTGATCCCGACCTGGCTGCCTCTGCCGGACTCGGGTTCCGACCTGAGCCTGCAGATGGAGGCCAGTCTGACCGACGAGGCGCGTGATCGTTCATTCAATCAGTATTGTGGGATTGTTTCGCAAAGCATGGCCGTTGATGTGGCCGCCGCCGCTGACGCCTATGCGGCGCTGGCCATCGATCCGGCGTTGCGTAAGCGGCTGGGCGAGGCGGCACGGAAACGGGCGCGCGAGGTTTACGATTGGCGGGTTGTCATCAACGCCTATCAGGACCTGTGGCGTGAACTGGCCAATATTCGCAGCCGCAGTGTCGAATCTGCGCCAACGGTGGCGGGCCGCCCCATGCACCCGCTGCGCGATGACCCGTTTTCGCTGTTTCAGGCCTATCCGTCACAGACAGTCAATGGCGATGCCCTGGTCGCCATCGCCAAACCTGAAGCCGGCGAGCTGCTGGAGCAACTGGCCGAACGCCGGGCCCTGATGATGAACCAGTTTGCCGAGGCCGCCATGCTGTCGGACGAAGATATCACCTGCATTGGTCAGGAACTGGCAGAAAAAGGCACCTGTTCGGTGATCGAGCTGGCTGAGCCGTTGGGCGAAGGTGTGCGTTTTCGACTGCCCCGTACCCTGGCCTGGCTTGCCAAGCTAGGCTTGGTCACCTTGTCGCCGGCCGGCCAGGCCGGCAAGTCCGCTCCTGCCGGACCAGCTGCCGGCAAAACCGAGGCACAGTCGCTGGTCAATCTGGGGCTCTCGGCACGGTCGCGCGGTGCCTACGACGCGGCCGCCGAATATTTTGAAAAGGCCCTGAAAGCGGATCCGGATCATGTGGAAGCCAATTATTCCTTCGGTGAACTGCTGGCGGCCGCACAAAAACTGCCGGAAGCCGCCGTTTGCCTGCGCCGTGCCGCGGCCAGGGACAGCAGCCATGTGGGGGCCCGGCGCAGTTTGGGAAAAGTCCTGTTTTTGCTGGGTGATGAACGGGCCGCCCTGCAGGCGCTGGAAGAAGCCGCCGAGCGGGCACCGTCGGATGTGGAAACGCGGTATTTATTGGGCGCCGGCTATCGCCGTGCCGGTGCCGCCAACAATGCCATACCGCATTTGCAGGCGGCACTGAAAATCAACCCGCAGCGATCGGATGCGTTAACCCATTTGGCCCTGGCGCGTAAATCCCTGGGCCGTACCGACGAGGCCCGCCATGCAATCGACCAGGCCCTGGAAGTGGATCCGACAAACGTCTTTGCCCGTGCCGCCTACCTGAGCTTTAAGGCCGAAAAGTCGGGGCGCAGAAATATTTCCCAATCGAAGACCGCGAGGCGTGTTGGCATTCACATTAACCGGCGCTTTCATTTTCCGCTTTTGCGACCGCTGTTCGATGCGCTTTTGCCCGATCACTGGCCGCTGATTACCGGGGATGGGCGGGAACTGATTGAGTTTGACCCGGATGTGGTGGTTGTCTGTGATGGTCAGGCCGAGGTTCTGAGGACGTCGCTTCCCAAGGCCATCTATGTGCAGACCCGCAACTCCCTGGCGTCAAAAAACTATCTGGCCAACCTGCCGAAGCCCGGCGATTTCATCTGCATGCCAAGCCCCGGGTTCAGCAAACAGTTTTCTGAAAAAACCGGCGTCAAAACCGAGCGCCTGTGGGTCACCGGATATATCGGCAATGACGCCCTGTTCAGAAAGCAGTCGAGCCCGCTTCCCTTTGATTTGCCGCTTGATAAGAAAGTGGTGCTTTATGCACCGACCGCTACGCCATCGATGACCACGGTACATATGCTTGCAGAGAACATCGGAACGCTAATTCTCGGTGAGCGTAGGGATATCTGCCTGCTCATCAAACCCCATCCGGATTTTTGCGAACAGTCTTCGGCCCTGCGAACGGCCTGGAAAAACCTGGCGGAAACCAACGAAAATATATTTCTGCTGGATGACCCGGAAGCGGATTTGACAGCCGCAATGCTGGCGTCGGATGTGCTGGTTTCCGATGCCTCCGGCGTTATTTTCCAGTATTTGATTTTGGATCGCCCGATTGTGCTACTGGCCAATCCGGAGAAATCGAAAGATCCCCTGTACTTTGATGCCGACGGGCCCGAAAGGTCCTGGCGCGACCTGGGCTTCGACATCACAGATGTTGATAAACTGGCAGCCGCGGTCCTGCAATCTCTGGCAAATCCAAATCCGCATGGCGACCGGCGCGCTTATTACCGTGACCTCCTCTATGGCAACCTGACGGACGGCGACGCGGCGCAGCGGATCGTTCAGAAAATAAGCGAAATCGCGAATTAAGTTTTCTGTTCGTTAAATCGGCTGTTTTTCGCTAGAATCAGGGGGGTGTGTTTCAGGTTATCCCCAGAAAACGCTATATATCGTCATTTGATAATATTTACGCGCTATATATAGGGGTGTATAGTCTGGCCGTTATACGTTCGTATCACCGATTGGGGACGACATGGCTGAAACCAGCGCAGGCAGTTCAGATAAGGCAACCGCACAGGCGATAGCGGATTCGCTGGGTGCCGTGGTGCCGGATCATCTTCTGGAAAAAGCCAGGGACGCCGGCGTCGGTGGCGGACGCGCAGATATGGACGATATGGATACGGGCGATTTCGACGATTGGAAACCGCCGTTTTATCTGAAATACCGGCTGATTGCAGTGAGCGGTCTGCTGGTTTCATTTGCCTGGATTTTCGGGGTTATCTCCTTTGTTGATACCGGGCTGGGTTGGGAAAATATCCCTGATCTTTTGCCGCACGAGCTTGGTGGGCTTGCTGCCGGCAGCATCACACCGCTGGCTCTGCTGTGGATGGTGGTTGAGTTTTTTGAGCGCGGCCAGCAACTGCGTCGGGAAACCAGCATGCTGCGCTGGCACCTGCGGCGCCTGATCTATCCATCGGACCGTGCCCAGTCACGGATGAATGAAATTACCGACTCGATGCGGCGTCAGGCCCAGGACCTGACGAAAGCCTCCGAAGATGCGGCCCGGCGCGGCGAAGCGGTGACGGGCATGATTCGCCAGCGCACTGTTGAGCTGTCCCAGGTATCCGAAGATGCCGATCTGCGCGCCCATGCGGTCGCCGATGCCTTGCGGCGGCAGACCGAAGATTTGCAGTCGGTGTCAGGTCAGGCCATCAGTTATGCCCGCGAAACCAGCGATCTCATGGAGCTTCGTTCGCGTGAATTAACCTCGTCGACGGAACGTGCATCGACCCGCGCCGAAGGCCTGGCACAGCTGCTGGCAGAAAAAACCTCGGATCTGGATGGTGTGGCGGAAAGCGTGCAAAAACGTGCCGGAGCAACCTCTGACCTGTTGACCGAAGGCACGCAGACGCTGGATCGGGTGGCCTTGCAGGCGGTGAGCCGGATGGATCAGGCCGGTGAAATACTGCGTGCCCGTATGGGTGAAATTACGGACAATACCGAGTCTGCCGTTTCCCGGATTGCCACCGGCGCGGAAACCGTCGCCACCCATACCCGCGATATGTCCGAGCATACGGAGCGGGCAAATACGCAAATTGACCAGATGACGGAAACCCTCGGCCGGCAAACGGACCTGCTCACCAAGACCGCAGAACTGGTGGCCCAGAAATCCGGCAGTATCGAGAAAGATATTAACAAACAATCCCATGCGCTGATTGAAACGGCGGATCAGGTGACCGCGCGTGTCCGTGAAATAGGCGATTCATTTCGCGCCCAGGCCCATGATATGGACGCCACATCGGAAAAAATCGCCGAACAGATCAAGGGGGTTGGAAGGGATTTCCGTGATCAGGCCGAGGATATGTCGACCCTTGCCGATGAGACCGCCACGAAAGCCAAGGCCGTGGGTGATCAATTGCAGACAAGTTCCAGTGCGCTTGACGAAATCGCCGAACGGGTTCTGCAGCAGGTGGAGCGGGCCGGCGAGGAACTGGACGCCCGCAGCATCGATCTGGCCGGGGCATCCGTTGCCGCCCGCAATGACATTAGCGAGGTCGGTGATCTTGTCATTGAAAAGGCGGAATCCCTGGCCCGCATTGCCAGTCAGAGTGTGCTGCGTATAAATGCGACGGGGGATACACTGCAGGCCCGTTCGGAAGATTTGACCGATGCAACCCATCTGGCCACCGCGCAGATCGGCGCCATATCAGAGCAGCTTTCTGAAAAATCCCGGTTTTTGGCGCTGGCCAGCGAGAAAGGTGTTGCAGACGTCAGTGCCGCCAGCCACGCCCTCAGCCAGGCCAATCAGGAAATCGAGCGGACCACCGAGCGGACGTCGGCGATTGTCGACGAGTTCCAGTCCCAGCTTGGCGATTTGGGGAGCCTGTCTGAAACCACCACGTCGCGGTTGCACGATCTGGGTGAGACGGTCCAGACTCGCTACAAGTCATTGAGTCTGGTCTCTTTGCAGGCGGTTGAAAAAGTTGATCAGGTGGCCCGTGTGCTGGATATGCGGGCCCAACATCTTTCCGATTTGTCTTCACGGGCGGCCACCATGATGATTGATGCCGGATCGGTTCTGCGGGACCGGACCGAAGATCTGGAGAGTTATTCCAAACGCTCCGAACAGCGCATGCATGCGGTGAGTGATGAAATGCAGGAGACCCTCACCGAATTAATGACCTCATCGGATTCCGCCGCCGGCAAGGTTCGGCAAATGACGGATGTATTGCGCCACAGCGCCGTTGCGCTGGCCAGCGCAAGCGATGGCGCAGTTGGCGACATTTCCGTCGCCCGCACGCACTTCGATGAAAACACACAGAACCTGTCCAAAGGTGCTGACCGCGCCGCCCAGTTGTTGTCACTGGTGACGGAAGTCATGATGGGGCAGGCCACGGATCTGAAAACCGCATCGGATCGGGCCCGTGAACAGATGGATATGATCGGTGATCTGTATAAAATCCGATCCTTAGAACTTGATGACCTGACCGACCAAACAACATCCCGGCTGGCCCTGGCCGGCGAACATCTGCGCGAAAGCGCCTATGATCTGGGTATTGTCTCCAGCGGCGCTGTCGACAACCTCAATCGCGTGACATTCGACCTGCAAGCCGGCTCCGATCAGATTACCTTCACCGCGGATAACGCGACGGCAAAACTGTCGGACCTGACGGTTGAGATGCAAACCCGGGTATCAGATACAGCAGCCAAAGCGGCGGCGGAAGTTACCGGGTTATTTGAAACAACGGAAAGCCTGGTGACCGGGACGGCCGCAAAAGCCACTTCGGAAATGACGGAATTGTCAAAAGTTGCACAACATCAGGTCAGGGCTACGGTTGGCAATGCAACGGCGGAACTGACCGGACTTGCCAGAACATTGCAGAATGAGGTCGTCGACGTTTCCGACACGGCGGTTACGCGGATAACCGATGTTTCCCTGTCCATGCAGGAGCACGTGGAAAGTGCAACCTCCGCATCGTCAAGGGCTGCCTCAAATCTGGAAGGCATCGCACAATCCCTGAAAGGCCATATTGGCGAGCTGGAGTCGTCGCTGGGACAGGCGCGTATTCAGTTCGACGACGTGGGCAGCTTGCTGCATCGCAGTTCGCAGGACCTGACGTTGGCCTATAATGCGGCATCAACCCATGTCCAGGCCTTTTCCGACTCCCTGCACAAGGAAGCAACCGAGCTGGCAACGGCTTCCACCGATGCCGTTTCCAATCTGGCCCGAACCAGCGACAGTCTGCATCAACGGTCCCATGAGTTAACCCAAACGGCTGATAAGGCGACCCAATTGATCACCCTGGTCACCGACGCACTTAGCCGCCATTCGGATGAAGTCTCCGGTGCTTCGGAAGGACTTTCCAACGATGTCGAGCGAATTTCCTCGTCCCTACGCGGGCAATATGACGAGCTGGATATCATGTCGGCACGGTCTGTCAACAATCTGAAAGAGGTCAGCAACGACCTCCGTAAAAACTATCAGGAACTGTCCGGCGTTTCGACAAAGGCGACGGCGCATCTGGACGAGGCCGGCCAGTCGATCAGTTTGCAGAACCAGATTTTGACCACCGCAGCCGAAGAATCCGTGGCCCGGCTGTCGCGGGTCGGCGAGGCTATCAGCCAACGCGCCGGCGAGGCCTCGGTCACTGTCGAGACAAATGCGGCCAAGCTATCCAAAATCACCGAATTGTTCCGTCATCAGGCCCAGGATTCGGGAACCCATGCGGAAGGGGTGGTGACGAAAATCGAAAGCCTGGCGGAGGGCCTGCGCCGCCAACTCTACAGCCTGTCAACAACCTACAAACAGGCCGAGCAGGGATTGGAGCAACTGGGCGGTGCCCTTGGTCGCCGGTCTGTCGAGCTAACCTCGACCACCGATGCCGCCATGAATAAAGTGGCGGCCTGGGACCAGCAGGTGCGCACGCACTCCAATGCCCTGAACGAGACAACCGGTCAGGTGGTCGAACGCGCCAGTGAAGCCAGCCAGTTGCTGGAGCGCCGGACAAATGAAATGCGCGATGTTTCCAACGAGGCGAACGCCCTGATTGAAGCCCTGAAACAGCGCCGCAACGAAGTTGGCCTGGATAACTTCATGCATCAGTCGGCATTTATTTCCGAACGCCTGCAGTCATTGGCCGTGGATATGAACCGGGTGCTGGAGACGACGGTTACCGAAGAGGACTGGCGTCGCTTCAACAAGGGAGAGCGCGGCGTGTTTGTGCGCAAGATGCTTGGGTTCCGCGAGAAAGCCAAGCTGACGGTAATCCGTGACAAATATCAGGCTGATATGGAGTTCAGAGACTATGTGAGCCGCTATTTGCAGGAGTTCGAAACCTTGCTTGAAGAGGGTGGAAAACGAGATCAGGGCGGTGTTCTGACGCAAACCTTCCTGTCTTCCGATGTCGGCAAGGTCTATATGCTGCTGGCCCGCGCCCTGGGCCGCGATATCTGAGATTTATGACGGTCCGGGGTTTTGATGACCTGGTGTTTGAAGGACTTGGCTTTACCGCCGGGTCGGTTATTTTAGCGGTAGTTGATCCCCTATATGTAAGCGGTGCCAAATCTCATGAACTCTGCCACATCTCATAACCGACTTGTTGCCTTCTGGCTGTTTAGTGTCGCCATCATGGTTTTTGCCATGATTGTTCTGGGGGGTGTCACCCGGCTGACAGAATCAGGGCTGTCGATGGTGGAATGGCGGCCGGTAACAGGCTGGCTGCCTCCCTTTTCCGATTCCGAATGGGAACGCGTGTTTGGCATGTACCGGGGCTCACCGGAATACCGTGAAATAAATGCGGATATGACGTTGCCTGAATTCAAGGGGATCTTCTGGCTGGAATTTCTGCATCGCCTGTGGGGCCGCCTGATCGGCCTCGCCTTTTTCGTGCCGTTTGTGTTCTTTCTGACAAAGGGCTGGGTGCGCGGGCGCCGGGCGCTGGCCCTGGGTGGTATCCTTGTCCTGGGCGGACTGCAGGGCGGTATGGGCTGGTACATGGTGAAAAGCGGGCTGGTTGATCGCCCGGATGTCAGCCACTACCGGTTGGCGGCACATCTGATGTTGGCTATGGCCATCTATGCCAGCTTGCTGTGGTGCGGGCTGAGATTCCTGTCCGGACCGACGCCCTATCGGGAGGGCACGGTGCGATTGCGGCGGCTGAGCCGCTGGCTGGCCGCGCTGGTTTTTGTCACCGTGTTCTCCGGTGCACTGGTCGCCGGGCTCGATGCCGGGCTGATTTACAACAGCTTTCCGCTGATGGACGGGGAACTTATCCCCGACGGTCTGCTCGACATGCAACCGGTTTATCTCAATCTGTTTGAAAACCACCTGACGGTACAGTTTGATCATCGGGTTTTGGCGATTTTTACTTTTTGCATGATCATTTACACCTGCATCGTCGCCCATAAACTGCCGACGCCGGCACTGGCAAGGCGGCTGGCCAACGGACTTGCGGGTATGGCCTGTGTGCAGGTCGGGCTTGGCATATCGACACTTTTGCTGGCGGTACCGGTAGCGCTGGCGGCCTTGCACCAGGCCGGAGCGGTTGTTCTGCTGGGACTGGCCACCTGGTTGGCATTTGAAATGCAGGGAGCCTGTCGGGAGCGAAAGCAAAAAATCCTTTGAGGCGCAGGTTTCAGCAATTATGCTGGTGAAATTAAAATATTCGTCGGTTGGTAAACCCTACTCTCGGTATTTGGAATGTTGGGTTAGACTGCGCCAAGACTTTTCACCTTAACTGGTGTGAAAACCAAAAAATTTATATGAGAAGGGATGTTTGCATGAGCGATAGCGATAATAAATTTCGTCTGGTGACCCGCAGTGACTTTGACGGGCTGGTCTGTGCTGTTTTGTTTAAGCAAATGAATATGATTGATGACATTAAATTTGTCCATCCGAAGGATATGCAGGATGGAACAATCCTGATTTCCGACAAGGATATTACCACAAACCTGCCTTATGTTCCCGGCGTCCATCTGGCATTCGACCATCATTCCAGCGAAATATCGCGCGTCGATGAGCGGCCTGAAAACTACATCATTGAAGCCCATGCCCCGTCCGCGGCGCGTGTTGTTTACAATTATTATGGGGGAATAAAGAAATTTCCCACCGTATCCGAAGAGATGATGGAAGCTGTTGATAAGGGTGATTCCGCCCAATATTCAAAAGATGAAATACTCAACCCCACCGGTTGGGTGTTGATGAACTACCTGATGGATTCGCGGACAGGACTCGGTCGGTTTCGCGAGTTCCGCGTGTCTAACTATCAGTTGATGATGCAGTTGATCGATTATTGCACCGACCACGCGATCGATGAAATTCTGGCCTTGCCGGATGTGCACGAACGGGTTGAACTTTATCGCGAGCACGAAGTCCTGTTCAAGGACCAGATCGAGCGCTGTTCAACGATACATGGAAATTTGGTCGTTCTCGACCTGCGGGAAGAAGAAACGATTTATGCCGGCAACCGGTTTATGATTTATGCCATGTACCCGCAATGCAATATTTCGATCCATGTTCTGTGGGGCCTGAACAAGTTGAATACGGTGCTGGCCACCGGAAAATCCATTATTAGCCGTACCTCAAAAACAGATATCGGCGAGTTGATGCTGCAGTACGGTGGCGGTGGCCACGTCAACGCCGGAACCTGTCAGGTTGAGAACGAGGACACCGACCGGGTGCTTGGAGAATTGATTGAAAAAATTACAGCAGATGGCTGACCCCATCGCCAGGAGCGCCGAGTGAAGGGCTGGAAAGGATCTCCGCAGTCCATTTTAGTTGGCATTGCCATGCTGCTGTCGCTTGCCCTGCTGCCATCAATTAGCGGCTGCGTCGGTGACCCGCAAAGTCCGCTTTCTCGGGTGCTGCGGGTTGTCGGCGGCGGTGACCAGCTTCCGGAAAATGCGGCCCTTGAATTTGAACGTTTTTCGCAGGTCTTCAAGAAATATTCCATTGATCCAGAGGATGAGAATCTGGATTATTTCGGGTTTGCGTTCAAGCGTTTGCGCACCAGCTACGTTCATGAAGTCCCCGACAGTGAATTGATCGACGCCGCGATCAAGGGCATTGAAGACAGCAAGCCGGCGATTGGGGCAACGCAATCGGAGGCGCTGGTCGAGGCCGCTCTGGACGCCATGACCGCATCCCTTGATCCGCATACGGCCTATATGAACCGCGATGAATTCCGGGAAAGTTTTGTGCAGACCAAAGGCGAGTTTGGCGGTCTCGGCATTGAAGTGACCATGCAGGATGGTTTTGTCAAAGTCGTCTCGCCGATTGAGGATACGCCCGCCTCGCGCAGCGGTTTGCAGCCGGGGGATTTGATCACCCATGTTGATCAGGACCCCATTCAGGGCAAAACCCTTGCCCAGGCGGTTCAGAAAATGCGCGGCAAGCCGGGCACAGATATTGATCTCAAAATCCGCCGCCAGGGGGTGGATGATTTTAATGTCACATTGACCCGGGCGGTGATTACCGTCCGTGCCGTCCGCTGGCGCATGGAAGGCGATATCGGCTACGTCCGGGTATCACGTTTTTCTGAGCGCATGGAAGGTGGGGTCATATCTGCCTTTGCCGCGCTGCGCGCCGCATACGGGGGCGAGCCGAAAGGTATCGTTCTCGATTTGCGAAATAATCCCGGCGGGTTGCTAAATCAGTCGGTGATTCTCAGCGATACATTTTTAAACGCCGGTGAAATTGTCTCCGTGCGGGGCAGGAATTTCCAGACCTCGTCGGTCTTTACTGCGGAAATGGGCGATTTGGCTAACGGCTTGCCGATGGTTGTTTTAATAAATGGCGGAAGCGCCTCGGCTTCTGAGATTGTCGCCAGCGCCCTTAAATTTCATAAACGCGCGACCATCATGGGAACCCAGTCCTTTGGCAAAGGCTCGGTGCAGACGATCATACCGCTGCCCATCGATGGCGCCCTGAAGCTGACGACTGCCCTTTATTATGGTCCGGACGGGCATACCCTGCAGGCGCGCGGCGTCGCCCCGGATGTCATTTTATTTAAAAAGGTTGCCGAGGGTGACCCGAAACCGGATATCCGTAAAGAGGCAGACTTGCCGGGCGCACTGCCGGCCGTTGATGAGACGGAACTGACCGGGCAATCCGCGGTGCCGGTAACCAGCTGCGAAGAAATCGGTGAAGCGAAGGACCGTGAACTGGGATGTGCGCTGGCCTTCCTGCATGCCGGCTCAACCGCCAAGTTTCTGGCGCAGCATGGATCTCTGAAAAGCATGTGAGCGTGCGCAAGACCGAAGTGAACAGGCTCATGCGCGGACCTGGCTTTGTGGCGAGTTCATCCAGTCAGGACGATTTCGGTGCTTCAAAAATCGCCGGCAATCCCCTAACGTGAAAAGGCTTTCCGTACATAGGTGATCAATTGTTCGAGGCTCTGCTCGACTGACTGGTTGACGGTGTCGATAACCAGTTCCGGGGCCACCGGCTTTTCATAGGGGGCGGAAACACCGGTAAAATCTGTAATTTCGCCACGTCGCGCCTTTTGATAGGATCCACTGGTATCGCGTGCTTCGCACACGTCAATGGGCGCATCCAGATAGACTTCATGGAACAGGTTCGGCGCCAGGGCACGGACCCTGTCCCTGTCCGTTCGGTAGGGTGAAATAAAGGCGGTAATGGAAATCATCCCCGCATGGGCAAACAGCCGTGCCGACTGGCCAACCCGGCGAATGTTTTCCGAGCGGTCCTCGGGCGAGAAACTGAGATCCTCGGATAAATGCTGGCGAATATTTTCACCGTCCAGCACATAAGCGTGGTAGCCATTGTCAAACAGGGCTTTTTCAAGACCAAAGGAAAGCGTGGTTTTGCCCGAACCGGGCAGGCCGGTCAGCCAAACGATGCCGCTTTTGTGGCCATTGACGTGCCATCGCTGGTCCAGGTTTACGCCATGCGCATTGGTATCGATATTGGACGAGCGAACGCCGACCCGCTGGCGCTGGTCTGGAAAGCCATCCATGTCGATCAGGCCGCCACCAGCAATATCGTCATTGTCGACCAGAACGAACCGGCCGGTGTGGGGATTTTCGGTGAAGGCATCGACAGCCATCAGGCCTCTTGATTTGAAAATAACTTCGCCAACGGCATATCGCCCGACCTGTTTGGCGCTGGTTTCGCCCAGGTCTTCGACGTTGATAACTTTTTCGATGCTGGCGACCTCGACAACATAGGAGGCGGTGTTCAGTTTGAGACGGTAGCGGCTGCCAACCGTCACCGGAGTCCGGCCCAGCCAGAATAATTTGGCCCTGAATATGTTGGTCAGGCAGGGCGGCGATTTCACATGGCTGGCAATTTCGCCGCGCTCAACAAAAATCTGCTGATCGAGGGTGATGCCGACGGATTGACCGGCACCGGCAGTGGTTTCCGTGGTGGGCGAATTCCAGGTTTCTATGGATTTGATCTTCGCGCTTTTATTGGATGGTGAAAAGGTAAGCTCATCACCAACCGCCAGTCTGCCACTTTCAATGCGACCGGCGACAATCCGGCGTTTGTCAAATTTGTAGACGTCCTGAACGGGAAGGCGAAGGGGCAGTTCGTCGTCCGGCGCCGGGCTGGAAAAGTGATCGAGCTGTTCGAGCAGAGTCGGTCCCGTATACCAGTCCATGGCGGTGGAGCGGGTTACAATATTATCACCGTCACGCCCGGATACCGGGACAACCTCGATCGCTGCCGGATCCAGACCAATATTGGTCAAATAGTCCAGGCATTCCGATTTGACCTCCTGATAGCGATCCTGCGAATAATCGACCAGGTCCATTTTCGATAAGGCGACAACCACGCGCCGCAGGCCTAACAGATGCAGCAAATAGGCGTGGCGGCGGGTCTCTTCGCGGACACCGTGTTCCGCATCGATTACCAGAACGGCGGCATCTGCCGAAGCCGCACCGGTAACCATGTTTTTAATAAACTCATGGTGCCCGGGTGCGTCAATCAGCACATAGCGGCGTTTCGATGAGTTGAAGAAGACCTGCGAGACATCGATGGTAATGCCCTGGTCGCGTTCGGCTTGCAGGGCGTCCATGACAAAAGCCCATTCAAAGGGCATGCCGCGTTTTTTGCACATGTCGCGGATGGCTTCGACCCGCCCTTCGGGCAGGGTGCCCGTGTCGTAGAAGATGCGCCCGACGACTGTTGATTTGCCATGGTCCACATGACCGACAATAACGATTTTAA